>CBDCGX010000041.1:0-13603 GCA_965216965.1 Spirochaetia bacterium | reverse complement strand
ACCACAAACTTCCATCGCTATCTATCCCTACTGTGTGAGAGGCCCCAGCTGATACTGCCTTCCATTTCGTTCTGTTATCTACAAAAGCTCCCGCCTCTGTTGTCTTCTGCTTTACTCGTACGGGGATGCTTTTATTTGCTGTAAGGCCTGCAGTGCCGTCTCCCAATTGCCCAACATCATTCTGTCCCCATGACCACAGAGTCCCATCTTCTGCTAGCCCTACTGTGTGATAGCGCCCAGCTGATACTGCCTTCCATTTCGTTCTGTTATCTACAAAAGCTCCCGCCTCTGTTGTCTTCTGCTTTACTCGTACGGGGATGCTTTTATTTGCTGTAGTGCCGTCTCCCAATTGTCCATATTCATTCTTTCCCCATGACCACAGAGTCCCATCTTCTGCTAGCCCTACTGTGTGATATTGTCCAGCTGATATGGATGTAAACCTATACTCTTGCTCCTCACCTGCTGCTTTGTTTTCGCAGCCAAGTAGTCCTATGCCTAGCGTCGCTATGAGTACTAATACATATGCTTTGTATTTATTTAGAGAGAGAGAGAGAGAGAGAGAGAGAGAGAGCCTCGTTTATAATTATTTGTTTTCATTGTTTATTCCTCCTTAATGATTATATAATTACAATATATATTGTAGACATATTATTTATAGATACAGATTACTCTTTTGTCAATGGTATTTTCCGCTTTTTCTAGTAACTTAGAATACACTTTTAGCCCAGCTACTTGATATTTATACGTATCATTCTGTTAGACATGCGTGTTTTTATCAAGCATGTAAAGTGTTTTTATAACACTAATAACAAATAACTGGTAAGATTACATGTGTTTTTTCTTAAAGACATATCCCTCATTATGCACCACAAGGCATCTTGGAGATGCCTTGCTATGTCTTCTTTTATGCTTTTACTTTTATTTTGGTATTTGTATTTTCACTGGAGTGTTTCTCTTAGTTGTAGTGCCGTCTCCCAATTGTCCTTTATCATTATCTCCCCATGACCACAGAGTCCCATCAATATCTATCCCTACTGTGTGATAGCTTCCAGCTTCTATTGCTTTCCATACTCGTCCGGGTGTAGCTCCCGGCCACAAACTTCCATCGCTACCTATCGCTACTGTGTGCAGTTCCCCAGCCGATACTGCTTTCCATGTTATCCCTGCCTGCTGTACTCGTACGGGGGTGCTTTTACTATTCCGTCCCCATAACCACAAACTTCCATCTTCTGCTAGCCCTACTGTGTGAAAGCCTCCAGCTGATACTGCCTTCCATTTCGTTGTGTTATCTTCAAAAACTCCCGCCTCTGTTGTCTTCTGCTGTACTCGTACGGGGATGCTTTTATTTGCTGTAGTGCCGTCTCCCAATTGGCCATTATTATTCCGTCCCCAGGACCACAGAGTCCCATCTTCTGCTAGCACTACTGTGTGAAATGCCCCAGCTGATACTGCCTTCCATTTCGTTGTGTTATCTTCAAAAACTCCCGCCTCTGTTGTCTTCTGCTGTACTCGTACGGGGATGCTTTTATTTGCTGTAGTGCCGTCTCCCAATTGTCCAGATTCATTCCGTCCCCAGGACCACAGATTCCCATCGCTATCTATCCCTACTGTGTGATAAAACCCAGCTGATACCGCCTTCCATTTCATTGTGTTATCTACAAAGGTTTCCTCCTCTGTCTTCTGCTGTACTCGTATGGGGATGCTTTTATTTGCTGTATCACCTGCAGTGCCGTCTCCCAATTGTCCACCACTATTCAATCCCCAGGACCACAGATTCCCATCGCTATCTATCCCTACTGTGTAATCTTCCCCAGCTGATACTGCCTTCCATTTCGTTGTGTTATCTACAAAAGCTCCCTCCTCTGTCTTCTGCTGTACTCGTATGGGTGTGTTTCTCTGAGTTGCAGTGCCGTCTCCCAATTGTCCAGAAGCATTATATCCCCATGACCACAGAGTCCCATCAATATCTATCCCTACCGTATGTTTATTCCCGGCTGATATGGATGTAAAACTATAGTACTCTTGCTCCTCACCTGCTGCTTTGTTTTCACAACCAAGTAGTGCTATGCCTAGCGTCGCTATGAGTACTAATACATATGCTTTGTATTTATTTAAGAGAGAGAGAGAGAGAGAGAGAGAGAGAGAGAGAGAGAGAGAGAGAGAGACTCGTTTATAATTATTTGTTTTCATTGTTTATTCCTCCTTAATGATTATATAATTACAATATATATTCTATATATTACTCATAGATTACTTTTTTGTCAATGGTGTTTCCCGCTTTTTCTAGTAACTTAGAATACACTTTATAACCCAACTTGATATTTATACATATCATTCTGTTAGATATGTCAAATATATAAAGTGTTTTTATAACACTAATAACAGATAACTGTTATTAGTACATGTGTTTTTTCTTAAAAACATATCCCTCATTATGCACCACAAGGCATCCTTGAGATGCCTTGCTATGTCTTCTTGTTATGTTTTTGCTGTTGTTTATTTTGGTATTTGTATTTTCACTGGAGTGTTTCTCTTAGTTGTAGTGCCGTCTCCCAATTGTCCACTACTATTCCATCCCCATGACCACAGAGTCCCATCAATATCTATCCCTACTGTGTGAAAGCCTCCAGCTGATACTGCTTTCCATACTCGTCCGGGTGTAGCTCCCGGCCACAAACTTCCATCGCTACCTATCGCTACTGTGTGCTCTTCCCCAGCCGATACTGCTTCCCATGTTATCCCTGCCTGCTGTACTCGTACGGGGGTGCTTTTACCATTCTCTCCCCATAACCACAAACTTCCATCTTCTGCTATCCCTACTGTGCGACTCCCCCCAGCTGATACTGCCTTCCATTTCGTTGTGTTATCTGCAAGGGGTCCCGCCTCTGTTGTCTTCTGCTGTACTCGTACGGGGATGCTTTTATTTGTTGTAACACCTTTAGTGCCGTCTCCCAATTGTCCTTCATAATTCTTTCCCCATGACCACAGAGTTCCATCACTATCTATCCCTACTGTATAACTATATCCAGCTGCTACTGCCTTCCATTTCGTTGTGTTATCTACAAAAACTCCCGCCTCTGTCTCCTTCTGTACTCGTACGGGGATGCTTTTAGCAATTTTAGTGCCGTCTCCCAATTGTCCTTTACCATTCTGTCCCCATGACCACAGAGTCCCATTGATATCTATCCCTACTGTGTAAGCTTTCCCAGCTACTACTGCCTTCCATTTCGTTCTGTTATCTACAAAAACTCCCGCCTCTGTCTTCTGCTGTACTCGTACGGGGGTAGTTCTATCAGTATTAGTGCCGTCTCCCAATTGTCCTTTACCATTCCATCCCCATGACCACAGGGTCCCATCGCTATCTATCCCTACTGTAAAGCTGTCCCCAGTTGATACTGCCTTCCATTTCGTTGTGTTATCTACAAAGGTTTCCGCCTCTGTCTTCTGCTGTACTCGTACGGGGATGCTTTTATGTGCTGTAGTGCCGTCTCCCAATTGCCCAATAGCATTCTGTCCCCATGACCACAGAGTTCCATCTTCTGCTATCCCTACTGTGTGAGAGTTCCCAGTTGCTACTGCCTTCCATTTCGTTGTGTTATCTATAAAAGTTTCCGCAGTTTCTCCTGCCTGCTGTACTCGTACAGGGGTGCTTTTATTTGCTGTAGTGCCGTCTCCCAATTGTCCTTTATCATTCTTTCCCCAGGACCACAGAGTTCCATCGCTATCTATCACTACTGTGTAATATTCCCCAGCTGATATGTATAACCTATAATACTCTTGCTCCGCACCCGCCGCTGCTTTGTTTTCGCAGCCAAGTAGTGCTATACCTAGCGTCGCTATGAGTACTAATACATATGCTTTGTATTTATTTAAGAGAGAGAGAGAGAGAGAGAGAGAGAGAGCCTCTCGTTTATAATTATTTGTTTTCATTGTTTATTCCTCCTTAATGATTATATAATTACAATATATATTGTAGACATATTATTTATAGATACAGATTACTCTTTTGTCAATGGTATTTTCCGCTTTTTCTAGTAACTTAGAATACACTTTTAGCCCAGCTACTTGATATTTATACGTATCATTCTGTTAGACATGCGTGTTTTTATCAAGCATGTAAAGTGTTTTTATAACACTAATAACAAATAACTGGTAAGATTACATGTGTTTTTTCTTAAAGACATATCCCTCATTATGCACCACAAGGCATCTCCAGGATGCCTTGCTATGTTTTCTGTTATGTTTTTGCTGTGTTTATTTTGGTATTTGTATTTTCACTGGAGTGTTTCTCTGAGTTGTAGTGCCGTCTCCCAATTCTCCTCCTTTATTATATCCCCATCCCCACAGATTTCCATCAATATCTATCCCTACTGTGTGAACTCTCCCAGCTGATGCCGCCTTCCATGTTGTCCCTCCCTGCTGCACTTGTACGGGGGTGCTTTTATTTGCTGTAGTGCCGTCTCCCAATTGCCCAACATCATTATCTCCCCATGACCACAGAGTCCCATCTTCTGCTAGCCCTACTGTGTGATAGCCTCCAGCTGATACTGCCTTCCATTTCGTTGTGTTATCTACAAAGGTTCCCTCCTCTGTCTTCTGCTGTACTCGTACGGGGATGCTTTTATTTGCTGTAAGGCCTGCAGTGCCGTCTCCCAATTGTCCTTTACTATTATATCCCCATGACCACAAACTTCCATCTTCTGCTAGCCCTACTGTGTGAGAGTACCCAGCTGATACTGCCTTCCATTTCGTTGTGTTATCTACAAAGGTTTCCGCCTCTGTCTTCTGCCGTACTCGTACGGGGGTGCTTTTATTTGCTGTAGTGCCGTCTCCCAATTGTCCATTACCATTCAATCCCCATGACCACAGAGTCCCATCGCTATCTATCCCTACTGTAAAACTGTCCCCAGCTGATACTGCCTTCCATTTCATTGTGTTATTTATCTTCTGTACTCGTACGGGGGTGCTTTTAGCAATTTTAGTGCCGTCTCCCAATTGTCCCAAACCATTATCTCCCCAGGACCACAGAGTTCCATCTTCTGCTATTCCTACTGTGTGAACTCTCCCAGCTGATGCCGCCTTCCATTTCGTTGTGTTATCTACAAAGGTTTCCGCCTCTGTCTTCTGCCGTACTCGTACGGGGATGCTTTTATTTGCTGTAGTGCCGTCTCCCAATTGTCCTTTATCATTCTTTCCCCAGGACCACAGAGTTCCATCTTCTGCTATCCCTACTGTGTGAGAGTTCCCAGTTGCTACTGCCTTCCATTTCGTTGTGTTATCTATAAAAGTTTCCGCAGTTTCTCCTGCCTGCTGTACTCGTACAGGGGTGCTTTTATTTGCTGTAGTGCCGTCTCCCAATTCTCCACTATTATTAGCTCCAGCTCCCCATGACCACAGAGTCCCATCGCTATCTATCGCTACTGTGTAATTAAACCCAGCTGATATGTATAACCTATGGTACTCTTGCTCCGCACCCGCCACTGCTTTGTTTTCGCAGCCAAGTAGTACTATGCCTAGCGTCGCTATGAGTATTAATACATATGCTTTGTATTTATTTAAGAGAGAGAGAGAGAGAGAGAGAGAGAGAGAGAGAGAGAGAGAGACTCGTTTATAATTATTTGTTTTCATTATGTATTCCTCCTTAATGATTATATAATTACAATATATATTCTATATGTTAATCATAGATTACTTTTTTGTCAATGGTGTTTCCCGCTTTTTACTAGTAGCTTAGCATACACATTTAACCTAGATTGACATTTTACACATATTATTATGTTATACATGAACATGTTTGTCAAGTGTGTAAAGTGTTTTTATAACAGTAATAATAAATAACTATTAATATTACATGTGTTTTTTCTTAAAAAGATATCCCTCATTATGCACCACAAGGCATCTTGGAGATGCCTTGCTATGTCTTCTTTTATGTTTTTACTTTATTTTGGTATTTGTATTTTCACTGGAGTGTTTCTATTAGTTGTAGTGCCGTCTCCCAATTGTCCTTTATCATTCTTTCCCCATACCCACAGATTCCCATCGATATCTATCACTTCTGTGTGAAATTCCCCAGCTGATACTGCTTCTCATATGGACAAACTCTATGCTCACAGCATAATTTTATTAAGAAAAACCTCAAGCAAATCGAAACGGGAAAGAAAATATTTATTCGATTGTATGAATTGGCAAAGAAAAAAGGGAATAAACAATTACAAAATTTTTGTATTGATATACTAAAAACTTATAAAAAACATGATATCAATGGACATATACAAACAATGGAAAAAATAATTTTCTTCTTATTTATAAATAACCTTAATATCAGGAAGTTCTGTACAATAATAATGAACCCATATATATATGTGACTAAAAAGAGCCACGGCCAATGCTGCCTTTGATCCCCACACAATCCCCGGAATCCATAAAGTGAGAAATCCAAACACATACATTCCGTTAGAAGTATATTTAAAAATCCCCTTCCTTACTAAAGAACCTTGTCTTGCTTCTTCGGGGTAAAAATGATCCCTCCCATATGCATTATCAATGCCAAAATATCGAAATACAGAATAAAAAAGATACCCAGCAAGAATAGCAAAAACAATTGACACGCCATACAACACTATAGGGTGCATGGTAATTGTTTTTGAGTTTGAAACAGCCAATAAGATAATTGTTATAAGTCGCGATACAATAAGAATCTTGAATCCCACTTTAAATATTACAAACCCATATTTTTTACACGTTGTAGAAATACTTTTATAATGCAATTCCAATCTCCAACAAATAAGAACGTATAACTGATGAAAAATTGGAGTTGTAATCGCAAGAATATACCAATTAATAGTAGCAATACCCCACAAACTACCATTGAGAATGTCTATATTGATTTTAGTATAAAAATAAAGCACACCCAATAATAGCATGAGCATAAGAACATGCCATTGTTGGTATTTAAATAATTTCATATTACTATCTTATCCTTTTATGTTTTATAAGTCAATTTTTTTATCTGTTCCATGTAAATTATTACAGCATGTTTCTAAATAATATTTATATAGATAATACCTGATATACTAATATATATGAAAAAACTTTTAAGAATATTACTTTTTGGAATTATAATATGGCTCATACCATTTATTATCGCCATTCCATTTTACTCAAAAAACGGACTCATTATTGATATATTTCTTTTTAAATCAATTATGATTGTTATAGGCACCTTTGTTGGAGCAAAGGCAATTTATTTTTACTTTAAAAAAGCAACAAAAAATTATTGTGCAGAAGGCTTTTGTATTGGCATAGTATGGCTTGCAATAAGTCTGCTATTAGACCTTATTATTTTAGTCCCTATGATGGATGTGAGTATTGGTGCTTATTTTGGAAAAATAGGAATGCGATACCTTGCCATCCCTATTATGAGCATAATGGTTGGTCACTTGTTAACAACAAAAGCAAAGCAACTCAAAGAGAAATAATGAATACGTTTTTTATTGCACTTGCAATTGGTATTGTCGCTGGTATTATTGATGTGGTTACAATGATTATCCAAAAAATTAAAATATCTGCATCCGTTACAGCATTTGCCCACTGGATTGTAATAGGAATACTAGTCCCCTATGTAAACTGGGATATTACTCCTTGGGCAAAAGGACTACTCGTAGCCCTCCTAATGATTATTCCCCCTTTAATAATGATATATCCTCAAAATAAAAAGGCACTCTTCCCCATGGTTCTCTCTTCTATCGTGCTTGGTGCAGGAGTGGGGGTTGCAGGATCATTACTTATAGGGTAACAGCATATTGTAATGGATTACGCACCCCTTGTAGGAACTATTGCTATTATTCACATATTAGCTCTCATAAGTCCCGGGCCTGATTTTATTATGGCGTGTAAAAATTCTCTTATATATTCTCGGAAAATTGGAATATGGACAGCAGTTGGATTTGGTCTTGGAATTGCAATACATATCCTCTATTCCTTTGCAGGACTTGCTCTTATCATTTCTCAATCCGTTGTAATTTTTACCACCATAAAATTATTAGGTGCTGCATATCTACTATATATTGGTATAAAATCATTTCTTTCAAAATCTTCAAAAATGATAATTACACAGAACCATCAGAAAAAAACAATTTCTCCTTTTTCAGCAATACGAATAGGATTTTTAACAAATATTCTTAATCCCAAAGCCTCTCTTTTTTTCTTAAGTGTATTCACACTTGTAATACCACAGAAAACCCCACTTCTAATTATGGGGATTATTACCATAATAATGGTAGTTTCCACCATGGTGTGGTTCTCTCTTGTTGCCATATTTCTTACTCAAAGAAAAATATATCTAGTATTTAAAAAATTTCAAGATGTCTTTACAAAGATTTTTGGTGGGTTACTTATTATTGTAGCAATAAAGATTGCCCTTTTAAAAAGATAAATACACTACAGTTTTAATGGAGGTGGTTTTTTATAGCGTCGTTTTCTTTTTTGATTATTTTTAGAATGCAGTCGCAAATAATTTTTTGGATATATAATGCTCTGAATAGCTTGTTTTAGCTCATAATTTGGCGGGGTAATGGGAGAAATCCACGATTTTACTTCTTCTAAAAGTCGCACTATAGATACCTTTTTTCCTTCTTGTTCATTCATTGCAACATATTCCGTTACAAGTATTTTAATAAATACGGCAAGTGCTCCAGATCTTGTCTTTTTTTCAAAGGGAACTGCATCATATTGCAAAAGAGACTCATAGAAAAGTTCCTTTTTCACTTTTGATTCAGCAATCCATGTGTTCATCTTTGGAAGCATATATTTAAACAGCTTAAAAGAGAAAAAAGAAAGCATTATTTCTGCACTATTTCCGCACAACAGTATTTTAATCACCTCTTCTGTCATACGACTACGAGAAACTTGGCTTATGAGATGGGCGTTCATTTTAACTTGCAATTGTATTTGCAAGGGCAACCGCAAAGAGCATTTTATAGAGAATTTAATAGCACGCAACATTCTCACGGGGTCTTCTGTATACTGCATACGAATAGGCACGAGTTTTTTTTGTCTTAGATGTCGCATAGCATTAGTAAAGTCTATTAGCTCCTCTTTAATAGGGCAATAATACAATGCATTGCACGTAAAATCTCTCCGTTTTACATCTTGCTCCATTGTTCCAAAGATTGAAGTGTTAAATGGAGACATATCTTTTTCGCTGTTATTGCGAAAGGTTGTCACCTCTATAAAAGATCCCTTCCCCACAGGAACAAGTACTATTCTAAATCGCTTTCCTATTATTTGTGATTGACGGAAAACTCGTTTTATTTTATTAGGCTGAGCGTTAGTAGCTATATCAAAATCTTTCGGTATTTTTCCAAGTATAATATCGCGCAAAGCACCTCCAACAACATATCCCTGATAGCCATTATATTTTAACTTTTTAATTATAGAAATAACATGATTGTCTATCAAAGACAATCGTATAGAATGTTCATTTTTTGAGTATACTTTTGCAACTCTAACAAGTTTTTTCTTTTCATCATATCCATATCTATATTTCATATGCGTCTTACATCTCTATTATAATTTATTATATACATGTTCTCTAAAAACAAACACACCTTTAATGGTTTTTTTCATATTATGCTATAATCTATAGTACGCTCTTGGTAGCTTAATAGGATAGAGCAGTCGCCTCCTAAGCGACAGGTTATGGGTTCGACTCCCATCCAGAGCATGAAATGAAACTTTCCGCTCACAAAAATGGCATAACGCCATGCGGAAAAAGAAAATAATGTAATAACAATGAAAAAATCTAAAGATAAACAAGTACAAGAATTTCTTAACGAACTTAAAAAGTCTGATAGCAAAAAATATCAAATTTTACAAAAATTACGCTCAATTGTTTTGATACAATATCCCCAAGCTAATGAAAAAATAATGTATGGTGGTATTATGTTCTCACTTGAAAAAGATTTCTGTGGGCTTTTTGTGAACAAAAACCATATCTCTTTTGAATTTGGAAATGGATATCAATTTAACGACCCTCAAAAACTACTAGAGGGAAATGGTAAATATCGTCGACATTTAAAAATAAAATCTCCATCCGATATAGAGAGTAAAAAAGTAGCAGTTTTTGTTAAACAAGCATATTAATTTCTGAAAAAACTTATGCAACTTCTATTTATAAGCCGTTTCAACTAACTCTACAAAAAATTAGCTTGCTTATAGTGTTATATAATTACTACTATGCAATTACATTATTCATTAATAATAAAAATTATATATTATAATTACTCTAGGTAACAACTATGGATTTTTGTGAGATTTCTGAAGGAGACTTTGATGTATAGCCACAAATGGAATTTGCTCTTTTTTTGCCTCGTTGCAAATATGAAAAAGAGAGATTACAATCAGAGTTTTTTGATATTTTAAAGTCATCAAGAAAAATAGCCTTCCTGTGTAAAGATACCAAAATCCCAATTGCATTTATAAATCTATCAGTCCGATTATGAAAAAAAGAGAAATTCTAAAAACAAACCGACTCATATTAAGACCATTTAAGCTGTCTGACGCAAAAACAGTCCAACAGTTATCTGGCAAAAAAGAAATTGCAAATACAACCCTCAACATACCATATCCCTACCCAGATGGAGTAGCAGAAAAATGGATATCAACTCATCAGCAAGAGTTTGAATTAGGAAAATCAATACATTATGCCATCATCCTAAAAAAAACTAAAAAATTACTCGGAGCCGTTAGTTTAGTAATAACAAAAAAATTCAACCACGCCGAACTAGGATACTGGATAGATAAAAATAAATGGGGAAAAGGATTTGCTACCGAAGCAGCAAAAGCACTACTTGAATACGCTTTTAACACACGCTGTTTACATAAAATTTTTGCTAAGCACATAACAAGGAATCCTGCATCAGGTAAAGTTATGGAAAAATTGGGTATGAAAAAAGAAGGGCTATTAAAAGAACACATTTTGAAATCAGCTACATATGAGAACGCAGCGATATATGCAATCTTAAAAAACGAATGGAATAGCCAAGCACAAAAGAAAAAATAATACTACAATTCATTGTATAACTTTGCAGTATTCATACTATAAGTTCCCCTTACTATTTTAATGCTCTCTATTTTTTCATTTTTATATATTAAGGGGCAATACCATTGTATTCAAAGGAACCAATATCTGGTTTGCCAGTAAATCCATACCCTCTAGCATCGGTTGTTAAATCAAAAACAGAACCAGTAGCGGGAAGGGTTATTACAGCTGTTACAAGGTTAGCATCGCTAAATCAATTGAAATTATCACTACTGTAATAAAAAACAGAATAATCATTTTTAATTTTAATATATAAACCTTGATTTATCGCATTTAAACCTGTACTAATAGCAGCAATATTACACTACTTAATCTTATAGTTTCTATCTTAGAATTATAATCAGTAACCTTATGTTTTTCTGTATCTAAAAAGATTTGATTACCACTAGTTTTTGTACTATTGCCCAAAAAATTGTATTTGTTATTGTGGTGATTTTTCTGTTGTGTTATTATCTTGGTAAATAGCTTCACCATTAGTAGCATTATTATTGCTAAAATTTGACTGTCAAAACTACCAGCACTAACACTGTTTTTCAGCAGATTACATTCGCTAAGATGGTTTCAACTCCTACACTATTATCTTGAGAGATTACCCACCTTGATATCTGTAATCGTATTAGCCCATAAACTGGCTTAGCTAATTATTAAGCTACCAGCAAAATTATAGATGTCTTCTTCTCTATAATATACAGGCTCACTCCATTGGCATTCCATAACTTAGGCTTACGGCACTTATACCTAGGTAGTGGACTATTCCAACATATTAATACTGTATAAAAAAAGCCATTTTTATATATTTATACAAACACATGGACGTTTTTGCTATCATTTAAATATACATTAAGGTAGCCTTATATATGAAACCAAGTACATTAACATTCCGACCCTTCTATAAAAAGGATTGGAAAGAAATATCAAAAATCTATGAACAAGGAATTGAAACTAAAAATGCAACTTTTCGAATTGAAGTACCAAAATGGTCAGAGTGGAATAAAAACCACTTAAGCAGCCCTAGAATTGTTGCAGAATTACACGATGAAATTGTAGGGTGGGCTGCACTCTCTCCCACCTCAAACCGCTACGTATATAGAGGCGTAGCAGAAGTGAGTATTTACATTTCAAATAAACATCATGGAAAAAAAATAGGAATACAGCTTTTACAAAAACTGATAACAGAAAGCGAAAAAAACGGGATATGGATGTTACAAGCAAATGTTTTTCCAAAAAACAATGCAAGTTTGAAAATTCATAAAAATGCAGGGTTCAGAATAGTTGGTTATAGAGAAAAAATTGGTGAGAAAAATGGAATATGGGGAGATATAATTTTGTTAGAACGTAGAAGCAATACAGTAGGAATGAAATAGTATGAAAAAAATAGAAGCCATAGATTTGTTTTGTGGGATAGGTGGGTTATCGTATAGATTGCAAAAAGCTGGCATTGATGTCTTAGCCGGACTTGATAACGACGAATCATGCTCATATGCCTACGAAAAAAAACAATAACTCTACATTTATTTGTGCTGATATTTCTAAATACGATTTTAGTAAGATGAAAAAATTGTATTCTCATTGAGAATTTTGTTTTCTAATTATTTCACACTGTGATATCATAATTATCATGGAAAACACAATGCCCTACCAAGACGTGTAGAACAAGTAAGGACTGTTTTATGAAGAATGGATACATGGTAAAAATGTACAGCTCCAAACCGCAAGAATATTTATGAACCTAAAATGACACAGAAAGGACGCGAATTATACAAAGAACAAATTAATAAGAATGCTCCTAAATAGAAAAAAATGCTTCGTTATGTTGGAGAATATGTAGTTAGATAAAAGTACCAAATCGTTCTTGTAATGTATATAACTCACTGTGCATTAATAATTTTCTTCAAATACTTTTATTATTCTCTGAACAGTATTCCAGTTTCTTGTAGTAACTCTTTTACCAAATGCTTTATCAAGAAACGACATGTAATCTGTAGATATATGTTTTCTTTTATCAATTACACTAAAAAGCACATCGTCAAAAACAGACAGAAAGTCGTACATAGTATTTGTTTTTACAAATAATTTTTTATTATAACTATCTAAGAATGTCATTTATTCTCATTAAACATATAGGCCTTAAATGGATTATTAGCTGCAATTATATTCATGATTTTTTTAATGTTTCTTACCTAAACAACAATCGAAAAGCCAAACTCTTTTTCAATACCTTTTATTATTTCTTTAGCTAACTGAGGTGTGTGTGAGCTTGATGGTATAAATAAAACATTTCCAGTTGCCAAAATTGTTTTTACATGAGTTTTCCACTTCTTTGTAAACAAACAAGAAAGATCCTTCATTGGGATTTTGTTATTTCCGCCGACATTGATTCCACGAAGGAGAGCTACATCTACATTTTGCTTTCTCTCCTTTAGCATGGTATTAGTATATTCTAGTACTCCATAAAATCCTACTTTTATACATTTGCTTGTAAACATAATAACAAGCTACTAT
>CBDCGX010000040.1:0-8591 GCA_965216965.1 Spirochaetia bacterium | reverse complement strand
GAATTAACGGGAAAAAGAAAGCTATCACTAGAAGTGATAAAGGAATATAGTGATTTAGGCTTGGAACTTGGAAGCAAGACGGTGCTAAATCAACTAGAAGAAAAACCAGAGGAACTAATCTTTTTAACAACATATTCAAAACTGGGTATAGCGAGAAGATTAGCAAAAACAATAAACAACCTAAAGGGACAAAAATGAGTAAGAGACTATCAACACTTGAGACAAGAAGAGACACATATGAAGAAAAACTAGTAGACTTAGATAAACAAATTTCAGAAGAAAAAGCAAAGATTCTTGGTGAAAAAGCAAGTAAAACAAAAGAGCTAATTGAAGCTGCATTAAACTATAAGAAGATTTATGGAGAACTACCAGAAGGTTTCGTTATGCCTGAAGGTTATGGTGAGGACGGTGAGGTTGAAGATGAAATAACAGAACAACCTAAGAAAAAAAAGAAAAACAAAAAAAACAAAAACAAAGAAGGTAAATAATTATGGGAAAAAAATCAATTAAAATTAATGCAAAAGCAGCGAAGAGTGTAAAGACTGGAGGAATACTTCAATCAGGTGTTCACGCAGTAGTAGTACAAGCAGCAGTTATCTATGAGTCAGCAAAAGGAAACAATATGTTAAACCTAGAGCTAAAATCAGATGATGGTGGAATAGCTTACATAAACAACATATGTATAGATGAAGAGTGGGTGTCAGGCTCAGAAAATTCAAACTATGCAAGAAGTCAAGAGTTCTTTATGGTAGTTGGAGCAGAAACTCTTAAATTAAAAGACAAAGTAATAAAACTTAACAATGGTAAGAAGAAAGATGTATGGGAAGTTACTAATGTTATTGGTAAGAAATGTCAAGTTTCAATATACAGAGAGTATGGAGTGAATGATAGTGACGAGGAAAGAATTGAGACAAAGCTTTCTCAAACATTCCTACCAAGTGGAAAAACTCTAACTGAAAAAGATGAGAAAGAAGATGCAAAAGTCATAGAGTCTGCAAAAAAGAAGACAAAAGACAACCATACAAAAGAATGGGTAAAGTGGAACAAATCAGGAACAAAAGAAGCTGATGTAGAAAACAATTATGGTGATGACGACGATGATGAAGAAATGCCAGATTGGGATAAACCAGCAAAGAAAGAAAAAAAGAAGAAAAAAAAGAACAAAAAGTAATATAGATGAAGAAGGTATATGTAATGGACGAAAGTCTGTTTCCTAAAAGATATAGCTTCTTATCAAGAATAACTGTTGTGGACGAGAAAATATATATAGCAAAGAAAACCTACAGAGGAATGAACTCAACTATGTTTCACGCATATCATATAGGTACAGGAATGCATATACATTTTGCTTGGACACGAGTTTCACTATTATCAGCATTATATGCTAGATATGGAATACTAAAAAAAGGAATTGAGAAATGGGAGAAGAACAAGATAGAATTAATAGACTCATAGAGCTAGGTGATGCTGCTCAGAAAATGATGGACACACCAGAGTTCAAAATGGTAATTGAAGATGAGTATATAAATAATTTTGCATTAACACAGGTGCTGAATGCGGCAGGCTATAACGATGAACAAAAGAGAGGCTTTATGCAACAAACTGTAGCAAGAAGTACCTTAGCCTTGTTCTTAGATGGATTGGTTACAGAAGCAGATGAAGCAAAAGACTACAGAACACAAGAACAAAAAACAAACAAAAAAGGGAAGAAATAATGGGAAAAAATAAAAACAAAAAAAGAGTTAAAAATATTGGTGGAACAAATGATGAGCAAGAGCAAATAGCCCTAGAGGAGAAAGGCACAAATGAGCATACACTAGCTGAAGGTCAAAATCCACCAAAAAATCTGGGAAAAGTAGAAGAAGAAGTTCCTGAAGGACTAATTCAAGTAAATGAAACACTTTCAGTAGTTTATCTAGATGGAGAAATCAAAGTAAATGGTAAAAAGAAAAAGTGGAAAGAAACAAACAAAGTACTAAACAATAATCTTGAAGCAATTGAGAATGCAAAAATGCTAATAAGAGAAGCATCAGATGCAGTTGCTGACGCATTAAAAGAATTCGACAACGAATTAGATAAAGAGATTGCTTTTGCAATTATTTCTCAACCACCAGAAGAAGAAAACAATGATATTGAAAATACAGAAAGTAAAGAGTAGAGAAGAATTAAAGATAGCAAGAAGAGATGTTCACAGTAGTTTTAGACCAGCAGGAAGCGAAGCAAAAAACTGGGTAAGAAACTCTATGAACGAAATAATATTTGATGAAGAGATAGCTGGTAGATTTTGGGGAATAAATGCCCAGAAGCACGGAGAAGAAATATTAAATCATAGAAATATTCTAATATTAACAGAGAGAAGATAGATGAAAGAAGCAAGGAAAATACAAATAAAGTATGATGTTTCTGAAAAGGATTTCATACAAGGATTTATCTTTGCTGATCATATAGCTAGTGGAGTAAAAGCTTTGCTAGCATATAAGATTGCATATCAGGTAGATGAAGAGAAAGCTAGAAGAAAATCTAGAGCAAAGACAAGAATTGATTGGATAGAAGAGTTAATATTATTTCTACAGCCAAATAGTAAAACATCATTTATAAGTCATAGACAAGCTATTATACAGAAGCAAATGAATATTATACAACACGGTGAAGATAGAGACTCAATATCAGCAGCAAAAGCAATAGCTCCATACATAGGAGTCGGAATAGAAGAAAAAGAAGTTGAGGATGCAAGTGCAAAATCAATAGAATTACTAAAAACATTTATCGATGGAATATCCAAGTTAGGAAAAGCTGGGAAAATGATTGGAAGAGAAGGAGAGATAATAGATGTTACTGAAATCAAATGACTTCGCAAACACAGTAGAGATTGATTACGATAAGCCATACAATCCGAAAGCTCAATCGCTAGAATTCTTCTCTTGGGTAAATGCAACGCTACCAAAAGAGGATACTCCTACTCCAAAGATACATTATGCTATGATAGATGTTTTGTTATCAAAAAAAACAGAAGTAGAAGCAGTGTGTCACAGGGAAGCAGCAAAATCAACGGTTGCAACAAAGTTTATACCATTGAGCATCATAGAAACTGGTCATTTAATTAACTTTGGTAAAGTAACTAATATGGCGATATTCTCTGCAACATATAAGCAGGCTGTACTATTATTAGCGAGTATAGTTGCTGCAATTGAGAGCTCAGAGAGATTAAGAGAAGGAATATCTATTGCTAAAAAAAGCAATGGTAAAAATGTAGCAGATAGAGGAAATCAAATTTGTTATGTAAATAGATTTGGACACATAGTTAACATATTCGCATTTGGTGCGAATGATGCTATCAGAGGGACGAAAATCTCAGATGAAAACGGAATAGATAAGAGATTGCAAGTCTTATTTTTTGACGATATTCTTCCTGAGGATATACTAACTTCAGAAAAAGAACGAGAAAAACAACTGAACTGGTTAGTTTCAGCAGTAACACCAGCGATGGATACTAGTCATAACAAAAGTATTACAGTTGGAACATTTATGCATCAAGATGACATAATATATAGATTATTAAAGAGTAAAGAGTGCTATTCAATATTCCTACCCTTAATGAAAGAGTTCAAAAAAGAAGGTACAACGAGTTGGCCGACACTACATAGTATGGGAAGAGTATGGAAAAAGTACAAGAAAGCAAAGTCTATTGGAGGAGAAGACTCCTGGAGAAGAGAGTACTTACTAGAACTAGCAAGTGAAAAAATGAGAGTCTTCAAGAAGCAAAATAATAGAACAGTAAAATACAAAGACATAAAAGACAAGCTGCACACTATGAACATATTCACAACAATAGATGTAGCAATATCAAAGAAAAAAACTGCAGCAAAATCAGCAATAATGACCATAGCAATAGATGGTGACTCAAACAGATATGTCTTACTAGCAAGTTCAGGGAGAATGAATCCAGACCAAGTAATAGATATGCTATTTGAACACGTCAGACTATTTAATCCATTAGAAGTTAGAGCAGAAAAAGCTACAATACAACAAGTTTATAATCATTATATAGATAAAGAAATGGAGAAAAGAAAGATATTCTTTAACTTTGAAGATTTAACTAGCAACAATGAGGAGAGTAAACACGCAAGAATAATAGGAATATCACCATTACACAGGAGAGGAAAAATAATAATATGTAGTGGAGAAGAGCAAAAAGAAGGAAGACTAGAGCTAGAAGAACAGATGGCAGGGTACTTAAAGACTGGGGCGACAACTCCAACTATTGATACACTAGATTGCCTAGCCAATTTCAACGATAAGGACTTTATCTATTCACCAATGGAAAATTATGGAAGTGAAATAATGGGAGAAGATGAAGAGGATTACGAAGTTATAAAATACTTATAAAGGAAAATTATGACAATAGAAGAATTTGAAAGATTCATTCTCACAAAATCAGTAGGAAGAACGAGCATATCAAAATCAGAAAACATAATAGAGAGAACATATTCTGCAATGAAGAGAGTAGCAAGGGACTGTGTGCCACTAGATTTAACTCAGAAAACAAAAGAAGGAATTCAAGTAATGAAAAGAATCGATAATGATTTGTTTCTAGCTTTTCCAAAAAGACCAATCGCAGGCTCAGGACACGATTTGGATATGGAAGAAGACCTGATAGATGCAGTAGCATACCTTGTTTTAGCAGGGTTAGAAATTCAACTAGTAAAAAGACATATGCACAACTATTATGTAGAAGTAGAGGACTATAATGACAAAATATCAACTGAATATCTTGAATATTCAAGCAATAACCATAGAAGATATGGAAATTTTCCTTAGGAGGAAAAGATGGACAAAATAAGAAATGGTACATACATACCACCAGTGCAAGATGCAGATCTAGAAAAAATAAGAAACAAAGAAAGGTACGAAGCATTAACGGAGGAAGAGAGAGCTCAAATAGACAATTGGGGAAGGTTAACTCCATCATCAAAAATATATGAGCAAAAAATAGTGCAAGAAAAAGGAACGCCATATAAGCCCATTCCGACAATAAGAGGAATGTGTTATCAGTGGGATGATGATTTTATATATGCGATGAGATGTGCTATGTCAACAGATACTCTTGATCACTTTTCACCAGAAGAATTAGACTTGTGGTATAGATGGGTAAACTATCAAAACGATGCATCATTTGATGCAGATAATTCAGTAGATGGAGCGATTGGAGCATCGGCTGACAATATAGACAAAAAGCCAATGACAGTAATTATAGATTTTACTGACGACAAAAGAAATAATCACGATGTTGGATGGAGGAGAACAGAGATAACAAAAACTCCTGCAACAAAACCAACAAATCAAACAAGAGACTCTGAACTGCTGCAATCATTAGACGATAGGATAATGGATGAATATGAGTGTAGAGAACCAAGAAAATGTGTAGTAGGATGTGATACTATTGTAGATGTATATCCCTGCCCAACAAACCAGTAAGGAATTAATATGCCAGAATTTATACAAGTACTTAGAGTAATTAGAGATGTTTATTTTCCAGAAATAGTGGATATAGCCAAACATATAAAACAATTAGAAATAGAAATAATTGCAAGAAAACAAGAAATAGAAAAGATAAAACAAGATGCTCAAAAAAAAAAGGATGAAATGGGAGACCTAGTTGTGGCAGGGGTAAAAGAAGTATTACCTGATACTCAAAACATTACGGGGACACCAGTAGTAACATTAAATAATGGAGCATTTTCTTTTGAAATACCAACAGGAGCAAGAGGAGAGAGAGGATACGGAACACGAGTCAAAGGACAAGCTCATTTATCTGAAATATTTAAAAAAACATCAAAGATTGGCGACATATGGATAGATGAAAATTCAGTAAATGGAGATGGATACATATCTCAAAGGGGAGAAGTAACTCAAGATAATTGGGCAAAAGTAGGAAAGTTCAAAGGAGTAAAGGGGGATAAAGGAGATATGGGACTGTATGACCAAAATGGAAAAACAACATCAAGAGTAATGAATGCAAATGGATACTTTATTAGAGGAAGAAAGCACTATCCATACACAGTAACTACACAAACAGGGATAGTGGCACCAAATTGGAGAGCAGGAAGACAAACAATAGTAACTGTAACAAACAATGTCTTAAAAGCAAAAAGAAATAATATTGGACTAGTTGTACTAAATACTGTAGCAGAATTATGGAGAGAAGAAGGAACAAGAGAATATACTGCAGAATTTGAGATAATGTATAACAAAAATTCAGTAGTGGGGCTGAATGTAAGGATAGAACAGCTAGTAGGAGAGAATAAAAGAAAAACATTAAAATACCATTCAGAACCAAATTCAGCAAAAACAAAAGGAAGCTTTGAGAAAATAAAAGTAAACTTTATTTCAGAAGGAAATATGGAAGAAAACAGAATAAGAATGCAAATTGAAGTAGATACGATTGGTATGCCGGCAGACTTTGAAATAAGAAAAGTGAAAATATACCCAGGAAAAAACATAGATTATATACTCTCAATGAAGGATAATGAAGAAAAAGAAAAAATGGAGAAATCTTACTCGTATAAAACATCAACTGGAACAACGCAAGTTGGTATGTATTATATTGTGGCGTTCGTTCCAGAAACAACAAAGAGAAGCATTAAAGTGAAAGAGCAAAGAGAAGAAGGAAAAACAGTAACTACGCCAAAAGAAGTAACAATAACAAGCGAAAATACCATAGAAATAATCGGAAAAACAAGTGCTGCTGGAAAAAAAATAGAAGTAGACATTGAAATAGAGGAAATAGTATGACGGCAGCGTTTATAAATATATTAAGAATAATTAGAGACAATTACTACCCAAAAATAATAACAAGTGCAGAAAATACAATCGAAACCCCAGATAAAGTTATTGAAGCAATAGAAAACGGAAATGAAAATTATAAGAAAATTGTAGAGATAGTAAAAAAATATAAAGACATACTAACTACTACAGAAAAAATAAAAGTAATAGAAGACACAAAGGTAAAGCTAGAAAAAGAAACACTTAAGTGGAAAATTTCAGAGGGAAAAACGGGGAAAAAAGGAATAAATGTTTTAATAAAAGGAGAAGACACATATTCAAATATAATGAATAAAAAGCAAGCAGAAGGTGAACAGTGGATATGTACAGATAAGAATAGAAGAGGATGGATTTATGAAGCAGAAAAAGGTCAATGGATAAAGAAGGGAAAACTAGGGGGAGAAAAAGGTGAAAAAGGAAAGAGAAACAACCAAATAGTCCTAAGAGGGGAAGAGCAACCAATATTAGAAAATGCAAATCCTTGGATGGAAGATTATGAAAAAAGAAAAGTAGGAGTAGAAAGTACTGACGCAGGTTATCTAGAGCCAATAATCCCAGGTTGGGTAGGCAAATACGACCGAATGGAAAGTAATGATTCTAGCAGAAGAGAAGGAGTAGGAAAAGAATTTAGAATATATGAAAGGGCGAAGCAAGGAGTAGGAGGAGCAATAATAGTAAGTGCATCAACATTCTTTATGGGAAACAAAGGATATCAAAGTAGAGGAGGCAATGTTACAAGCGTGAAAAGCATAAAGGTAAGATTTTGGATGAAAATAACAAAAGATAGAGGATTAGCTCAACATTCGTCAGTAGTATATTCTATAAAAGCAAGAACTGGTAATTTGGATGGAAGTGGAGCTGTATCTGAAGTAGACTTTTCATCAAAAATAGACCAACAAAATGAAAACTGGCAGTTAATAGAGATAGACAAAGTACAGAATGACAACACAACAGTATTTACTGTTAGTGGAAAAGGAATACACTCGAAAGGAGTGTCTATTTATTTGTCTGAATTTAAAGCAGTAGACAATATTCACAAAGATATAGATTGGGAATATGTAGTTAGAAAAAAGGAAGAGGAAGAAAAGAGAATAACAGAAAGTTTATATTCAGAAATAAATATTAATATAAAAAAAGAAGGAGGTGGCCAAATCTTTTATCCATTTTGGTTTAAGAAAAAAGCAGAGATAAAAAACACAAGAATAAAAGACAATCTTGTAAAAGAAAACGTAAAAGAAACAAAAATAAAAGGCAATAACGATAAACTGATTAGTTTCTTCTTTGTAAAAAAAGATAAGACAAAGGAAGCAACTTTAATTGGAAAACTTATTATGATGGAAAAAATAAAGGAGGCATAAAGTGACACAAGCTATACCAGTATTCACTCCATCGGAAAACGGATTAGGAGCAGATTATAGAGCAATTTATAGGTCAGAACTAGTAGCTTGGGGTAGCTTCAAAGCAAATTTCGAAAAAGACTATGTGAAGGTAGCAGGAACAATGATGGTTCACGGGAAGAAAGTAATAAAACCATTAAAGCTAGCAAGTGCATTAAGAAGTCAAAAAGGTGACACATATGAGTTTCTTAAAAAATATATCTTTGGAGAAGAAGATATAAAAAAAATAAGAAAAGACTATATGGATAATACTGATGCAATCAAACAGTTAACATTAGAATATGCAGTCAGAATGACTATGAAAAAAGAGGATATGAAGTTTCAGCTGAAGAAGATTACAAACGAAATGTTCACAAAAATAACTCAAATAAG
>CBDCGX010000039.1:0-8966 GCA_965216965.1 Spirochaetia bacterium | reverse complement strand
GGCTACGCCAAGTACGGATGATTGGGTTGCGCCACAAGTATTCCATGGAATCAGAACAGATGTAACAGTACCGGAATCTTCTAGAGTTCTAGATAGGTTTTCAGGAGCTAGTCCTCTATCTCTATAAGCATCGGCATACATTCTTCCAGGTACAACTATTGCTAAATATTGATCAGAAGCTGTCATGTTGAAGAAAATAGATGTCCCAGTTGTTGCAACAAATAATGAAACAATTCCTTTTCCTGTTTTAAGTAAAGTGTCAGAAATAGTGTGTAGAGCTCCTATAGCTTCCATTATTCCCCCAAAAATCATTGCTGTGATTATTAACCAAATGGTATTCAGCATACCTGCCATACCACTTGTTGTAAGTAAACTGTCTAATAATTTATTATGTGTAGCTAAATCAGTTTCACCAATCATAGATTGAAGAATTGTTTTGTAAGCAATTTGAAAAGTTAATGTATCGCTACCTGATAATTGTTCGATTAGATGCGGTTGAAATAAGTATGCAAATACTCCCCCAAGTAAAGTACCAATAAAAAGAGCAGGAAGAGCAGGAACTTTTTTAATTATCATAAATATTACTGTAACAGGGACTATAAATAACCAAGGAGTAATATTGAAAGAAGAACTTAAAGCATCTAGTATAACATGGGTGTCAACAGTTGCTTCAGCATTGCTGTAATTAAATCCCATTATTAAATAGATTATCAAAGCAATTCCCATTGAGGGGAAAGTTGTATAAGTCATGTATTTAATATGCGTAAAAAGGTCGGTACCAGCCATAGCAGGGGCAAGATTTGTAGTGTCAGACATCGGTGACATCTTATCTCCAAAGTAAGCACCAGAAATTATAGCTCCTCCAATTACTTCTTCAGGTAGGCCTAAAGCTTTTCCAATTCCAAGTAAAGCAACCCCTATTGTTGCAACTGTTGACCAGCTACTTCCCGTGGCAAGTGAGACTAATGCTGATATAATTGCTGTTGCAAATAGGAATATTGTTGGATTAAGTATTTGTAATCCATAATAAACCATTGCCGGAACAATACCAGAAAGTAGCCCAAGTACCCGCAAGAGATCCTATAAAAAGTAAAATAACTATTGCTGAAGATGTTGCTTTTAAATTATTAGCAACACCTGCAAACATCTCTTCGTATTCGAAGCCGTGAAAATATCCTATTCCTCCAGCTATTAATGCACCAAATAGTAAAGCCATTTGATTTGCTCCAGCAAGAGTGTCGTCAAATACCATAACGTTGTAGGCCAAAAGTGGAACAAGAATAATAATAGGGATGAGTGATTGAAATAGAGAAACCTTCTTTTTCTGCATGTTTTTTTTTATTAATCAAATCTATATCTAAAAAAATATATATTTTATTTACGATATATCTGTATGTGTAGATTTGTTAAATATAATAAAAAAAAGTTGTTTGGGTTTACAATATTTATTCAAAATAATTTAATAATTACTAGGGTTGATGAATTATTATATGTTTGATGTTTTATTAAAATATTTAGGAGCAAATAGATGAAAATGGTATAAAAAAACACCTATTGTAAAGTTTTAAATATAATAAACTTTACAATAGGTGTAGATTGATGATTTGTAATTTTTAAAAGATCAGAATCTAATATTTGAACCTGAGTTTATTATATAAGGAGTTTTCCCTTGTTCAAAAATTTTCGCATTTAATTCTCCTCTTAATATAATTTCATTATCACTCACTTCTAACCAACTTCCTTCCCTTAGACCTATTACTGGAGTGTTATTTTGAGTGTGAAATTCCTTAATACGAGTCTCTCTTGTTTCTCCTTTGTGTTTTGAATTTGGATCTGGATCTAAATAGTGAGCATTAAGATTAAAAGGAACTAAATTTAAGGTATCGTAACTTGGAGGGTAAACGATTGGCATATCATTCGTGTTTCTCATATTGACTCCTGTTATGTTAGACCCTGCTGATGTTCCCATATATGGTGTTCCATTTTCGACAGCTATTTTTAATTCACTCATTAGCCCTAATTCGTGCAATTGTTTTACTAGTAAAAAAGTGTTTCCTCCTCCAGTAAAGAATCCATCAGCTTTTTTTATAGCATCTTTAGGATTTTCATATTTGTGAATTCCAGTAATACTTAATCCAATAGTCGAAAATTTTTCTTTTGCTAAAGAAGTATATTCATCGTGAGAAATTCCTCCTGGCCTTGCGTATGGAATGAAAATTATATTCTTTTTTTTTCCGAAAAATGATTTGACATATGGAAGGATATACTCTAAGTAAGATGTTCCAAAAATAGTTGAAGTGCTTATTATTAATAATTTTTTCATCGTATTTATGTAAATGTTGTTAATTACAAATGTAGTAAATATCAAAAATATTATTCTATAATAATATTTTGAACTTAGGTTTGTTGTGAGATTAGTCTTAAAAAAACAATTTTATTGTTTATTTGCATTTCAAGTATTTATTTAAAAATGTAATGAGTAGTAGTATAATTTATTTTTATATATGAAGAGAGTTCTTGTTTTAGTTTTTGTTGCAATGATGTCGTTTGTAATGCATAAATACTATGTTAGTGTATTGGAGATCTCATTAAATGAGAAGTCTAATCAGCTAGAGCTGAGCCTTAAGGTCTTTAACGATGATTGGCAAAATGCTTTAGATAAGAGGTTAGGTAGACCCGTTCTTATCGGGAGTCATAATCAATATAAAAAGCTTGATTCCTTGGCGTATAGCTATTTAGAAGATAACCTTAGCTTGAAAGTGAATGATAAGCATGTTAAATTGAATTTTTTAGGTAGTGAGATAGAAGATGAGGCCACTTGGATTTATTTTTATGTAGATATAACATCAGATATAGAAAGCATTGAAGTCCAAGACAAAATTCTCACAGAGTTATTCGATGAACAGCGAAATGTTGTACAATTAAATATTGGCAAACTTAATAAAAGTGCTTTACTAACAAAGAGTAGGAATACGAAGGTTTTTGTAATAAAAAAATAAGCGAACCTATATCATAGGTCGCTTAAGTAAACAATATTATATTTGCTAGGCACTAGCTTTGTTAATTTCTACTTTTACCGAATACTTCTTTCTTATCTCATCTAAAGTTAGGGCTTTTCTGATTTTGGAGTAAAGTCTGCCTGATACCGAATGTGTTGTAGACCTTTCCTCATAAGTTGTGTTGTAGCTTTTATCCATAAGTTGTATTTTTTAGGTTTTCACTAAAATACAAAAAATAATCATTTAACTACTGTTATTGCGTGTTATTTTAGGGTTAAGCCTTTTGATGTAAAGGGATTTAGGCTTATTTTATTTTTTTTCAGCATCTAATCTTCTCCTTTCAGAAAATTCTGAAAGCCTTTTGGATAGAATGCGCTTAATGATAGTTCTTTTTTGTGAAGACTTATTAAATGGGTATCTTCTTATCTTTGAGTTGATTAGCTCGTTTTTATTTTGATAAGTATTTGAACCTGTGATTTTAATATCACCTTTATTGTAGGCATCTTGCTCTTTTTTAGCACTTTCTAAAATTTTCTTTTGAATTACGCCTTCTTTTAATTGTTTCAAAAAACCACCACCATTTTCTATAAGTTTGAAGATTTCTAATGATTTTTCAGCAATTTCGACTTTAATAAAATCGATGTAATAGCTGCCATCGCTTATGTTTTCGACTTTGTCTATATTAGCTTCTTCCCTTAATAGTAATAATTGATTGTACGCTAGTCTTCCAGAAAAACTGTTTGGAGCATTAAATATTTCATCAAATGGGATGTTTGTGTAGTAATCTACACCTGATAGTAGAGCTGAAAAAGATTCAGAGGTACTTCGTAAAAGATTATTTTCCGCATCGTAGATCGTTTTATTTCTAACGCTGCCTTCTCCGCTTATTATTGTTTTAGATTTACTATTATATTTTGTTTTTATTAATTCTAGTAGGTGGTCAAACACGGGAACTTTAGTAACTTCAAAAAAGAAATTTGATCCAAATGCAAAATTGTATTGTACCTTATCAAAGAAATTTGCACCGAGTATCTCAGCGTATTCAACAGATATAGCTAAAGCATAAGAGATTTGCTGTAAAATATTTGCTCCTGCATTTTGGAAAATAGCAGTATCTATGGCAAAAGGAATTATTTTATCATTAGAAAACAGCAAAGCTTTTTTGAATAATTCTAAATCTTCTTTCTCAGAATTATTCCAGTCTCCATTTTTAGATAAATCCTTTATGAAATCAATATTTAAGTATAACTTATTTTTTATAAGTGATTTCTTTTCCCATGATAGAATTGTATCTAGATGGCTAAGAGAGAAACTATCAAATTTCAGTGATATTTCTTTGTTGAAAAGGGATGTTGTAGCCGTAAGTGTATCTAGATTGAATCCATTTGGTATGTATATTGTGATTAAATCAAAATCCTCACGTAAAACCGATGTAAGAATACGGATAGATTTTTTATCATTTTTAAGGTAGAATGATTTTCCAAGATTAATATTTGGATTCGAAAGCCTTTTAGTTGCTATTTTCTTGAAATTGTTGTCAGGCGAAAAGTAGGGGGGAACATTTATGCCTTCAAGGCTGTGGAAAATGAGTGACTGATTGAAATCTTCTCCATTAAGGTCAAAGTTGGCCTTATTTTTCCATTCTTTATATGAAACATCTCTAAACTCAGGAAATAGCTCTTCCATTAATAAAACGATTATTTGGTTTCCTCTTTAATGATAAAGATATCTTCATTCTCCTTTTTCATTAGAAATATCTCTCTAGCATATTTTTCCAATTTATCTGGATTGTTATCTAGTTCTTCTAGAGCCTTTCTATCTTTTGTGATTTCCTCTTGATAAAATTCTTTTCTTCCTTCAAGTTTTTCAATGCTTTTATCTAGTTCACGGTGTTTTAGCCATGAGTTAGTATCTAAGAATAACATCCATATAAGGAACGCGATAAACACAACCATGTATTTATTGGTTTTAATAAATGCTAATATCTTTTTACTTTTAAATGCCATTTATATATAGTGTTTACTCTACTAATTTATTTTTAATAACAGTTGCTAAAACATTTATAGCTACTTTGTTTTCTCCGCCTTGAGGAATAATTAAATCTGCATAATTTTTTGAAGGCTCTATAAATTGATTATGCATAGGTTTCAAGGTTTTGTGATACCTATCCAAAACCTGATGGACATCTCTTCCTCTTTCAATAGTATCTCGTTTAATTACTCTTATCAATCTGTCATCATCACTAGCATGCACAAAAATCTTGATGTCAAACAAGTCTCTTAGCTCTGGATTAGTTAAAATAAGAATACCTTCAACAATTATTACTTTTTTAGGAGATATAGTATTGGTTTCCGATGCCCTGCTACATGTTAAATATGAGTATATGGGTTCTTTGATGCTCTCCCCATTCTTTAATTTAGAGATGTGATTAACTAGTAGTTCGAATTCAAGAGCTTTAGGATGATCAAAATTTAGTTTCTTTCTTTCTTCTAATGGCAAATGGCTACTGTCTCTATAATATGAATCTTGCGAAAGGACAGCAACTTCACTTTTATCCAAGCTTTTTATTATTTCCCTTACAACAGTTGTTTTTCCTGATCCGGTTCCCCCGGCTATTCCAATTACAAGCATAGCTATTTGTTTTGTAATGGCAAAAGTAAATAATATCTTGTTCTATATTACCTATTGTATTAATAATTATAACATTTTATTACAATAGTGTAGTGGTTTATTAATTCTAATTACCCTTATTATTGTAAATATTGTCATTGTAAGGAGATATTATTATCAACTTATTAGTAACATACTTTTATTTTATAGAGATCAGATCTTATTTAACAACATACATAATGTACTTATTTTTAGTTCTAAATTATTATTGAAGATATAACTCATTTATAGTGTTTAAAGCTTTATCAATATCATTAATATTATTAACACTAGATGTTCTTATAGTTTTTGTTTTAGGGCTAAGTGTCCACTATACAACATCTTAATGAATACGAGTTCAGATTTATTAAAAAAGTCTTTGCAAGATTGTAAAATGGTATTACATTTGCACCCGCTTTGAGAAACAGATATTGTTTTTCAGATATGAGTGTAAGTTCAGTAGAACATGGTGATACGAGGTATGGAGATGAGTTAATCCATCAAAAATAGCTCACTGGTAAGAAAGAAAAATTTTATTTTCACAAAAATCTTGCAAGAGTCAAAAATGGTTGTACATTTGCACCCGCTTTGAGAAACAGAAAACGTTTCGATAAACAATAGCGATAGTTCTTATAAAATATTGAGAAGAGGCTAAGAAAAGAAAAATAAATTTTCTTTTGGAAGTTAGGAATTAAAGTTCTTATCTTTGCACCCGCTTAACGATAAAGACACATGTTAAATGTGACACTAATTATAAGTAAAGACGATGTTTGCATCGTCTCAAAACAAAAAGAGCAGTTCATTAAAATATTGAGACAAACCAAATTAAAATAGGTAAGTACAAAATTCAACGCAAGTTGAATTTAAAACATGTAATACAATAGAGATATTGTACCAACAAATAACCTAGTCAATTAAATTTAGAGTAGAGATCTTGAGAAGCATTAAACTTTTTACAATGGAGAGTTTGATCCTGGCTCAGGATGAACGCTAGCGGTAGGCTTAACACATGCAAGTCGAGGGGTAACGTGACTGTTTACAGTTGCTGACGACCGGCGCACGGGTGCGTAACGCGTATGCAATCTACCTTATACAGAGGAATAGCCCCGAGAAATTGGGATTAACGCCTCATGGTAATTAGAAACGGCATCGTTTTTAATTTAAAACTCCGGTGGTATAAGATGGGCATGCGTATGATTAGCTAGATGGTGAGGTAACGGCTCACCATGGCGACGATCATTAGGGGTCCTGAGAGGGTGATCCCCCACACTGGTACTGAGACACGGACCAGACTCCTACGGGAGGCAGCAGTGAGGAATATTGGGCAATGGAGGCAACTCTGACCCAGCCATACCGCGTGAAGGACGACGGCCCTATGGGTTGTAAACTTCTTTTATATGGGAGGAATAAGGTCTACGTGTAGACTGATGACAGTACCATATGAATAAGCACCGGCTAACTCCGTGCCAGCAGCCGCGGTAATACGGAGGGTGCAAGCGTTATCCGGATTTATTGGGTTTAAAGGGTCCGTAGGCGGACTGGTAAGTCAGTGGTGAAATCCTATCGCTCAACGATAGAACTGCCATTGAAACTGCTAGTCTTGAATTATTTTGAAGTTGGCGGAATGAGTAGTGTAGCGGTGAAATGCATAGATATTACTCAGAACACCGATTGCGAAGGCAGCTGACTAAGAATATATTGACGCTGATGGACGAAAGCGTAGGTAGCGAACAGGATTAGATACCCTGGTAGTCTACGCAGTAAACGATGGATACTCGTTGTCGGGAAAATTGAGACTCGGTGGCTAAGCGAAAGTGATAAGTATCCCACCTGGGGAGTACGATCGCAAGATTGAAACTCAAAGGAATTGACGGGGGCCCGCACAAGCGGTGGAGCATGTGGTTTAATTCGATGATACGCGAGGAACCTTACCTGGGCTTAAATGTATTTTGACATGACTGGAAACAGTTTTTTCCGCAAGGACAATTTACAAGGTGCTGCATGGTTGTCGTCAGCTCGTGCCGTGAGGTGTCAGGTTAAGTCCTATAACGAGCGCAACCCCTATCGATAGTTGCTAGCAGGTAATGCTGAGGACTCTATTGAGACTGCCGGTGCAAACCGTGAGGAAGGTGGGGATGACGTCAAATCATCACGGCCCTTACGTCCAGGGCCACACACGTGCTACAATGGTGCATACAGAGAGCAGCCATCTGGTGACAGAGAGCGAATCTTCAAAGTGCATCACAGTTCGGATCGTAGTCTGCAACTCGACTACGTGAAGCTGGAATCGCTAGTAATCGCAGATCAGCCATGCTGCGGTGAATACGTTCCCGGGCCTTGTACACACCGCCCGTCAAGCCATGGAAGCTGGGGGTACCTGAAGTACGTAACCGCAAGGAGCGTCCTAGGGTAAAACTGGTAACTGGGGCTAAGTCGTAACAAGGTAGCCGTACCGGAAGGTGCGGCTGGAATACCTCCTTTCTAGAGAAAGTCTATTAAATTAGACATAAAAATAAGATTATCTCTCTAAACGGAACGACGAAAGTTAGTTTAATCTTATCTATTTTAGGTTTGTTTTATTTTTTTAGTATTTATACTAAAAAAAGGATACTGGAGACACATTAGTAACAGTTCGATTCTGTTAAATCCGACTAAGTTTAGACTTAGGATTGTAAGAAATGAGGTGCGTGATACGTCGCGTAATAGTTATTTACGATCTATTATCTAACAGACAAGTTCATTGACATATTGAAGAAGAAAATACGAGTAGAAAACAAAATCTGTTGTCGCAAGACAACAAATCTTGTATGAATTTATTCATACAAAATAATCTGGTATTATTAATATTTATATTAATAATTAAGGAGTCATTATAAAAAGTAAATAAGGGCGTATGGCGGATGCCTAGGCTCTCAGAGGCGATGAAGGACGTGATAAGCTGCGATAAGCTTCGATAAGGTGCAAATGACCATAATAGTCGAAGATTTCCGAATGGGGCAACCTGTCATGTTGAAGACATGTCATGCAGTAATGCAAGCGAACCCGCTGAACTGAAACATCTAAGTAAGCGGAGGAAGAGAAAACAAAAGTGATTCCCCTAGTAGCGGCGAGCGAACGGGGATTAGCCCAAACCGGTTAGTTTACGGACTAACCGGGGTTGTAGGACCACAATATTCGATGATCGATTGAAACAGAACAAACTGGAAAGTTTGACCAAAGAGCGTGATAGTCGCGTAAGTGTAAGATTTGATTAATTGATAGTGGTATCCTGAGTAGGGCGGGGCACGTGAAACCCTGTCTGAATCCACCGGGACCATC
>CBDCGX010000038.1:0-5246 GCA_965216965.1 Spirochaetia bacterium | reverse complement strand
TGCCGCGCAATTATATAGCCTAGAATTATGTTTAAGCAGTTGTTCTCCTCCAAATTGTAACGCTCTTTGTGCACCAAGGAATAGCTTTTGTTTATATCCATCCTCTATTTCATTTATTACATTTGATAATTTATCTGTCATTTTATCTTTAAAAAATGTTCTATGCATATTCATAACTCTTTCTACTGATTCATCCCATGTTTCATATCTTGAATCTTCATCTCTGTATCTTGAATATCCTTCGTAAAATTTTGCATCGGACATCATATCTCTAGCATTTATTATGTTTTCCATTTTCTTACCTTATCGTATTTTTTTATTTTTTAACCCATTTTCCACTTAATATTTTTTTACCCGGAGTAAAATAGTATTCTTTCCAATCATGAGTTATAGCAAGCGGAAAATCGTCGATCCATATGTCTATTTCTGCTATGTCCTGTTTTGCTGTTGCTTCTGAGAATATTATTCCATCAACAATATCTAAATAATCTTTTAAATTATCACTATAGTCTCCTTGCGCCCTTGCCGTAACAATGTATAAATCACATCCATATTTTCTAAATACATTTATAATATCCTTGAACATATTAGGGTGTACTGTTATAGTATCATCATAGTCAATGCCTATTGCTAGTTTTTTTGTCTTTGCATTGTACATCTTATGGCTCCACTATGTTTTGCATTATTATGTCCCATCTTGACCCTTTTATTACTATATTATTCTTAGAACAAATGTTATCAATAAAAGAAACATGATTTAGTAATTGTTCAGATGTTAGCTCTTTGATACTTACAGGGAAACCACCATATAACGATGCTAAATAAAAGCTATCTGAATTAGACAATCCTTTTGTTTTACTATTACTGTCTTTTGGAAAATTATTATCAGTGAATTTAAATAGTGTTTTTAAACTTTCAATATTATTTTTATCTATAAAAACAGTAAGGTTAAACAAACTGTTCTCTATAAATAAATTCTCTCCGCTATTTAATATATCGGAGAGAAGTGCATGAAAGTATTTATTGAACCTACTGCTTATTTCCATGCTCTACAGCTTTTTTATATTCTACCTCAATAATATCAAATAGTGCATTTTCAATATTTGAAATGTCTTCTATTTTTGATACTTCTTTTTGCATAAATACATTATCCTCAACACCATTCCAGTTCTTAATGTATGTACCGTCTTTATATCCGTTATTTTGTCTAAATTTATTTAACACATATTTACCAATATAAAGTTTATATATATCATCAAGAGATTGCTCTAACATATTTCCTATCATTAGGATATCTGTAAGAAGATTGACAGCAGGTGCATAAGATAGTAATCCTACTTGTAGTCTCTTGGCGATGTCTATAACTTCATCATCATCAAGTATAGCCATACTTCTTACTCGTACACTTGATTCTATTTCATCTATATCTCTTCTTTCTAGGTGCCCTTCTACCAACATTATAGATAGTATAAAATGAATTATGTCAATGGCTTCTATTTTTGCGTTTTCTATGTCATCTTCCCCACCTTTCCACCATTTCCAACTAAATGAATCTATTAATTCAGAAGTTTCTTGGGACGCAGCCAGTCTCCAATCAAATCCTTTTGATGCCCAGTGATCACCTGCAACTTTTATATTTAGAATATTTTGCAGTTCTAACATTTTTTTAAGTATGCTCATTTATTCCCCTTTATTTTTGTGTACTATTTTTTGTATGTCTAGTGGCAATGATTCGAGCATCTTTTTACTGACCTCACGAATATGAAAATGAGCAGTTCTACTTGTTCTAAGGTGAAAGAAATTCTTCATTGCTCTAAAATTCATCTTTACCTGAAAACGATATTGGTATGCTTGTGGCAACATTAATGACACCACGTCATTCTTTTTACCGCTATAAATTTTTTCCTCGATCAACTCTTTCCAGTCATTCAAAGCATCGTCCACGTCAGTATCACCTGTGGACTCGAAAATTATCTCACCCTTGTCAAGTGTATATCGAGAGCTTTTACACGCATAATTTGCCATCCTGTGTCTTGTAAATTCTAATAAAACCTTTGTTGAGGCTGTTATCTCCCATATCGCATCTCCAAATTCAAGAAGTGAATCGTGTTTATACACATTACATACCTTTTGTATTCTATTCATAGCCTTATCTCCTGTCCCATGCTTTGACTGATCATAGCATTGACTAAGTGCAGAATCTATCATCTCAACATCATCACATTTTAATAATTTAACTTTCATATTTACCTACCATTCATTTATTTTATTTTGTGTATGATTTGTATTATTTTTAATACAAAAATCATTGTATGCGTTTGCAGCTTCTTTTTTTGTCTTAAAGACACCAAGACTGTATCTTTTTCCATTACTAGTTATTTGAACACGTATTCTTTTTGTTTTTCTACCATGCCACGTTGCTCCAGTTGGTAAATCTCTTTTTTTTCTTCTTTGATTTTGTGCCTGTACATATCTATCTGCCCATATGCAATTATCAGGCGAATATCCAATATTATTATTTTTTCTTTCTATTGTTAATCCATCTATGTACCCATTATCTTTAGCCCACGTGAAAAATGCTTTATTATCATTTCTCCATTCTGGACACATTTTAATCCCTCTTCCACCATAATCGTCATATTGGTCACATTTTATATTTTCAGTTCTGAAAATTATTGAGTAATATACTTGGTATAATTTGCTCCCCTTTTCTCCATGCCTTGTTTTAGATAACGATAATTTTTTTTTCCTAATTTTATCAGAACACATACTACAGTGTTGATATTGTGTTCCGCTTTTTACTTGTGCCATTACTGCCTCATATTCCGTTCCACATTCACATTCATATATAGCAAATTTTGTTTTCCATCTGGCGTTTTTATATGGATACTTCATCTCTGTTTCTCTTAAAAATTTTGGCATTATGTACTCCAATGTTTATTTTAGTATAATTATACCACATACTCTATTACACATTCCTTACAATATCATTTGCTTCTTCTTTATCACTCAATATTTCAAGTTCACGGTCTATATAGTATTTTGCTTTTTCAAGATTCCTCTTTTCAGTATCTTTGTCATGAAGTCTATATAGTGCACAAAATGCTTCTCCTATACTATGATTCATCCCCTTGTAGTACATTAGGTCTACCATATCTGTTGCTCCATTTGGGATATCATAATATCCGTTATGGGTTCCTAAACTTTCTGATCGCTCTCCATTATCTCTTTTTGGTGCTACTTTTATATCTAACAATTTTTACCCTTCTATAAGAACAGGGAAGAATTTATTATTCTTTCCTCTGCTCACTAATTTTTGTTTTATTAGTTCTTTTACTGCTGGCTTTGCCCAGCTCTCTGCTTTCTTTCTAGGTTGATCCGCAATAACTCCAATATCAAATGCGGATATTCCGTCTGTTTTACCAAACCTCTTTATTATTCTATTTATTCTTGATTGTTTAGATGTTAACATTCACTCTCCATAGGCAATCTCGTCAAGTTTTTTAAAAATTCCGTCTTCCATAGAGTCAGATATTTTATCCATTACATTTTCTTTATGTCTTATCATTAATTTGATAATATCTAGTTCAAGCTGTAACTTACAATCAGGATTTGCTAGTTTTTCCGATCCTCTATTACTGGCCTTTTTTATCTTCTTGTTAATTCTTCTTGATATTCGAATGTATTCTCCTATCGCTCCGTCATTCAACTCAACTGATATACTTTTAGGTATACTCATATTTGTCCTTTTTATTTTGGTTTGGAATCCGAGGATTCCTAGTGTATTATATTGGGTATAGGCTGTTGTATGCCTTAATATTGCTTACTACAATCGTTAAATGCAGTGTATGAACTGTCCACCTTCGGACAGACCTATATAACCAAATGGTATCTCCTCATCTTCCACCTGTATCACAGGTATAGTCTGCTGTGTAGGCTGGGTCTGCTGTTGCTGAACCGGAGGCTGTGCTGTAGCTTGTTGTTGTGTTTGCTGCGCTGCTTGTTGATATTGTTGTTGTGCTGGCTGCTGTCCATATTGATGTTGTTGTTGTTGTGCTGGATTATCACTCTTCCTATCTATAAAATCAAATCGTTGTACTATTATTACAACCTTGCTTCTTTTTGAGCCGTCCTGTGCAACCCAACTTTGAAAATCCAAGGATCCATCAATGAGTATCCTACTTCCTTTTCTAAAATAGCTGTTTATATTTTCAGCAGTCTTTGAAAATGCAGTACATTCAAAAAAATGCGCCTTATCTGCATAACTGCCATCTGCTTGTTTTCTTTTTTCATTGTATGCTATACCAAAAGATCCAATTGCTGTCCCTGAAGCAGCATATTTGAGCTCCACATCTCGTGTAATTGTCCCAAGTATTTGTACTTTATTCACTATCTGTCTCCTTTCTCATATTGTTTTTGCCTAAGAAGGTATCCTTCTAGAGACCAAATTTTCTCCCTTGCATTCTCTCTTGCAATTTTCCTTCCAATTTCCGCATCAAAATTATCCAACGATACAGCTGCACTTTCTCCAACAACCTGAAATCCATTTCTTAGAAACAAAATGCACACTGTCAGTGTTGTGCCACTATATGTCTCGTATACTTCATTCACTATCGTTGCGTCTATTTGCTCTGGTGTAAGTCTTGGTGCATTTAGACCCTTTTTTGATATTTCACTCTCAATCTCTTCCTCTGTCATGTTACTTTCCTTTTTTATATTAGCGGCATTTGTATGTGCTCGCTTGTCGTAATTGTATCACCAGTTTCCTGAGTAGAAGCTTTGTAGTCAACATTTTCATCAACATATTCTACAACCTCTACATTATACTCATTATTTATGAACGATGCGGTTATTGATTTAAACCCAAGCTCAACAACTCCTGTTGGACCATCACGATTTTTCCCTATTATTACTTCAGCATTTTCTATATCCTTTCTTTGATATTCCCCTTTTTCTTCTGTATCCCATTCTTTTTCTTTATAATACTCTGGTCTGTATAAAAATACTATCATATCTGCATCTTGCTCTATAGATCCAGATCCTTGTAAATCTGCCATCATAGGTCTTTTATTCTCTCTTGATTCAACAGATCTATTTAGCTGGGATAATAAAACCACTGTTTTTTTATTGTTTTGAGCGATTCTTTTTAGCATTTTTGTTATATTTCCCAGCTCTGTCGGTTGATGTCTATTTAAATCTATTTGTATTTGCAGTAAATGATCTAGTATTATTAGACTTATGTTTTC
>CBDCGX010000037.1:0-10424 GCA_965216965.1 Spirochaetia bacterium | reverse complement strand
GTTTAAAGCTAGGCTGGACATAAAAATAAATGAGCTAAATGCAACGCATGCTTCAATTTCATGGGAAGATGTGTCAAGAATAGAGTATCTGCTAAAAAAGAAGAAAAACTTTAATAATTCAATAGAAGAGATGAATAAAAAGAACTAAAATTAACCTAGTCTATTTTATGTTTTCTATATTTTTTAGTATAATATTACTAACTAATTTACGTGGGGATAATATGGGACTTAATGAAATTGAGAAAATAGTAGAGAACATACTTGAATCTATGGGCATAGCAACTTCTGAGCAAGTAGTACTTGTGATAATGATACTATCCTCTTTTTGGATTTTTGTAGCATACTATTACCTTATGGGAAAGATTAAATGTAAAAAGATTACTTGTGACAAGATAAATAATAGTATTACTAGCACCGATAGTATTCTTGAAGATGTAATAATCCTAAAAAATACATTGTCAAAAATGAGGGAGGCTGGAGATGGGGACCATCGAGCTTTACTACAAATGGCAGACCGACTTGATTCAGATGTTGACAAAATAAGAGAAACTGTGCTACAATTAAATAATATCCTTATAACAGGCGGGAATAAAACAGCTAGAAGAAGGATCGAATATGAAGGTAAATAATAATCCGGAAGATTATATAGTAAATAATATAGATTTTCGAGTTACATCATCAAGAATGTTATCAGAGTATAAGAATACTCAAAATTTTGTACTAATGGAAGTGTCTAGTGGGCAGTATCCATTTAGTAGAACATCAAAAGAGATGATACTTCTATATTCTGACTCTGTGTTTAAAATGTTGATGCTATTTGAAAGAGCTATTGTACTTTCTGGAAGTGGCACGATATCGAAAAGAACGGCAAGCAACATAGAGAAGATACTCTCAGAAAGAGTATTATACATGGAATCTGTAGTAAAAATACATAATGAACTTTTTGATGATAGATACGTGAAGGTATGGAAAGATGTCCATTTCCCAATAGGAAGCCTTATTCATAAGATGATAGAGAATAGCACTGACTCTACTGCTAAAGATTTTTTCACAAGTATATCAATGATACTGATAGAAACTCTTGATAAGATGCGGTTCGAGCTTTATGAGATAGATTATCTTGTAAATAATGGTGCCAATCCATTTTTGATTGTTACTGATCTGTGCTTTGTTGCGCGTGACCTAATAATGGAAGACCTGCTCGTGGAAAGAGCGAGGGTATATATGAAAGAATTTAATATAAAAGGTCCATTTATATTGAAAAACTACACAACAGTTTTTACTAACTATGCAATGTGTGAAAAGTCACTGAAAGAAGCGGGTATACAAATAATATCGGACATAATGTAATGGGACTGACAGAGCTAGAGAAGTATTCAACAGACAAGCACAGGGGAATATTTTTTTACATAAATAGAAAAAAACGGCAAGGAAAGTCATCTTCTCATGTCATGACGTCTAGAGAATATGCAGGTCTTCAAAGGACGATGAAAATAGCACATAGAATAGCTGCGTCGAGAAGCAAGAAAAAGAAGTAACAATGACTCTTGATTGGGACTTTTTTTATGATAGCTGGCTTATTGACAAGGTTCCAGATTATCTCGAAGTAGTAATAGAAGAACATCCTTCTGGGCTAATAATAAATCCTCCTGAACTAGTCTGCTATTTCGGGGCAAACCCAATATATCTTTACGGCTTAGGAAAATTGCAGCATGAAGTTATAATGTCACCTGACGGAATTGTAATATATCCTGAATTTTTAGAAAGACCTGGGTTTGAATTTGTAGAAAAAAATAGTATGCGTGTTGTATTTGATGAGGAATATGATTTCCACGGAAACTGGGTTCTAGATAAGCACATAGGAAATGTTGACGCTAAGAGATACCTTGAGTCTATTTTTTATAATATATTTGGAACTAGTACAGATTATGCAGGGATAAGGATGCCATCGTCCTCTTTGCGAAGACTAAATCAAGACGATTACAGATTGCAAGAGCAAGACCCATCTAGGTTCAGGATGTATGAGGATGTTGGGCATATGATAGGAGATGGGTGCGTGTTTTACTGTAGCATGTCAGCAAATAAAACAAGTGGATTACTAAAAGAAGAGATAAATAATATAGAGTTTCCAATGACTGCCCCAGGTGCGGTAATCCAAGTTCCAGGCATATTCGGACTAGTAGTGTTGACGCGGTATAGTTACGCAAAATTGCCATCCTATGCGATAGATGGGTTAACTGATGATAAATTTCAAATATTCTTCTCAATAAATAAGGATTTTAGGTACGGAACTGTTTTGGATTTTGGGTCTACTGAATATTCAAGTGGGAATAATTATGGATTCAGGATAGATATACTCCCAAACAATATAAATATTATAGCAAATGACGGGTCTTTAAATAGATTTTCTTTCGTATGTTCTTTTGACTTCGGGGTTCCAAATAAAATATTAATACAGAGAGATGGTGAGAAATTCGCATTATCTATAAATGGGATACTCGTAGAAGTAAAAGAAATTATGGGGATAGGAAATATTGCTTTTGAAGTGAATACAGAATCATATATTGCAAAAATTGCAAACGGTGGTAGAAGTGGAGCTGGAGAAATGGAGGAGTTAGCTATATTCTCAACTCCAATGTCTAGTGATTATATGGACATATATTCATATGACGCATTACCTTTCCTATATAGAGGGGGTGGGTCTGCTGTTGTATTTGATAATATACCTTTATCTTTATCCTATGATTTAACATATGTAAATCCCGTAGAACTATTTATATCTAATTTTTTTGGAGGAGATGTGGATAAAATATATCTTATAAATAATGTTCAAAATATTATAAGTCAGTCTATAGCCAAGAGCTCAACTGCGAAGAGCAGTAATTTTACATACAATACTGTAGTCGTCCCAAATGGATATAAAATTCATCAAGTTACTACGAATAATATGGTTGACGGAATAGATTATGTTGTTGGAACAAAAATGCCAGTAATTACTAAACTTACTTCTGACACGCACATACCTATAAAAATTAGAATAAAGTTCCAAATACCAGAATGGTGGAATAAAAAAAATACTTATAACATAAGGTTAATGTTAAGGTCAGTAAACAAACTTCTTAAGTATGAGTATAAAAAATTTAAAACAGGTGAATTCGTCTAAAGCCTTTTATGATATAATATTGAAAAATATATTTTAGAAGGAAATAATAACATGACTTCATTAGGTTTCAAACTTTTTAAAGACCCAGACTTAAACTATGAGCTTGTAGCAGGAGACCTTAAAATAGCCCTAAACAGCATCTCTCAGCAAACACAAACAGTAACAGTATATTTTGGAGCTTGGGATGATTATGATCCTGCTCTAAAAAAATACACCAGAACAAAAATAACACTCGGTGAAAATGATACCTTTTTGTGGACGCTCGTAAGAATGGTAGATGATGGCCAAGGTGGGCAAATCGAAGAACAGGCTGTCAATTTTGTATCTGATGTATCTGTTATATCTCCAGATGAAGATGATGTAACTGATTTGAATCCGAATAATAATATAGCTAATTTTTATTATGTGGACGGTACAGATAATCATACTTCAACAACCAATGACCATACCTTACAAGCCAATTTTAATATAGGTGAATTTAAGTATGGGTGGTCTACTGCAGGAAATGTTACTGCGGGAGCGTATAGGCTTGCAAAAAGAGACCCGATGGATATAAATAATGAGATAATCATGACAAGAGAGATATTTTATGGAGGACATCCTACTCATGAAGACAGGTTTATGCTTTTTAATCATGGAGACGACATCCCAGCAGATGATTGGTATGTTAAAGATTTTTGGGCATACACATATCCCAATGCAAATGACGATGTTACCCAGGCAAATGACATTATTCCAAGGATGAAAACACTTCAATCAGGTGTAGCAAATAAAGTAAGAATGGATATTACATTTGGTATCCCGTCTGGATATACTGGATCAAACCAGGACTTCAATTTTAGACTAAAAGTTTTTGGTCTTAAAAATGTTCTTGTAGAGAAAGTGGAGCTATAATATGAATCTGCCAAAGTACCATAAGTATAGAAGTGGTTTGAACGACCTAAAACAAGCTTTCCTAAAAGAAAAGGACCCTGATAAAGTAAGAGTAATGAAAAACTTACACGCAAGATCAAGAGCTGCACTTGAAAAAAAAATAAAAGAAGGAAGATGATATGACTACAGTAAGTTTATATGAAGAAGGCATGAGATTTTATCATGACCCTGATCTGCATTATGAGATAACCCCAGATAACTCGGTAAGAGTTGATCCGTCAACGGGTCAAGTTGTGATGTATTTAGGCATGAGAGACTATTTAAAGGACGGAGACAGAGTTCGAAAAAAAATAGAATTTGTAAATGGTCCTCCTATTCTATTTATTGAGCCGGTTGATAAATTTGGCGCTAGAAAATGGGACGGAGTTGTAAACATAGCATGGGACAGAAAAGGACCATACGGTACATATCAACAAAACTGCATAACGGATCCAGAAAAGATATCTATGTTTTTTGACCCTGGAAGCTCTATGACAAACGATGGTACACTGATCCGCACTGCGATGGCTATGGTATACGATAGCAACGCGGTTTATCAGATAAAGAAAATCGATGGGGCAGACAGGACGGTATCTGCATATAATGTAACTTCCGTTGTATTAAATAAAAACGAATATATTTGTTCAGTCAGAGGTACGGATGGGCTACTAAAAGCTTTGTCATCAGGAAGAGATAATGCTATAAAAATAACAATAACATTTGACTTGGCATACGACTTCACAGATGACCAAAGAGGTGTTAACCTATTCACAATGTCTGACACTATTGCTCAGATCACAGAGACAAAATTAACATAAAGGTTGTCCATGTCTGCACTAGAAAATGTTACACTAGAGGATCTGGGCTGGAATTTTTACTATGATGAGGATGGTAAATATCCAGTACAGAAAGATTCATTCATAAATGTTTCTCCTAGCGAAGTATTAGATTTATACTATAGATCCCCTCCTCAACAAGAAGACAATGGTGATTTTGTTGGGTATGAAATTGAAGCCAATAAACTTTTCCCATACTTCTTTTTTGGTTTTTATGAAAAAAAAGAAGTATCCAATACTTTTCAAATATGCGGGGTATCAACTGAAAACAATTCCATGAATGGGAAGATTGAGTCTTTTTCAATGTGGAATAAAGGAATAGATGATGCTAGCATAGTCGCTTATCATACAAATACTATGAAAATGATAGGAAATGATATCTCTTATATGTACCAAGACGATCAAGAAGCAGTAGATCATGGTCTCGTATATCATTATTATTTTGGTGAGCAAAATATTATTTCTTATAATTTCAATAGCTCATCTTCTGCTCTAAAAAATAGAAGGTTAGAGATAGGTCAAGGGAAAACAGCAAATGCCTCTATCTTGGATGAAATTGGAGATCTTGTCATCATTGATAGACTAAAGATGTATCCAGACTTTACAATGAATATACGATTTTTTTTAGAAGAAATAAGAGACTTCTCTCTGTTCTATTCTAGTGAAATAATGCAGATATCATTAGACAAAGAAACTAATAATATAGTGTTTGATTTTTACCCATATATTGGAAATATAAAAACAGTATATGTACTTAAATCAGATTTAAGATTACATCATTGGTATGATCTCGCCGTAAAATATAAAGACGGAACTGTTTCTATTTTTATAGACGGAGAAAAGGAGAAAGAAACAAATATCAATATAGAAATTGGCGGTGTATACTCATACAATGTAAACCACGAGAATATATCAAATATTTTTATTGAAACCCATAAGAATAGATGTATTTTTGAACTTAATGCCTATATGTATCATGGGACTAGCCCATATCAACGAGCGTATAGCTCATCTTTTGAGCTTGAAAAAGGCGGGAATAATTTAAAAAAACTTTTTATGGGAGAAAATAATACCGGAGGAACAACAGCGCTAAAAAACAGAAATGAGCCAAACAACAATGCTACAGTTACTGAAGACTCGATAGGACTTTATACATATAAAATACCTCTTAATACTGGCTATGCTAGTGGTCGCGACTGCTATATAAGGGTTTCAAGCCTAGAGAATAATAGATGTGGATTTGAAAGCCATATTACTGACTCTGGCCTGCACCAAGGATACATGAACGGGTATAAGGGAAATATACTATCAGTAGAATCTCTCCTTCCAAATGGAGGGCTAAAAATAACAATAACTTTCAAAAGTCAACTCTCAACAGTCTCTGTGTTTCCTATGTTGTTTACAATACCATCGTTGCCTATTCGAAAAATTAGACGAGTCCATAGTGGTGATACGAAGTATTTAAAATGGAGCGGACTTCCTGATAATAGTGGGTACAGGCTGGTTAGGGGTGGTAGCTGGAATAATTATTATCAGATATGGGCAATAGAAGTATTTAATTACTCAAGCAATGCTCTTAATCTTTTACTTAATAATCATACACCGATACAGATTCCCCCTCGTGGGTCACATATTTATAATAGTATAACTCATACATATTTTTTTACTGATGGCATTCGTTGGGCCCTAAACTACCCCTACCAATATATAGTATACAAATAAGCCATTAGATGATCCTACTAAACCAGCTAATTCAATATCTTAAAATAACGGACGATCTGTCCAGGAGAGACATTGAAGCAAAAAAGGTATACATCAAAAAAGGAGAGCCGCTCAACCTATCTATATCTATAGATACAATAGTTTCTGCTGAAAAAAGAATAGGTAAGATATTTTTTTTAAAAGAGTATTCAAAAGCTTTTTCTCTTGATCTTGTCAGGAAGATAGATGAGAGTACTGAGGTCACTAATTTTTCACAAATAGATAGTTTTAAAGTTAGTTTTGAATTCGATTCTTATGGATTTGTTAGAAATATGATAAAAAACATGAATACAAAAGAAACCTTTAAGGTTTTCCACTTATTAGACATGGGTATAACTTCAGGAAAAAATTATAAACTATGTGCGTGTGTCGGTACGTCCGTAGAAGTACCATGTTATCCACCCTTAAGGTGTAGTGAAAAGATATTCCCAAAAGACAGCGATAGCGAAACAGAAGCCCAGCTTAAGAGCCTTAACTTTTTCTCAGATTTTTTTGCTGAAGATAGTTTATGGAGTAAATACTGGGAAGACAGTAGAGTATACAGTACAAAGCTAAGAACCTACATGACTACTGGAGTCAGACCCAGCAAAGGACTTAACGATCAAGACAAAGAAAAGAGCTTTAACTTTATAAATAATGTATATCCAGAACAAACAAAGTTGCTTAATTATAGATGGCATGGAGGCGGATATGATGTTTCTCCATTTGAAATAAAACATAATAAAACTTTTATCTATAAGACATTTAAGAGGTGGTATCGAGGGGGAGTAGGACTAGGGGCAGGCCCTACTGTTCCTGAATTGACTAGTAATCTAGATTGGCCATACGAGCTATGGACAAGTGGTGGCATACATTATGGTGAGATGTATATGATGTATGATCTCGACAATAATAGTCAGTTTATATTCCATATGAGAAAAAGTGGAGAGGTTGGAATTGGCTTTCCTATACCATTAGAATTAAAAGGATTCAGTATTGGTACGTATGGTACGAATTGTCATAAAGATGTTCCTCACTCTTGTCATATATATGGAAAAAATAGAGACGACAATAATTGGACAGAGATTTTATTTTATGGGGGAACTCTTGGAAGGTGTAGGACAAGTAAATTAACAATAGACACAGGCGGAAATAGGTATGAGCTATATAAATTTTCGTGGGACACCACCCACTACGGCCTGGATACTAGAATATCTGAAATAAAATGGAAGTTTAATACTCTCGCAGAGGATGGATATTACTTTTACAATTACGATGCCGATGAAACAACGGTACGATATTTTACAGATATTGCCAAGACAGAGACACAGTTTAATTTTTCAAAAGACGAACCGATTTTAGAATCGTTGCTCGGTCCAAAACATTGTATTCAATGGAAAAAGAATGAAGACGGTACAAATGGCCCATGTATTAGATATGGTTATGGAGACAACAACTCCCAAGGCCCATATGGAGACTGGCTTCTTCCAGAGGAGGAAATGGATCAGTATGTAGATAATGGGACTGATCCAGAAGAGCTCCCTCTTAATAGTTTTATGACGATAGGGGTAGTCGGAGATATAGAGCCTACTGCCGGGGACAACGGAGAGTGCACTAAGTGTTCTAGATTATCTCTTGAAGCGCAACCCAATCCAGAGGATGCATTTTATCTGGCTACTTACTTTTCAGGCAAAGTCTTTGATAGGCTTGTATATAATGGGGGGGTCGGAAATGAGCATAGATATGCTCTCCCCTTTTATTTATTCCTTGAAGAACAAAACTGGACACTTGATGATTTTATGGAAATATATAAGCCGTATATAGATATCTTAAGAGACGATATCTCTAAAAAAATGTATTCTTCAGAATCTATAGAGTCTAGAAATTTTTGTGAGTTTTACGACATAAATAACATATGTGAATTCGATAATATAAGCGTATATATACCATCTTATGTATCCTATGATGGGAATACTAGGAATAATGTAACAGCACACAAAAAAAAGCTTATAACGACCCAAGGTGGAAACGACACGATCATTGATCTTCCTCCTGAGACCATGCAATATGGAGCTACCACTATATCATTAAATAGTGGAGAATTTGTAAGTAGAGTAACAGTAAATAAGGCGGTAAATGTACTAATATCAGAGTATACTAAAATAAATATAGAAATGACCCCGAATAACTCGTTCCTACTAGACGAAGACATATATTTAAGATTGTCGATAGGTGACTATACTTTTATAGAAGAAAGAGACTTTGATTATGGCATTTAAGAACGAGCTATTGATTTGGAAGTGGGAAGAAGTCAGTTATCCAATAATAGCAGTAGACAATAAAGGAGGCGCTCTTATATCTGATGGGCCAGTACAGGTACGTATACAAGATGAGTCGTACATTAGTAATGTAAAGTATTGTCTTGGATTTTCTATTTGGGGCAGTAGGGACTACATTTCTATAGGAGTAGTATACGGTGGTTCCTTATTCTCGTTGTCATCAGAGACAATAGAGGACTTTTTCTCTATCTCTGTGTCTGGAGAAGCTAAATTTTCACCTTCTATTATTAGTGCTCTGCAAGTGGGATACGATACTATATATATTGGTGCGGCTATGGTATACAACGAAAGTGTAATGTATGTCGGGAAGATTGTGAACGTGCGGGGTCTTGCCATAAATTCAAGATTGAGCGTTATTGGGTATGGAAGTGCTGATAACGATATAAGAGAGAGCCCTAAAGATACGGGAGAAAATAGTGGCGATATGGAAGTGTCATATTCCGGATACAATGAATCCTCTGGATTCGGGTCAGTGTCGAATCATTCTAATATAGAAAAAAATAATTTGTCAAAGATATCTGAAAAAACAGTTAATGATTTAGCGGGACTAATCCCTGGTTTCGTAAAGCTAGATGGCTGTGTTTGGGTCGAATCTTTTCAAGATCATGACAACATATATTATGTCCAGGTATCGCAAGCAGATATAAGCGTTGACGTTTTCTCAAACTTATCCAAAACTGGAGGGTTAAAGAGCTCATTGACTAGTGATATCTGTATAAATGATGTTTCAAATGTATATCAAAGTAGAATAGTAATATTGCCGAAAAAAAAGTTTGACAAGAATGATTTTTCTATGATATACACTCCTACTGCAATATTCACAAGGTTCACATCAGTTAGCGGAGCAGCTATAGTTCTTCCTACGAATGATGGGTTTGACAGTATCAAGATAGAGGTTACAGAAGAAGACCCGTACTTTGAGATTAAAGAGCCTATAGGTAAGGATGTAGATGGTGGGTGTGGGCAGTTAAATTTTATTTTTGATTCTAATGCTATAATAATGAATGAAAAAGAACATTATGAAGACGAGATATTAGTTAGATACGCAGGCAGTACAATAAATGTGCCTACCAGTATAACAGGGTCAATAGCAAGAAGTGTTTCTTTATTTATCCCATATAGCAGGAGTGAGTGATGGAAAATTTTAATATAAATGCCTACCTTGATTTTGAATTAACAAGAAGGTTAGAAGCTCTTGTGATAAATTCTCTTCCTGAACAGACATACCAGTCTGATTTCAATATGCTGTATTTAGCCAACCTTGACATAACAGAAGAAGAGGGAATAAAGTATCAAATCTCAGTTGAATGCGACGATACATTCTTACTATCTATAACTAATGATTTTGGAAACATAGACTATAGAACGACGAAAACAATACATGTAGCAGGAGTTTTCGAGAGTGATTTTGAAGTTATGGAATTTATTCCAGAT
>CBDCGX010000036.1:0-30381 GCA_965216965.1 Spirochaetia bacterium | reverse complement strand
AAGTTTGTGGTCATGGGGATATAATAATCTTGGGCAATTGGGAGACGGCACTGTAACAAGTAGAAACACTCCAGTGAAAATACAAATACCAAAATAAAGTAAAAACATAAAAGAAGACTTTATAGCAAGGCATCTTATTAGATGCCTTGTGTGCATAATGAGGGATATGTCTTTAAGAAAAAACACATGTAATATTAACAGTTATTTGCTATTACAGTTATAAAAACACTTTACATATTTGATGAAAATATACATATCTAACAGAATGATATGTATAAATATCAAGTTGGGTTAAAAGTGTATTCTAAGTTACTAGAAAGAGAGGAAAAAACCCCATTGACAAAAGAGTAATATGTATCTATGAATAATATATTTACAATTATTAGTACTCATAGCGATACTAGGCATGGCACTACTTGGCTGCGAAAACAAAGCAGCGGGTGAGAAGCAAGAGTACTATAGGTTTACATCCATAGTAGCTGGAGGATTACACACAATAGGGATAGCAGAAGATGGAACTCTGTGGTCATGGGGACATAATATATAGAGGACAATTAGGAGACGGCACTGCAACAACTAGAAACACTCCAGTGAAAATACAAATACAAAATAAGTAAAAACATAAAAGAAGACATAGCAAGGCATCCTGGAGATGCCTTGTGGTGCATAATGAGGGATATGTCTTTAAGAAAAAACACATGAATATTAACAGTTATTTGTTATTACTGTTATAAATTACATATTTTATGAAAATATACATATCTAACAGAATGATATGTATAAATATAAAGTTGGGTTAAAAGTGTATTCTAAGTTACAAGAAAGAGAGAAAAACACCATTGACAAAAGAGTAATCTGTATCTATGAATAATATATCTACAATATATATTGTAACTATATATTCATTTAAGGAGGAATAAATGATGAAAACAAATAATTATAAACGAGAAATACTATCTTTTATAAATAAATACAAAGCACATATATTAGTACTCATAGCGATACTAGGCATGGCACTACTTGGCTGCGAAGACAAATCAGCGGGTGAGGCGCAAGAGTACTATAGGTTTACATCCATAGTAGCTGGAGGATTACACACAATAGGGATAGCAGAAGATGGAACTCTGTGGTCATGGGGATATAATTCTAATGGACAATTGGGAGACGGCGCTAAAAGAAGTAAAAGTATACCCGTACGAGTACAGCAGGGAGGGACAACATGGAAGGCAGTAGTAGCTGGAAAAAATCACACAGTAGGGATAGCAGAAGATGGAACTCTGTTGTCATGGGGATGGAATCTTAATGGACAATTGGGAGACGGCACTACAATAGGAAGAACTATGCCCGTACGAGTACAGAAAATAGGGACAACATGGAAGGCAGTAGCAGCTGGGGGAACTCATACGGTAGGAATAGCAGAAGATGGAACTCTGTGGTCCTGGGGAGAGAATGCTTCTGGACAATTGGGAGACGGCAGTACAACAGATAAAAGCATCCCCGTACGAGTACAGAAAATAGGGACAACATTGAAAGTAGTATCAGCTGGGTTTAATCACATAGTAGGGATAGATATCGATGGGACTCTGTGGTCATGGGGAGCTAATGGTAGAGGACAATTGGGAGACGGCAGTACAACAGATAAAAGCACCCCCGTACGAGTAAAGCAGGCAGGGAGAACTACAGGAACTTTTGTAAATAACACAACGAAATGGAAGGCAGTATCAGCTGGAGAACATCACACAGTAGCGATAGATATCGGTGGGACTCTGTGGTCATGGGGACGGAATGATAATGGACAATTGGGAGACGGCACTAAAGAAAATAAAAGCACACCCGTACGAGTAAAGCAGGCAGGGGGAACTACAGGAACTTTTGTAAATAACACAACGAAATGGGAGGTAGTATCAGCTGGGGACAAGCACACAGTAGGGATAGCAGAAGATGGAAGTTTATGGTCATGGGGAAAAAATGATGCAGGACAATTGGGCTTAGGAAATCTTGGAATCGATGCCCGTGATCCCATAACTCAAATAAGTCTACCACGACAGGTAGGATCTCAAAAATGGAAGGCAGTATCAGCTGGAAATAATTACACAGTAGGGCTAGCAGAAGATGGAAGTTTATGGTCATGGGGATTGAATCTTACTGGAGAATTGGGAGACGGCACTAAAATTGGTAAAAACACTCCAGTGAAAATACAAATACCAAAATAAAATAAAAGTAAAAACATAAAAGAAGACATAGCAAGGCATCCTGGAGATGCCTTGTGGTTCATAATGAGGAATATGTCTTTAAGAAAAAACACATGTAATATTAACAGTTATTTGTTATGAAAGAATATAAAATTCTTGGGAGGAATATCTAAAAATGTTGTTGGCTTATCAAGAAAAACTGTTTTAGGTTCTAAGAGCAATATAGACAACAAGCATAGCATGCGTTTTTTTCTGCACTGATTTTTCTGCACTGAGACTGTGACATGGCTGTGTTGATTTTACTTTAAGTATAGATAGTGCATAATCTATTTTTTTCTGTACATCATATTTGCGTAATGTAAGATGAGAAAGCCCGAAATCAATCTCTTCTTTTACGCTTGGCATAATAATTTGATTATCTGGGATCTGAAATGTCATATTAACTAATTGCCAAGGATCTTTTATCTTTTTTATGGAAGTGTCATATACCAAAACTTCACCAGAGAATGCTGGAACACGAGCGCATGCAACACGAGCGAATGTGCTTTTTTCCGACGCATTTGATCTCTATTATTGATATCTTTTATGAGTGAGATGTTATAGACACAGTATTGAGTGCGTGTGTTTCCTCAAAAAAAACATTTACATTACGAAAAGTAATCATATGGTTAATTAGTATATCTTTCTTTGAACCATTGAGTCATGGAATGTATTCTATACATGAGGCTGATGGCAGCACGTTTTCGTATTGCTTTTATTGGTACACTTTCTGCGTTTGTTGATACCGTTGCATAGATGGTATATGTTGATCCATCTCGTGTAATAAGAATATCGGTAGAAAGAGATCGTGGTTGTGCTACTAGGATGACTTTTTTATACAAAATGCGCTGCATGTTTTCTATGTGCATATAAAATTCTTTTCCATTTTCTGTAAAGTATATTGATATTTTCCGAACTCCTTTTCCAAAGGACGTGTCTTCTTGATAAACAAACATTGTAAGTGAGGAGTATCCATTGCTTGTGGTGTATTGTGCAGAATCAAAGGTGAGGTTTTTTAACTCTTTTATATTGTTTAGCGAATCCACCCTATAGCTTTTTGTTATAAAGGTACGGTATTTTTTTCTTCTATAAGAATAATATGAAATACCTTCAAGAGATTTTACATCGAGGAGAATGGAAAATGTTTTTTTAATTATTTCTTGAGAAGAAGCATTAGATGGAAATGTAAACGAATCCCATACTTCTGCCCCTGTATTTGGATGTGCTCTTTGTATATTGTCTTGTATTTTTTCTGAGAATACGCTATGGGGAAGATGTTGTAATTGGAAGGGAACATTGTAAAGAACATTATTTATTTTTGGTAGAAGTACAATCTCTTTTTTTTCTGAAAATGCAACATAAGAAACTACAGATGTAATACTTACTATAAAAGTAAAAAATAGTATTTTTATGCGATGAAAAAAAAATGTACTCATATATGAACTATACCTAAGAAGCACTGTGTATGCAAGTATGTATAGTTGGAATAATAATGCCTATGTTTATATAATATACATTGGAATATGTAATGATAGAAAAAAAACGCATTGTATTTACTGGAGGGGGAACAGGTGGGCATGTTTTTCCTGGTCTTGCAATAATAGAGAAATTAGAAAAACAAGATTTTTATGATACAGTATGGATAGGCTCATCTAAAGGTCCCGAAAAAGATTATGTAGGAAAGAAAAACATTCCTTTTTACTCAGTTGCTACGGGAAAATTTCGACGATATATTTCTTTCAGAAATATAAGCGATATTTTCAAAGTTGTGGCAGGGTTTTTGCAAGCAATAGTGATATTGAGAAAATTAAACATAGATATAGTAGTATCAGTGGGTGGATATGTTTCTGTACCGGCAGTATATGCTGCAAGGATTCTTAGAAAACCTGTAATAAGCCTCGTTTACGATATATCGCTTGGACTTGCTACAAAGATCAATGCATACCATAGTTCTCATTTGTTTTTTTCATATCAACATACTGCCGATAACTATATGAAAAGGAAAATATCCCAAAAACAACTCATATATTGCACAGGAACACCTCTTAGAAATGGAGTGCTTAATGGTGTTTCTCATATTATTCAAAAAAAATATAACATTTCAGATAATAAAAAGATTCTACTTGTATTGGGAGGAAGTAGTGGTTCTACAGAAATAAACGATATTGTAGAAGGACTTATTTCTTATTTAAAAAAAGATACCGTTATCCTTCATCAAACAGGAATAGAGAAGAATGATAAAGATTATGTATTTTATCCCAATGGTGTTTTACACATAAAAGTTGGTTTTTTGTCGGATGATTATTATGGAAGTGCTCTTGCATGTTCTTCTGTGGCACTTTCTCGTGCTGGAACAAGTGCTTTGTGGGAGCTTGTCAGTTGTGCAGTGCCTTCTGTTATAGTTCCACTTTCTGCCACTTATTCTCGAGGAGATCAAATAGAAAATGCAAAATATTTTGAAGAAATACAAACAATATATAATGCCGGATCTCAGCCGAATGAATCGATTGTGAGGGAGATGATAACAACACTGCTTTATAATGAGATAGAGGCAAAACGATTGCGAGAAAGATGCAAACAATATTTTTCTAAGAATGCAGCAGAAGCTTCTGCAGATATTATACATGCATATTTACAGAAGAAGAGTCTCTAGGAAGGCTCGTGTTTTTTTAGATAGTATGGGATATAAATAATCTTTACATGTTTTTTGGTATTGGTGCAACCATGATTTTTCTAGCTGTGTGAGGGAAGAATGAATTATAAGAGAGTTTTGAAAAGGGAAAAAGCTAAGTGGGCTCAGTTGTAATTTTGCGTTTTGATGAGAATGCTTTAATAGCATGTATACATTTTCAAGTCGAATTCCCCAATATTTCTTTGATTGTCTTGTGGGATAAAACCCAGGTTCATTTGTTATAAGCATATGAGGGTATAGCTTTTTACATTGCGACTTGGGGCTTATGTTTTGTACTCCTTCGTGTACGTCTGTTCCGCATCCAATACCGTGTCCTGTGCCATGGAGATATTCTCGCCCTCCTATTTTATGGAGAGTAGTACGGGCAATGGAATCGAGTTCTACTGCGGACGTTTTTGTATCACATACATACGTAGCAAGCGCAATATGGGCTTTAAGTACGGCGGTATAGTCTTTTTTAAGCTGCAAAGGTGCTTGATGAGATTTTTGTATTAATGAATGAAAAAAGAATACTCGTGTTATATCTGTAGTTGCAATGCTCCAATTTTTATTGCCTTCGTTATAAAGGCTGTAATGTGCTCCACAATCTATGAGATATGGTATGGAGGGCAGTAGAAAACTTTTTGCTGTACTGTCTTTGTAGTTGTAATGAGGTAATATTGCATTTCTCCCAGAGGCAGATATACTCTCAAAGCTTTCTTGTAAGAAACTTTTGAGAAGGGATTTTTCTTTTTTAATTATTTGTGCAGCACGTTGTTCACTTATGGGTATTCCTTGTGCAAGAAAGTCAGATATTTTATTCATTGCTTTGAGGAGTGCTGCACAGTCGTTTTTGTGTATATCAAGAATAGTAGGTATGTCTTCTTTTGGACAGATGCTTTTTAATACAAGAAAGGGCGAGGTGATTTTCTTGATTGTAAGATTTGTATGGTGTTGTTCTATTGTCTGTATGATTTCTGAAGGGAGACATTGACTATTATAAACAAGTGTTTTTTTGTGCTTTGATAAAAAAAGATTGGCAAAGGTTTTTTTTGTATTAGTAAGTAATGATTCATATGGTTTTATGTGAATGGTGCATCGTAAAACTTCCTTTAGGGAAGATGCGATTTTATTGTGAATTAAAGTTTTTGGAAGAAAAAGAGAAATATCTAATTTGTCTAATGCGGTAGAAGGTGTAGGGTATCTGTGTGCACATAAGAATGAAGGAATAATCATAAGATGCTGTATGATATTTGCTCTCATGCCTGTAATATAAGCTATTTCATGAATATTAGCAGTTATAAAATAGGAGGCCTTTTCTTTTTTAAGAAGTGATATGATTTTCTTTATAATTTTTTCATGGTATTTTTTTTTGTATATGACAATATTTTTATGGCGTTTTGCTTGTGATATGTTTTCTGAAGAGTGATATATATGTTTTTTAAAAGACACTGTGTGGGGTGCTATGAAAGGTTCCAATGGAGAGCGTGAGAAGTTGAGAAGAATATGAGAGCATAAAGGTTTTTTAAGAATAATTGTAATATTTGCAAGCATATCGGTAAGAGAGAGTGGATTGAGAATAGGAGGGGAATGTGGTTTTGAGTATTTTCGAATGTGTTTTTTTATTTCTGAGTATTGTTGGTCTGTATATTGCCAGAGGCATATTCCAATTGAAGGTATAGTAAGGTTCTCAGTTATAACAGGAGTATTAGATTGTAAAGATGCGGTTTTTTGAGGAGATAGTGCTGTTATGGTATGTTTCTTGAATATCCAATGTATTTGATCTTCAAAATTATCTTCTGTGTTAATATATATTTCTACGTGTTTGTGTTGGGAGAATATAATACGTGTGCTTTCTTGATACCTTCCATCTGTCCACAAGGCACTTGTACCATCTTTATACATAACAAGTGTGCCAGCAGATCCATTAAAACCACTGATGATGTGACGAAACATAAAAATATCAAGAGGGTGGTCTAATTGATGAAGGTCTTTCCCCGATATGAGAAGAGCATCAGTCGAAAAAAGTGATACAAATTTTTGGGATTGTAAAAGCGATATCACACTACTTTATATTATATACTAATTCGTATATTTCTAGTTGTTATAAGTATGTGTAAACTATTCTTATAAAGAATTGATAAAGGCTTTATAAGAATATATTCTTACGGTATTCCCGCAATACTTTTCACTTGCAGCATAGATTATAAGACTATACAATAATAATAGGGACTCAGGAAAGATGGCCGAGAGGTTTAAGGCGCACGCTTGGAAAGCGTGTGTACTCAACCGGGTACCGAGGGTTCGAATCCCTCTCTTTCCGATTGGCTTCTTTAGCATATTTGGTGCTATGCAATTTCTTGTTACCTAACCCCGTCAGATCTGGAAGGAAGCAGCGGTAAGTATCATGTATTTGTGCTGTAGTAACTGAATATGCTGAAGGGGCTCTAAAATTTTAATTGCGTAATAATGATAGTTAGGAGGCACTATATAAATAATGAATAATCACTTTGAACCCACAGCAAACAAACTAAGACCAAAATCTTTTTCTGAGCTTGTAGGGCAGGACTTCTTTGTGTCTGCAATAACGGGAAGTCTTTCTAGAGGAGAAAGAGCACATGCATATCTACTTAGCGGTCCTCGAGGTGTAGGAAAAACTTCTGCAGCACGGCTACTTGCACTTGCTATCAATAGACCTTCTAATACAGATATAGATAATCTTTCATATCAAGGAAGTGATGATATTAGGTTTGGAAAGTCTCTTGATGTTATAGAAATAGATGGAGCATCATACACAAGTGTAGAAAATGTAAGGAATATTAGAGAAGAGGTATTATATGAGCCCGTCCAGTTTGAAAATAAAATTTATATTATAGATGAAGTGCATATGCTTTCTCATAGTGCATTTAATGCTTTACTAAAAACAATAGAAGAACCACCTAAATATGTTGTATTTATATTTGCTACAACTGAACTACAAAAAATACCAGCAACCATACGTTCTCGATGCCAACAATATGCATTTAAACTTATTCATCAAACAGAGATTTTTAAGAGACTTGTAAGCGTGTGTAAAGAACGTTCTATCATTGCTGATGAAGAAGCTCTTCACTGGATGGCAAAAGAAGCCCAAGGATCACTGAGAGATGCGTATACTCTTTTTGACCAAATAGCATCGTTTTATGCAGGGAAAATAACGCTTAAAGGAATTACAAAAGAATTAGGTCTCGCTGGATTAGATGCTATGAACGAATTGTTTGTGAGCTGTGTAGAAGGAAGAAAGAAAGATGTGCTTTTATATCTTGCAAAGCTCCATGAGTCGGGTGTTTCTGTTGAACAGATTGTTTTTGAATCTTCTGAATATATGCGCACCGTACTGCTTATACAATCAGGAATAGAAATACAAAAATTTTTAGGGACTTCAAAACATCAGTTTGATTTAAAGGTATTAGAGGGCGTAGATGAAAAAAAAGTAGAATGGATGCTTGGAGTATTATTGCAATGTCATAGAAGTATAAAACAATCTTCTCAGCAACGGTTTGAGCTTGAACTTGCATTTTCTGAGTTATGTAGCGTTGCCCATTATGTATCACCCATAGATCTTGCAGAGAGGCTTGAGAGTATTAAAAATGATATTCTTTTCCCCAATGTTATACAAAAGGAGACAAATATTGATTCTCAATCATCTACAGAAAATGTAAGGGGAGAAAAAAACCCTTCTATTGCACGTGTCAAAGGAGAGGATCCTACAAGTAAACAATCCTCTTCTTTATGGAAAAAGTTATTAAATATAATACAAGATAGAGATGAAAAACTTCTGGTCTTTCTAGAAGATGTAAACAAAGAAGAAAATAATATTACTCAATTACTTACATTGCATATAAATGATGACTTTGCATATAATATGCTACTTGAAAGGAAAGAAATTCTACAAGAAAGTGTGAGAAATTCATATGGAACACAGTGGAGTGTTGCATTGATACAAGATTCTTCTATATCATCTGTTCCTAGCACGAAAATAAAAAAGGCGTATAAAAATGGAGTAAATCAAGATGTCCAGAAGAAGCAAGAGCAGCACAAGGACTATCCAGAAGGCGTCCAAAATGTGCTTAGTGTTTTTGGAGGAACTGTACGAGAAGATGACTAAAATAGAAAGGCTTACAGTATTATTGTCTCGTTTCCCGGGGATAGGAAAAAAGACAGCATTTAGACTTGTATATTTTCTTTTGAAAGAATCAAAAGATTTTTCACAAAGCATGGCAACAGAACTTGCTGATTTACACGATTGCATACATTCTTGTGCGCATTGTGGCAATTTTACAGAAAAAGACATATGCGAAATTTGTAGTGATTTTAAGCGCAACGTTCGTCAATTGTGCATAGTTGCTCATCCACAAGACATTGCTCCCATAGAAGATAGTCAGTCATATTTTGGACTTTATCATGTATTAGGGGGGCTTATATCCCCTCTTGAAGGGAAGGGTCCCGAACAATTACAGTTACATGTTCTCAAAAAGAGAATACATACTGGAAGCTTTAGCGAAGTAATTCTAGCAACTAACCCTACTATAGAGGGAGAAACTACGGCTCGGTATATATATGATATGTGCAAGTCTGATTCTATATCATTTACACGATTGGCACAAGGAATTCCTATGGGAGGAGATCTTGAATATACGGACAAGTATACTATTGCCCATGCATTAAAAGCACGTTCTGCAATACAGTGAATTGAAGATTTAATAAGGTGTAGAAGTGTTAATAAATACGAGAAAATGTAGGGTTTTTATAGAAAACAAAGGGATTCATGGGAAAGAAAGTAGAGAATGGTTTTCTAAAATAACACAAATAGGCATATCTTCTGTATCTTCAATACGCCATGTTGTATATTATAATATAGCATACCAGTATGATATTTCTGAGAAAAAACATTTTAGGATGATACGGGAAGTGTTTTTGGACACTTTGCGTACACATTATTACAGTTCTCTTGAAGAATGTATCGGATATGAAGGCAATGATACCAGCCATCGTGTTAAAAACAACATATTTTTTGATTATATAGCTTTAGAATCTTTTTCTAGACAATATGACAAACGGGCAGATTCAACATTACAATGTATAGAACTTTTAGATGATAAAGACATAAAATGCAGTGTAGCAAGCGGTGATTTGTTTCTACTTTATCATTATAAAGACACTCAAATTAGACACGAAGATTATGACGTTATAGTAGGTCAGATGACAAAATCTCTAGGGCGATATTGTGCAAATATTGAAAACGACATATATGTTTCTTCTGTTACACAGCCTGCAAAAAAACCACATAGCATTGTTGATTTAGTTCTTTTAGAAAATAAGATACTAACAGAGGGTAAGGCGAATATGCTTTCTGATACTACAAAAACACTACCTCTTGTGGAGAGTAAGGAAGATATTGCTCAATATGTGAAGCATATGAGTATTTCAATGAATGAGGAAGATATAGAGTATGTTAAAAAATGTTTTTCCGAAAGAGAGAGATGTATCAATATATTAGAATTATATGTGTGTGATAAGTATTGGGCAGAGTATTGCACAAATGATATGTTTTTATTGAAAATACAAAGTGTGGTTTTTACTGGGGTAGAGGATGAAGCGGTTCAGAGAGGATGGAAAATATATAAAAAGATAAGAAGGGAACTTTTACTTGACGAAGATATAACATTGAGAGATATTGCTACCATAGGGATTAAATATATATCAAAGAATAATGAAGATTCTAATATAGATGTAAATAGAAAAATGCTTTCACATTGCATGAATATATCTGTATCTTTTGATAATATAGAAAAACATTTTTATTATTTGTGTATTAAAAACAAACTGTGTAATTATCTTACCAAGACAGATTCTTATGAAGGGGTATCTACATGTATAGGGATGCAATGTATGATATTCTTTCTAAAAAGGCATATGTGTTTTCATCTATGCGAATAAGTGGGAGTGGGGTATTGCATGAGTCTTTAGATAGTGTTTCTAAGGAAAGGTATCACAAAAAATAATAATGCAAACAGCAATACAAAAGTATAGTGACTATGGAAATCAGGCGGGAGTGCCATGTTTGTATACAAAAGAAATATATCATAAAGGGTTTATAGACCAATCGTTTGAGGCTGGATTTGTAATGGGTATTGCTCCACAGCGTACAGTTGAAAAAAATGCAGTTATTCCGGGAGATATGATTATTCTTATTGGAGAAAAAGTAACTATAGATAAAGTGGAGCATGAAATACATGAAGAAACGACAGCGACACCAATGAATAGATATGTGAGTCATATTAATAAAGAGAATCCTACTGTGATAAGAAAATTACAAAGGTTTTTTAGACAAAAAGAAGTGTGTAATATTGTTAAAGAATGTAATACTTCTAAAGCGGGTGGAATTATAGTTGCGATAGGAAAATGTGCCGATGGAGTTGAGATATGGCTTGATACTATTGTTTCAGAATGGAAGGAAATTGACGAATTAGATATTTTATTATCAAAATATAAAGAATATATAGCAATAGTAGTTTCTCCTGATAATATAGAAAGAATATCTCAATGTGCAAAGAAAGATAATTTAAAGGCAATATGTATTGGATCTGTAACAGACCAAAAGAGAACTGTTATAACATGGGAGAAAAAAGAAATTGTAAATATAGAAAGAGAATTCTTAGTTAATAGTGGACGTAAACAGCAACCAATACAATTAAAGTAAGTCCGCCTCAGCATGCATATGCTCTTTCGCCACCTTGGTATAAAAAAGATTTTCTTGGTGAAAACGACTTCTGGGAAAGAGCTGCAAACGTTATAACAAAATATGCTAGTATATCTAAAAAAAAATCTCGGCAGGTATTTGATACTACTATAGGAGCAGCGACTGTTCTTTTACCTCATGGGGGAGTATCCCAATATGGAAGAGAAGAAGGAAGTGCTGTGTTTGTACCATTTCCCCAAGATTCAAAATACAGATCATGTCAAACGGTAGTTATATCGACGCTTAGTTGTCTCACCTATCTTTTAGAGCAAAGTCCATTTCATGGAGCTTCTTATACAGTGGTAGATGCACTTTCACGACTTGTTGCAATGGGGGCGGATCCATTTCGTGCTTGCATATCATTTCAAGGATATTTCAAAAAAATGAAAACAGAAGAAGATTGGAGTCAACCTTTTGCTGCACTTTTGGGTATGCTTGATGCACAAGTAGCACTTCATATTCCTTGTATAGAAGACGGAGAGGATAATAGTAGAAACCTACATGCAATAAATCTACCGCCGACATTTGCAGTATGTGCTACCGCTACTACTCATATAAATAATGTTAGATCAAATCAAATAACAGAGGCAGGAATGCATATATACCTTATTCTTTCTACATCGCTTGTAGATGGAAGTCCTAATTATGAAGAGCTAAAAATGATATGGAGATGGATGAATGATTATAACACACATATACATAATGCAGCAGCAATTCATGAGGGCGGTATCTTTGAAACGATTGTGAATATGTGTGTAGGAAATCATATGGGCGTGGCTATTCATTGCATAAAGATATTGTTCATTCTGGCAAAGTATGGATCTATGGTTGTTGTATGTGATGAAATTAAAAATATGCCAGAAGGGGTTAGATGCATATATCTTGGGAAAACAACGAAAAGTGCATATTTAAATATTGCTGTAAAAGAATATGGAAAGAGAACATGGTCTCTTTCAAATATACTATCAAGTCGAAAAGAAGATATGACTCGTGAGGTTTCTCCATGTGATTTTGACAATTCTATTGTAGCGGAACAGAGTTTTGTGCGTAAAATAAAGAAAAGCAACAATCAGAATTCTCATAAAAGCAAGACAACTAGAATCTTTATAGATTCTTTTATTCCTCAGGCTTGTGTTCCTGTTTTTCCTGGGACGAATTGTGAATACGATACAATACGTGCCCTTATAAAGGCAGGCGCATCTTATACATCACCTATATTTTGTAATATTAATGCAGATACTATTAGAGAATCCATTGATATACTTTCAAAAGAAATCAAAATGAGTCAAATTTTTGTAATTACTGGAGGATATTCTACGGGAGATAGTCCCAATGGGGCGGGAAAGTTTATAGCCGAGGTACTTAGAAATACAAAAATTGTAGATGCTATTTTTAGTTTTTTAGAAAAAGACGGTCTTATGTTAGGAATGGGAAACGGATTTCAAGCCCTTGTAAAGTCTGGATGGCTCCCATTTTGCGAACCGGGGCTGTCTTTGGAGGCACTATCTCGTAGGGTAACGCTTACTACTAATAGTGTGGGCCGCCATATTTCTTGTATGGTACGCACCAAATTATTTCATACGCATTCGCCATGGTTGTCGCAGTGTGACTTAAACGAAGAGTACTGGATGCCCATATCATGTGGGGAGGGGCAATTTTTTGCAAATAAGACTGTCTTAAAAGAAATGCAAAAGAAACAACAAATAGTATCAACTTATTCTAAGGTAGAACAAGATGACTGTACATTGGTGAATAAAATAGAAGGCATCATGAGTGAGGATGGGTGTATTTTTGGAAGAATGTCTCATGTCGAGAGATATTCGTATGGGGCATATAAAAACATACCTAGATATGTATCACAACCCATGTTTGAATCTGCGGTGCAATTCTTCTTATAATAGAGTGCTTTTTCTCATAATTAAGAAATGTAAGAATTAAAAAATATATAAAAGTGATATCATAAGCATATGAAATGTGATAATATAGGGGAAACTATTGGAAATACTCCTGTTGTTCGGGCGCGACGTCTGTTCCCAAATAATAATGTATGGATAAAAGTAGAACGAACAAATCCGGGAGGGAGCATTAAAGATAGAATAGCTCTTGGAATGATTGAGGATGCAGAAAGAAGAGGTATTATAAGGAAAGGAAGCATCATTGTTGAACCTACCTCTGGAAATACAGGTATAGGACTTGCAATGATAGCTGCTGTTAAAGGCTATAAGATAATACTTGTAATGTCTGAGGCAATGAGTATTGAGAGGCAAAAAGTTATGAGGGCGTTTGGGGCAAAAATTGTATTAACGGCAAAAGAGAAGGGCACATATGGAGCAGTAGAAAAAGCAAAGAGAATGGTTTTGCACAATAGTAAGATGTGGATGCCAAGTCAATTTGAGAATAGGGTTAATATTTCTACCCATATCAATACTACAGCACAAGAGATTCTTCGGGATTTTCCCGATGGCATAGATTATCTCATAACAGCATCTGGTACTGGAGGTCATATAAGTGCACTTGCTATTGCGTTAAAAAACCGTTTTGCGGGATTAAAAGTATATGCGGTAGAGCCTGATTCAAGCTGTGTTATTTCTGGAGGGAAAGCAAAACTTCATATTATAGCAGGGATAAGCCCTGGTTTTATTCCAAAGAATCTGTTGCTTTCAAAAATAAATGGTGTAATACAAGTGAATGAAAAAGATGTTTTTAAGTTTACAAAACTACTTCCAAAAACCGAAGGAATACTTGGAGGATTGTCGACGGGAGCAGCATTGGCTGCTGTGCATAAATTTATTTCTGTTCGTCGTCCTATTCCTTCTGCAAGAATACTCACATTTAATTATGATTTAGGAGAACGATATTTATCAGTCGATACTATATTTTAATAGTAAGACATTAGTGTAAGCATATGAGATTTTCTGATATACATTTAGATACAAAAATTATAAAACATTTAGAAACGCTGTCCTTTTTAGATTGTACAGAAGTGCAATCTAAGGTTATTTCTAAAATACTCTCCAATGCCAACATTATGGTCCAGTCTCAAACTGGAACAGGTAAGACAGCGGCATTTCTTATTCCATTAATACATAAATATATAACTAATACATTTATGTATACACATAGCGGTGAAAGCAAAGAGTCTCCTGTAAAAGCTCTCATTATTAGTCCAACATGGGAATTATCTATGCAAATAATAGATGATTTTAACCTTTTAGGTGGAAAACAATTTTCTATTCCATCGGTATTGTTGTGTGGTGGAAGGAATTTTAGGGAGCAGGAAAATGCTCTTAAAACATCAAAGATTATTGTTGCAACGCCAGGACGTTTGCTTGATTTTTGTGGTAAAAATAAAAAAATTCTTTCACAGGTAGAATATTTTGTACTTGATGAGGCAGATAGATTATTTGATATGGGGTTCTATCCTTCGCTCATAGATATTATTTCTTTTTTACCCTCACAAGAAAGACGGCAAAATTTGCTTTTTAGTGCGACGCTTACAGAGCGAGTAAAAAAGATGGCATACAGAAATCTAAATAGCCCTTTAGAAGTTGAAATTAAATCAGAATATATAACGGGAGATGATGTAAAAGAGACTCTATTCCATGTACATTCAACAGAAAAATTTAATATTCTTATGGGATTATTAAAGAACAGCAATAAAAAACAGAGTTGCATAATATTTACAAATACAAAACATACAGTAGAAAGAATTGCAAAGAAGCTTTTGCTTAATGGTATTTCGTGTGATTATATAATGGGTGATTTACCGCAGGCAAAACGAACTGTTGTTGTTCAAAATATGAAACAAGGCAAGACACAGGTTTTTGGTTGCAACTGACGTTGCGGCACGTGGGCTTCATATAGACGATTTAGATTTAGTTATCAATTATGATCTTCCCGAGGATCCACAAGGATATGTTCATAGAATAGGTCGTACAGGAAGAGCGGGAAAGCAAGGAAAGGCAATATCGCTTGCGTGTGAAAGATATGTGTTTTATTTAGAGAGCATAGAAGGTGTGATTGGATATAAAATCCCAATTACAGATTTTGAAGAATATAAAGATTTCATAAACATACATGATGTTACAGAAAAAATGTCGTTTTCTGAGATAAATATAAAAGCACGTTATCTCTTATCTAAGCAAATAAGAATGCGTGGTTCTAAAAGAAGGGAAGAAAAGAAACCTTCATTACAAAAAGAAAGGGATGCTACTAAAAGTGCCACTCCATCTCATGTAAAAAGAAAGACACATAATATGGTGATGTCATCTGTAAATAATACAAAAAAAGGGATCTTCAAAAAAATCATAGGAATTGCAACACGATTGTTACATTTAAAAACGTCTAAAGTGAGTGACAATAAGCCTTATAGTGACAGTATGGAATTGCATAAAAAAAAGAAAAACAATGGGCAATATGCTCATCGGACATTGTCTCATACACGACATAAAAAAAAGCGGTACAAAGAGATGGAGATCAACAGGTAATAAAAATAATACGACACGGACTTTTACTAAAAGACGAAACAATTAGTGCCTGTAGGAGTGTTTTGTTCTTACCAGATGGAGTGGTACGGCGTACGTAACTGATAGCTTTAGCCTGGTGATATATAGAGTTTCTTCAGATTTAACACGTTCTGAAGAAAGAGAAAACTACAGTAATAAGTTTTGTTTTTTGATTTAGGCACACTCAAAGATAGTTTTGTTTCTAAAAACACTGGAAAATCAAAAAGATAATTATTGTATTGTTCTATTACAATAGAACAATGTGATTGTTTTCTCAGTTTACAGACAGGGATGGATTTATGTTTTTTATAAATTGTGTTTTTGATGAGGTGTTTTATTTAAATAATCAGACTAAAATACTAAATTTGTATTTTCTTATTATATGGCAAAGTATGTTTCAAAATAAGCATATATAAATGTTATATTCAATGCCTTATAAGATTTTAATATATCTCCACTACTATTTCCCATCTTTACATTTATATATTGATGCTATTCTAGTTATAAAAGACATTTTTGTAGGTATTTTGTGTCATTAATAAAAAACATGCTGTTCTTATTACAGAAAAGGCGTGTTTGTGTATGTATTTTATATATTAAGGAGCAGTTCCATCGTATTCATAGGCACCAATATCTGGCTTCCCTTTAAATTCATACCCTCTCGCATCTGTTGCTAATTTAAAACTATCAGTAGGTGGGGTTACTGCGGTGTTGGGGGGAGTGGTTGTGCCTGCTAATACAGGAGTAGTATACCAAGTAGAGCTATCACTACTGTAATAAAAGGCAGAATAATCATTTTTTATTTTAATATATAAGCCTTTGTCTATTGCACTTGAGTTCTCAGGAATAGAGAAGGTTTGAACTAGACCTCCATTATTAGCAAAAGCACTTAAACCAGGATTGGTTGTAAAAATATTATTTTCACTAACTTGTTTTTCACTTGGTTTTCTAGTTGAATCAAATCCAATATTATCTGTACCATCTTGCAATATAACATTACCCAGTATAAGATTCTCATTTCCGCTACCATCTGTCTGTAAATAGATTTGACTGCCATTAGGAGCCTTATTACCCCAGAGGATTACATTAGCTAAGGTAGTTCCATCCTTTCCGTCATTATCTTGAAAGATTGCTCCTCCTTTACCTCTATCCCTTACCGAATTATTAGAGAAACTCGATTGGATAATTGTTGGATTGGATTTGAGATTATAGATTGCTCCTCCTTTACTAGTTGCCGAATTAGCAGAAAAACTCGATTGGATAATTGTTGGGCGGGAGTGATTATTATAGATTGCTCCTCCTCTATTATTACTCAAATTAGTAGGAAAACTTGATTGGATAATTGTTGGGTGGGAGGAATTATTATAGATTGCTCCTCCGTTATTAGTTGCCGAATTAGCAGAAAAATCCGATTGGGTAATTGTTGGGTGGGAGGAATTATTATAGATTGCTCCTCCGTTATTAGTTGCCGAATTAGCAGAGAAACTCGATTGGGTAATTGTTGGGTGGGAGGAATTATTATAGATTGCTCCTCCTCTATTACTTGAATTAGTAGAAAAACTCAATTGGATAATTGTTGGGTGGGAGGAATTATTATAGATTGCTCCCCCTTTATTGTATGGAAGTGTTCCATTGGCATTACCATGACTTAGAGTTACACCATATAAAATAGCACTGCTAGTTAGATTGTTATTAGAAATAATATGATAGGAGTTATCGGTCTTGTCATTTTTTTTGCCTATATCTCCACTTAGCAGGGTAGTATTGGTTTTAATATTGAAATCATACGCATTATTCCACCCTCCAATAATAACTGTGTAGTTTTTCATAGTAAAAGATGTTTCTCTGGCTGTTTTTATTCTTTGAGCGTCTGTTTCATCTGCGGTTAGAGTAGTAGGTGTATAGGTTCCTTTGGCAAGTAAAAGGATATATACTTTAGCGTTAAAAGCATCAGGAATGTCATCAAGTTTTGTTTTTAGTTGATCTGTTGAGAGTGCATTAGCCCAACTATTTCCTGTAGCAGTGCTACTACCAGTTGTAGTAAAATGGATACAACTAAGAGTTGTGGTTACAGCTACGGCAAAAGGTCCTAACATTGGTTTTACGGCAAAAGGTCCTAACATTGGTTTTAATATAGAAAAATCAGTAGAATTTAAGTCTGGGATTGTATTACTTTTACATGCTTTTTCCATTGCGATTCCAACAGCCCCAATCCCAGTAGTACCACCAGATTTACCGTCCTGTTGATCTCTATCGATAATAATAGTATTAGCGTCACAAGTAGCTAATACTACTACAAACAACAATGTAAGTATTGCTTGTCGGAAGTTCTGTGTTGTTAGTTTTTTATGCGCGCGCGCTCTACTGTTAGTTGTGTATGGAGATAATATCTTGTTGTTACAATTCTTATTGTATGATTTTGTAGTATACATAGTAATGCGTTTCTCCTTATTATTTTAATAGTAATATATAATATATATTATATATTATATATTACTATTAAAATATTATGCCTACGAAAAGATATTTTTTATGTGCTTAGTGCACTTGATATAAAAAACACGCCGTTCTAGTTACAGAAAATTATATATTTTTATATATATTAGGGAGTAGGGGCAATACCATTGTATTCATAGTCACCAATATCTGGCTTTCCTTTAAATTTATACCCTCTCGCATCTGTTGCTAATTTAAAACTATCAGTATGTGGGGTTACTGCGGTGTTGAGGGGAGTGGTTGTGCCCGCTAACACAGGAGTAGTATACCAAGTAGAGCTATCACTACTGTAATAAAAGGCAGAATAATCATTTTTTATTTTAATATATAAGCCTTTGTCTATTGCACTTGAGTTCTCAGAAATAGAGAAGGTTTTAACTAGACCTCCATTATTAGCAAAAGCACCTAAACCAGGATCGGTTGTAAAAATATTATGTTCACTAACTTGTTTTTCACTTGGTTTTCTAGTTGAATTTAATCCAATATTAGCTGTACCATCTTGCAATATAACGCTGCCCAGTATAAGATTCTCATTTCCTCTACCATCTGTATGTAAATAGATTTGACTGCCATTAGTAGCCTTATTATCCCAGAGGATTACATTAGCTAAGGTAGTTCCATCCTTTCCGTCATTATCTTGAAAGATTGCTCCTCCGCTATTACTTGCCGAATTAGTAGAGAAACTCGATTGGGTAATTGTTGGGTAGGATTTGAAACTTAAGATTGCTCCTCCGTTATTACTTGCCGAATTATTAGAAAAACTCGATTGGGTAATTGTTGGGTGGGAGGATTTATTATAGATTGCTCCTCCGTAATTACTTGAATTATTAGAAAAACCCGATTGGGTAATTGTTGGGTTGGAGGAAGTATTATAGATTGCTCCTCCGTTAGTACTTGCCGAATTAGTAGAGAAACCCGATTGGATAATTGTTGGGTGGGAGTATTCATTATAGATTGCTCCTCCGTGTCTGTGTGGGTCTGTTGTTCCATTGGCATTGCCATGACTTAGAGTTACACCATATAAAACAGCACTGCTAGTTAATGGATTGGCTGAAGTATTATTATTAAAAATAACATGATAGGAGTTATCGGTCTTGTCATTTTTTTTGCCTATGTCGCCACTTAGTATGCTAGTATAGGTTTTAATATTAAAATTATATGCATTATTCCACCCCCCAATAATAGCTGTGTGGTTTTTCATAGTAAAAGATGTTTCTCTGGCTGTTTCATCTGTGGCTAGAGTAGTAGGTGTATAGGTTCCTTTGGCAAGTAAAAGGATATATACTTTAGAGTTAGAAGCATCAGAAATGGCATTGAGTTTTGTTTTTAGTTGATCTGTTGAGAGTGCATTAGCCCAACTATCTCCTGTAGCAGTAGCACTACCACTTTCACTAAAATGGATACAATTAAGAGCTATGTTTGTAGTTACAGAAAAAGGTTCTAACATTGGTTTTAATGCAGAAAAATCATCAGAATTTAAGTCTGGCATTGTTTTATTTGTACACACTTTTTCCATTGCGATTCCAACTGCCCCAGTAGTAACACCACCAGATCCACCGCCACTATTACCAGATCCACCGTCAGTAGTATCGGTGCTACAAGTAGTTACTACTACTACAAACAACAACGTAAGTATTATTTGTAGGAAGTTCTGTATTGTGAACCTTTTATTGTATGATTTTAGACTATTCATAGTTATGTCTTTCTCCTTATTATTTTTAGGATTTATTAAGAAACCCCCTATTATTTATATATGCATATACCTAACTTAATATATTAGGATTAGTTGCATACATCTTTATATATAGTATGTTTTTTTTAAAGTTGTATTTATATAAAGATATTTTTTATGTGTTTAGTGCACTTGATATAAAAAAACACGCCGTTCTGGTTACAGAAAAGACGTGTTTCTTATGTATTTTTATATATATTAGGGAGTAGGGGCAATACCATTGTATTCATAGTCACCAATATCTGGCTTTCCTTTAAATTTATACCCTCTCGCATCTGTTGCTAATTTAAAACTATCAGTATGTGGGGTTACTGCGGTGTTGAGGGGAGTGGTTGTGCCCGCTAACACAGGAGTAGTATACCAAGTAGAGCTATCACTACTGTAATAAAAGGCAGAATAATCATTTTTTATTTTAATATATAAGCCTTTGTCTATTGCACTTGAGTTCTCAGAAATAGAGAAGGTTTTAACTAGACCTCCATCATTATTAGCAAAAGCACCTAAACCAGGATCGGTTGTAAAAATATTATGTTCACTAACTTGTTTTTCACTTGGTTTTCTAGTTGAATTAAACCCAATATTAGCTGTACCATCTTGCAATATAACGCTGCCCAGTATAAGATTCTCATTTCCTTTACCATCTGTATGTAAATAGATTTGACTGCCATTAGTAGCCTTATTATCCCAGAGGATTACATTAGCTAAGGTAGTTCCAGTCTTCCCGTCATTATTTTGATAGATTGCTCCTCCATCTTGATTTGCCGAATTAGTAGAGAAACTCGATTGGATAATTGTTGGGTGGGAGGACTGATTAAGGATTGCTCCTCCGTTAATATTTGCCGAATTATTAGAGAAACTCGATTGGGTAATTGTTGGGTAGGATTTGAGACTTAAGATTGCTCCTCCGAAATTACTTGAATTAGTAGAAAAACTTGATTGGGTAATTGTTGAATGGGAGAAAATACTATAGATTGCTCCTCCGAAATTATTTGCCGAATTATTAGAGAAACTCGATTGGGTAATTGTTGGGTGGGAGGTATTATTAAAGATTGCTCCTCCGAAATTATTTACCGAATTATTAGAGAAACTCGATTGGGTAATTGTTGGGTGGGAGGTATTATTAAAGATTGCTCCTCCGTCATTACCTGAATTATTAGAGAAACTTGATTGGGTAATTGTTGGGTGGGAGAAATTATTATAGATTGCTCCTCCGAAATTGTGTGGAGATGCTCCATCGGCATAGCCATAATTTAGAGTTACACCATATAAAACAGCACTGCTAGTTAGATTATTGTTAAAAACAACATGATAGGAATTATCGGTCCTGTCATTTTTTTTGCCTATGTCGCCACTTAGTATGCTAGTATAGGTTTTAATATTAAAAGCATATGCATTATTCCACCCCCCAATAATAGCTATGTGGTTTTTCATAGTAAAAGATGTTTCTCTGGCTGTTTTTATTTTTTGAGCGTCTGTTTCATCTATGGCTAGAGTAGTAGGTGTATAGGTTCCTTTGGCAAGTAAAAGGATATATACTTTAGAGTTAGAAGCATCAGAAATGGCATTGAGTTTTGTTTTTAGTTGATCTGTTGAGAGTGCATTAGCCCAACTATCTCCTGTAGCAGTAGCACTACCATTTTCACTAAAATGGATACAATTAAGATCTGTGTTTGTAGTTACAGAAAAAGGTTCTAACATTGGTTTTAATACAGAAAAATCAGCAGGATCCAGATTTGGCATTGTTTTATTTGTACACACTTTTTCCATTGCGATTCCAACAGCCCCAATCCCAGTAGTAGCACCACCAGATCCACCGCCGGTATTACCAGATCCACCGCCGGTATTACCAGATCCACCGCCGGTATTACCAGATCCACCGCCGGTATTACCAGATCCACCGCCGGTATTACCAGATCCACCGCCACTAGTATCGGTGCTGCAAGTAGTTACTACTACTACAAACAACAACGTAAGTATTACTTGTAGGAAGTTCTGTATTGTGAACCTTTTATTGTATGATTTTAGAATGTTCATAGTTATGTCTTTCTCCTTATTATTTTTAGGGTTTATTAAGCCCCCCCCCCTATTATTTATATATGCATATACCTAACTTAATATATTCGGATTAGTTACATATATCTTTAATTATTATAGTTATATATTATAGTGTGTTTTTTTAGAACATTGTCTTTATATAAAGATATTTTTTATGTGCTTAGTGCACTTGATATAAAAAAACACGCCGTTCTGGTTACAGAAAAGACGTGTTTCTTATGTATTTTTATATATATTAGGGAGTAGGGGCAATGCCATTGTATTCATAGTCACCAATATCTGGCTTTCCTTTAAATTTATACCCTCTTGCATCTGTTGCTAATTTAAAACTATCAGTATGTGGGGTTACTGCGGTGTTGAGGGGAGTGGTTGTGCCTGCTAACACAGGAGTAGTATACCAAGTAGAGCTGTCACTACTGTAATAAAAGGCAGAATAATCATTTTTTATTTTAATATATAAGCCTTTATCTATTGCACTTGAGTTATCAGAAATAGAGAAGGTTTTAACTAGACCTCCATTATTAGCAAAAGCACCTAAACCAGGATCGGTTGTAAAAATATTATGTTCACTAACTTGTTTTTCATTTGGTTTAGTTGGAGCAAATCCAATATTATCTACACCATCTTGCAATATAACGCTGCCCAGTATAAGATTCTCATTTCCGCCACCATCTGTATTTAAATAAATTTGACTGCCATTAGGAGCAGTATTACCCCAGAGGATTACATTAGCTAAGGTAGTTCCATCCTTTTCGTCATTATCTTGAAAGATTGCTCCTCCGTAATTACCTGAATTATTAGAGAAACTCGATTGGGTAATTGTTGGATTAGAGACGAGATTATGGATTGCTCCTCCTCTATTATTTGCCGAATTATTAGAGAAACTCGATTGGGTAATTGTTGGGTGGGAGGAAGTATTATAGATTGCTCCTCCGAAATTACTTGTATTAGTAGAGAAACTCAATTGGGTAATTGTTGGGTGGGAGGACTCATTATAGATTGCTCCTCCGCTAGTAGTTGCCGAATTATTAGAGAAACTCAATTGGGTAATTGTTGGATTGGATAAATTATTATAGATTGCTCCTCCGTCAGTGCTTGCCGAATTATTAGAGAAACTCGATTGGGTAATTGTTGGATTGGATTGGAGATTATAGATTGCTCCTCCTCTATTATTTGCCGAATTATTAGAGAAACTCAATTGGGTAATTGTTGGGTGGGAGGACTTATTATAGATTGCTCCTCCGTTACTAGTTGCCAAATTATTAGAGAAACTTGATTGGGTAATTGTTGGGTGGGAGGACTTATTATAGATTGCTCCTCCGAAATTATTTGCCGAATTATTAGAGAAACTCAATTTGCTAATTGTTGGATTGGATTGGAGATTATAGATTGCTCCTCCTTCGCTCCTCGCCGAATTATTAGAGAAACTCGATTGGGTAATTGTTGGGTGGGAGGACTTATTATAGATTGCTCCTCCTTTATCGTGTGGGGCTGCTGTTCCATTGGCATATCCATGACTTAGAGTTACCCCATATAAAATAGCACTGCTAGTTAGATTGTTATTAAAAATAATATGATAGGAGTTATCGGTCTTGTCATTTTCTTCGCCTATGTCGCCACTTAGCAGAGTAGTATAGGTTTCAATATTAAAATCATATGCATTATTCCACCCCCCAATAATAGCTGTGTGGTTTTTCATAGTAAAAGATGTTTCTCTTGCTGTTTTATCTGCGGCTAGAGTAGTAGGTGTATAGGTTCCTTTGGCAAGTAAAAGGATATATACTTTAGAGTTAGAAGCATCATCAATGACATCAAGTTTTGTTTTTAGTTGATCTGTTGAGAGTGCATTAGCCCAACTATCTCCTGTAGCAGTAGCACTACCATTTTCACTAAAATGGATACAATTAAGAGCTGTGTCTGTAGTTACAGAAAAAGGTTCTAACATTGGTTTTAATACAGAAAAATCATCAGAATTTAAGTCTGGCATTGTTTTATTTGTACACACTTTTTCCATTGCGATTCCAACCGCCCCAGTAGTCGCACCACCAGATCCACCGCCGGTATTACCAGATCCACCGCCGGTATTACCAGATCCACCGCCACTAGTATCGGTGCTGCAAGTAGTTACTACTACTACAAACAACAACGTAAGTATTACTTGTAGGAAGTTCTGTATTGTGAACCTTTTATTGTATGATTTTAGAATGTTCATAGTTATGTCTTTCTCCTTATTATTTTTAGGGTTTATTAAGCCCCCCTATTATTTATATATGAATATACCCAACTTAATATATTCGGATTAGTTACATATATCTTTAATTATTATAGTTATATATTAAAGTATATTACTTTTAATATATTATTTATATAAAGATATTTTTTATGTGTTTAGTGCACTTAATATAAAGAAACACGCCGTTCTGGTTACAGAAAAGAGTGTTTTTTATATATTTATATATATTAGGGAGTAGGGGCAATACCATTGTATTCATAGTCACCAATATCTGGCTTTCCTTTAAATTTATACCCTCTTGCATCTGTTGCTAATTTAAAACTATCAGTATGTGGGGTTACTGCGGTGTTGGGGGTTGTGTTTGTGCCTGCTAACACAGGAGTAGTATACCAAGTAGAGCTGTCACTACTGTAATAAAAGGCAGAATAATCATTTTTTATTTTAATATATAAGCCTTTATCTATTGCACTTGAGTTATCAGAAATAGAGAAGGTTTGAACTAGACCTCCATTATTAGCAAAAGCACCTAAACCAGGATCGGTTGTAAAAATATTATGTTCACTAACTTGTTTTTCATTTGGTTTAGTTGGAGCAAATCCAATATTATCTACACCATCTTGCAATATAACGCTGCCCAGTATAAGATTCTCATTTCCGCCACCATCTGTATTTAAATAAATTTGACTGCCATTAGGAGCAGTATTACCCCAGAGGATTACATTAGCTAAGGTAGTTCCATCCTTTTCGTCATTATCTTGAAAGATTGCTCCTCCGTAATTACCTGAATTATTAGAGAAACTCGATTGGGTAATTGTTGGATTAGAGACGAGATTATGGATTGCTCCTCCTCTATTATTTGCCGAATTATTAGAGAAACTCGATTGGGTAATTGTTGGGTGGGAGGAAGTATTATAGATTGCTCCTCCGAAATTACTTGTATTAGTAGAGAAACTCAATTGGGTAATTGTTGGGTGGGAGGACTCATTATAGATTGCTCCTCCGCTAGTAGTTGCCGAATTATTAGAGAAACTCAATTGGGTAATTGTTGGATTGGATAAATTATTATAGATTGCTCCTCCGTCAGTGCTTGCCGAATTATTAGAGAAACTCGATTGGGTAATTGTTGGATTGGATTGGAGATTATAGATTGCTCCTCCTCTATTATTTGCCGAATTATTAGAGAAACTCAATTGGGTAATTGTTGGGTGGGAGGACTCATTATAGATTGCTCCTCCGCTAGTAGTTGCCGAATTATTAGAGAAACTCAATTGGGTAATTGTTGGATTGGATAAATTATTATAGATTGCTCCTCCGCTAGTAGTTGCCGAATTATTAGAGAAACTCAATTTGCTAATTGTTGGATTGGATTGGAGATTATAGATTGCTCCTCCTTCGCTCCTCGCCGAATTATTAGAGAAACTCGATTGGGTAATTGTTGGGTGGGAGGACTTATTATAGATTGCTCCTCCTTTATCGTGTGGGGCTGCTGTTCCATTGGCATATCCATGACTTAGAGTTACCCCATATAAAATAGCACTGCTAGTTAGATTGTTATTAAAAATAATATGATAGGAGTTATCGGTCTTGTCATTTTCTTCGCCTATGTCGCCACTTAGCAGAGTAGTATAGGTTTCAATATTAAAATCATATGCATTATTCCACCCCCCAATAATAGCTGTGTGGTTTTTCATAGTAAAAGATGTTTCTCTAGCTGTTTCATCTGTGGCTAGAGTAGTAGGTGTATAGGTTCCTTTGGCAAGTAAAAGGATATATACTTTAGAGTTAGAAGCATCAGAAATGACATCAAGTTTTGTTTTTAGTTGATCTGTTGAGAGTGCATTAGCCCAACTATCTCCTGTAGCAGTAGCACTACCACTTTCACTAAAATGGATACAATTAAGAGCTGTGTTTGTAGTTACAGAAAAAGGTTCTAACATTGGTTTTAATACAGAAAAATCAGCAGAATTTAAGTCTGGCATTGTTTTATTTGTACACACTTTTTCCATTGCGATTCCAACCGCCCCAGTAGTAGTATTACCAGATCCACCGTTAGTAGTATCGGTGCTGCAAGTAGTTACTACTACTACAAACAACAACGAAAGTATTACTTGTAGGATCCACCGCCACTCTCTCTCTCTGCTCTCTCTCTCTCTCTCTCTACTACTACAAACAACAACGAAAGTATTACTTGTAGGAAGTTCTGTATTGTGAACCTTTTATTGTATGATTTTAGACTATTCATAGTTATGTCTTTCTCCTTATTATTTTTAGGGTTTATTAAGAACCCCCTATTATTTATATATGCATATACCCAACTTAATATATTAGGATTAGTTACATATATCTTTAATTATTATAGTTATATATTAAAGTATATTACTTTTAATACATTATTTATATAAAGATATTTTTTATGTGTTTAGTGCACTTGATATAAAAAAACACGCCGTTCTGGTTACAGAAAAGACGTGTTTTTTATATATTTATATATATTAGGGAGTAGGGGCAATACCATTGTATTCATAGTCACCAATATCTGGCTTCCCTTTAAATTTATACCCTCTCGCATCTGTTGCTAATTTAAAACTATCAGTATGTGGGGTTACTGCGGTGTTGAGGGGTTGTGGTTGTGCCCGCTAACACAGGAGTAGTATACCAAGTAGAGCTATCACTACTGTAATAAAAGGCAGAATAATCATTTTTTATTTTAATATATAAGCCTTTGTCTATTGCACTTGAGTTATCAGAAATAGAGAAGGTTTGAACTAGACCTCCATTATTAGCAAAAGCACCTAAACCAGGATTGGTTGTAAGAATATTATGTTCACTAACTTGTTTTTCACTTGGTTTAGTTGAAGAAAATCCAATATTATCTGTACCATCTTGCAATATAACGCTGCCCAGTATAAGATTCTCATTTCCGCTACCATCTGTAAGTAAATAGATTTGACTGGCCATTAGGAGCCTTATTACCCCAGAGGATTACATTAGCTAAGGTAGTTCCAGCATTCCCGTTATTATTTTGATAGATTGCTCCTCCGTTACCCTCTACTTGAATTATTAGAGAAACTCGATTGGATAATTGTTGGATTGGAGTAATTATTATAGATTGCTCCTCCGTTACTAGTTGTCGAATTATTAGAGAAACTCGATTGGGTAATTGTTGGGTGGGAGGAATTATTAAAGATTGCTCCTCCTAAATTACTTGTATTAGTAGAGAAACTCAATTGGGTAATTGTTGGGTTGGAGAACTTATTATAGATTGCTCCTCCGGAATTACTTGTATTAGTAGAGAAACTTGATTGGGTAATTGTTGGGTGGGAGGACTCATTAAAGATTGCTCCTCCTTCATTAGTTGCTGAATTATCAGAGAAACTTGATTGGGTAATTGTTGGGTGGGAGGTATTATTAAAGATTGCTCCTCCTTCATTAGTTGCTGAATTATTAGAGAAACTCGATTGGGTAATTGTTGGATTGGATTTGGAATTATAGATTGCTCCTCCGTTATTAGTTGTCGAATTAGTAGAGAAACTCGATTGGATAATTGTTGGATTGGATTCGAAATTATAGATTGCTCCTCCGCTATTGTATGGGTCTTTTGTTCCATCGGCATTGCCATGACTTAGAGTTACACCATATAAAATAGCACTGCTAGTTAATGGATTGGCTGAAGTATTATTATTAAAAATAACATGATAGGAGTTATCGGAGTTGTCATTTTCTTCGCCTATGTCGCCACTTAGCAGAGTAGTATAGGTTTCAATATTAAAATCATATGCATTATTCCACCCCCCAATAATAGCTGTGTGGTTTTTCATAGTAAAAGATGTTTCTCTGGCTGTTTCATCTGTGGCTAGAGTAGTAGGTGTATAGGTTCCTTTGGCAAGTAAAAGGATATATACTTTAGAGTTAGAAGCATCAGAAATGGCATTGAGTTTTGTTTTTAGTTGATCTGTTGAGAGTGCATTAGCCCAACTATCTCCTGTAGCAGTAGCACTACCATTTTCACTAAAATGGATACAATTAAGAGTTGTTTTTGTAGTTACAGAAAAAGGTTCTAACATTGGTTTTAATGCAGAAAAATCAGCAGAATTTAAGTCTGGCATTGTTTTATTTGTACACACTTCTTCCATTGCAAGTTCAATAGCTCTAATCTCGGTAGTACCACCAGATCTACCGCCACTATTACCAGATCTACCGCCACTATTACCAGATCCACCGCCTCTCTCTCTCTCTCTCTCTCTCTCTCTCTCTCTCTCTCTCTCTACTACAAACAACAACGAAAGTATTACTTGTAGGAAGTTCTGTATTGTGAACCTTTTATTGTATGATTTTAGAATGTTCATAGTTATGTCTTTCTCCTTATTATTTTTAGGGTTTATTAAGAACCCTCTATTATTTATATATGAATATACCCAACTTAATATATTCGGATTAGTTACATATATCTTTAATTATATATAGTTATATATTATAATATATTTTTTAAACGTTGTATTTATATAAAGATATTTTTTATGTGCTTAGTGCACTTGATAAAAAAACACGCCGTTCTGGTTACAGAAAAGACGTGTTTTTTCTGTATTTATATATATTAGGGAGTAGGGGCAATGCCATTGTATTCATAGTCACCAATATCTGGCTTCCCTTTAAATTCATACCCTCTCGCATCTGTTGCTAATTTAAAACTATCAGTATGTGGGGTTACTGCGGTGTTGAGGGGAGTGGTTGTGCCTGCTAACACAGGAGTAGTATACCAAGTAGAGCTGTCACTACTGTAATAAAAGGCAGAATAATCATTTTTTATTTTAATATATAAGCCTTTGTCTATTGCACTTGAGTTATCAGAAATAGAGAAGGTTTTAACTAGACCTCCATTATTAGCCCAAGCACCTAAACCAGGATCGGTTGTAAAAATATTATGTTCACTAACATGTTTTTCACTTGGTTTAGTTGATTGTAAGCCAATATTATCTGTACCATCTTGCAATATAACGCTGCCCAGTATAAGATTCTCATTCCCTTTACCATCTGTCTGTAAATAGATTTGACGGCCATTAGGAGCAGTATTACCCCAGAGGATTACATTAGCTAAGGTAGTTCCAGTATTCCCGTCATTATTTTGATAGATTGCTCCTCCTCCGTGACGACCTGAATTATTAGAGAAACTCGATTGGGTAATTGTTGGATGGGAGGACTCATTATAGATTGCTCCTCCGCTATTACTTGCCGAATTAGCAGAAAAACTCGATTGTGTAATGGTTGGGTGGGAGGAAGTATTAAGGATTGCTCCTCCGAAATTACCCAAATTATTAGAGAAACTCGATTGGGTAATTGTTGGATTGGATTTGAAATTATAGATTGCTCCTCCGAAATCACCCGAATTATTAGAGAAACTCGATTGGGTAATTGTTGGGTGGGAGGTATTATTAAAGATTGCTCCTCCGTCATTACCTGAATTATTAGAGAAACTCGATTGGGTAATTGTTGGGTGGGAGGTATTATTATAGATTGCTCCTCCTTTATCGTGTGGGGCTGCTGTGCTATTGGCATTAGCATGACTTAGAGTTACCCCATATAAAATAGCACTGCTAGTTAATGGATTGGCTGAAGTATTATTATTAAAAATAACATGATAGGAGTTATCGGAGTTGTCATTTTCTTCGCCTATGTCGCC
>CBDCGX010000035.1:27500-36357 GCA_965216965.1 Spirochaetia bacterium | reverse complement strand
ACGTTTTTTGATGGGGGGGGGGGGGGGTAATGGTATGTTTGTGTTCCCCCACTTTTAATCCTACATTTTTATTTTCCACTTGAATTATATGTTTATATAACACTGACAATTATTCATTTGGCATCTTTCATTATTCATATACCAATTAATTATCTTGTGGAAAATTTCAATAAACTGACACAGATGGGTGTTATGTAATTAATCATATATCCAGTTACATCTCGTTTATTTTGGTTCTTTACAGAAGGTACATAAATTTATGTGTCTGTGCCCGCCCCCACCACACCCCCCCCCCCACTTTTTAGCACCTTCCTACGCCACTGAGTTATTATAAGAAAAGTAATTCAACTGAATGACCTATAACACAATTTTTTTTTTATTTGTATAATGTTGTTGCGCCATTGTAATGGTAACATCTTTAATGTTTGTCATTTCGATATCCGTGTTAAACAACAACAAAAAACCCAGATCCTTGAAAAGTAAAAAAAAAATTGGTTGTGCTTCTCTCTTGAAATATCTTATTTGTTAAAAATACGAACTCTGATCCTACTGAAATCTTGTCAAAAACGATCGCCTACTACAAATGCTTGCATATGCATAATTCATTTCTCGCCCTTCCCCCGAGACCTTAAACCGGAGAGCTGGTCTGCGGTCTCGTGGTGGATATGCCTGAACCGTCAGTGGTGCGATGGGTCGTCGGATCGATCCTCCATGGTGGACCCATTGAGCTATTTCTCGTTCCAACAATGTGCTCCACGACTGGTGTACCAAAGGCCGTGGTATGTGCTATCCTGCCTGTGGGATGGTCCATATAAAATAACACTTGCTGTTAATCGGAAAGAGTAGCCCATGTGGCGGCAGCTGGTTTCCTCTCTCACTATATGTGTGGTACTTTACCATAAGTCTGACGCCATATAACTGTAAATAAAATGTGTTGAGTGCGTCGTTAAATTAAACATTTCCTTCCGTCAGTGGAGATGGACATGTAAATAGTCCCCCGCCCCCGTTCATCTCAGTAGTTAGTTAATATCGGTTTAGTTTATCCAAGAGTCTGCTTGGTGGTAGAGCATACAACCAACCTAGATTTAGGAATTGGGCATGTACGTAAAAAAATATATGATATTAATAATATTTATTTAACGACGCACACAACACATTTTATAAATGGTTATATCGGCGTTGGATATATAGAAATGAGAGAGAGAGAGAGAGAGAGAGAGAGAGAGGAAATGATTTTATTTAACGACACACTCAACACATTTTATTTATGGTTATATGGCGTCAGACATATGGTAAATGACAACTCCGATAGCGAGAGATGAAACCCGCTGCCGCCACATGGGATACTCTTTGCGATTAGCAGCAAGGGTTCTTTTATATGCTGTATCATCACATACATAGGATAACACATAGGATAACCACGGCCTTTGTTACACCAGTCGTGGCGCACTGGCTGGAACAAGAAATGGTTCAATGGGTCCACCATGAACGTTCCATCCGACGGCCCATCGCGCCAAAGAGAGAGAGAGAGAGAGAGAGAGAGAGAGAGAGAGAGAGAGAGAGAGAGAGAGAGAGAGAGATCAGCGTCACTGGTTCATTATCAGGTATTGATAAGATTTATAGATATACAGCAAAAGCCGTCGATGTAATCAGACAGCGAGATAACATCGGTGATAGTGATCTCACTCAAACGGTTATGATGTATCAAGTTGTCAGTTCGTTTAATTGGTTTACGCGGCATTCCTTGAACGTGGAATAACTTCAAGTTGAAACGCACCACTTCTAAAACAAAACATGGCATTGGTTTAGACACAGTATCCAAGGGCATGACTCGAGATAAAAGATACATGTTTAATATGCATGACCGTTATACTGATATAATTTTTTCCATCTTTTTTCCATCTCCTCTGAACATGACATAACAATAAGTACGATAAGGTTTTATAATGTTATGTATGTCATTAATTAGAGCGAAATTTACAGGAATTGACATTGTGTGTGTTCGTCTCTCTCTCTCTCTCTCTCTCTCTCTCTCTCTCTCTCTCTCTCTCTCTCTGTGTGTGTGTGTGTGTGTGTGTGTGTGTGTTTTGTGCGAGCGTGTTCAGGATTAAGTAATTTTATGCTTTACTATTCATTATGGTTAATGAAGAACATACTCCAAATACAGGCGAAAAACGTAGACATTATGAGTGGTTGGTCGTTTCGTAAGCTGGTGAAAACATCTATTATCGAACCAATCCAGCGACCAACTGACATAATTTTCTTGAAATTTGAACCTGGAGCGCTGTTAAAGTATGATATACGTAAGTAATCGGTTAAGTTTTTAATCCCTCTCCAGTCTTTTGATGTGCTGAAGGCAGGTGCTAATTTCATTTCCTCCTGGTGATTGCGAATTACGTCCAAAGAGGCGATCGCCGGGGTGAGCCAACTGCCCGCGGCGTGCAGTAATCGCTATTACAGTCCCAGCGTCCCTGGGCGATGGAGCAAGAAATCCATTGGATAATTCGGTTTTCTTCGGGGCCAGAGGTCCCCAAAACTCGTTCATAGGTGAAATTTATCAGCTTAGTTCTGTCAAGCGTTGTACCAGAAATAAGGTGATGTTCGAGCGAAGGTCTGCATCGATTTCGCCAAGGAAGGCCACGTGTTAGTGCAGACTGTTAGCAAAACGTGATGCTAACCATCCGTGAGCACGGGATTTTAATGTAAAATGTTTTAACCAAAAATGGAATTATAATGCTTTAACACCACTTTGCTCTGGGCGAAACATAAACCATTTTGAAGATCTGGATAATAAATTGAAGACATCATCAGGTGTTCATTGCGTCCGGTTTAGGGGCGGTTCAACATTTTCAACATTTTCACAAGAGTACAGAGGGTACTCTTCTTGATGACCCCCCACCTCCCCCCAAAAAGAGTACATTTAAAATGTTGGTTTCGCAACTACAATCATACTATACAATGCTATAGGCATTCATCATGTTCATAAACACAAAAATCAATGTCAAGGTTTTAAGACGACATTAATGTTCATGTTTGAACATGTTGAATATAAACTTGACAAAATCTTGATTATGAAAACACTTTATTTAATACCATGTATACACAACATGGCAAAATGAGAATAAACCACATGTATCTGACAAAAAGAACATTTTATCTTAAAACGTGACAGATTTTCAGTGATGGACTTTACAATACGGTTGCCAGTTTGAACTGGGGTATCAGTGTGGTGACTGTGTCGTTGAGGGTATAGACTCCTCAAAGGATACCAGATCAAAATGTTCCAGAGAATCCATTGACACGTAAACCTAAAACTGAATCACCACACTGGTGAAGTCCTATCCCAGACATGCACCATCGCAGATCACAGGAGAAAGCAAAGATGAATGATCAGGTATGTACACAATCTTTGGGGATCAGGAAAATCGCTACAGTCAGATTAAAAATAGATATCGATATTTTCATGATTTGTGAAAAGCGTACGTTGCGTATTCATCCCCTCCGCCCAAACAAATAAGGAATTTAACAAATAAATAAATAAACATTATAATAATAGCTCAGGTGCGTCTCATTTTACTCGATAGACAACCCAGAACACTGAGATGATGTCCAGGATCTCGCGCTTGAACCTCAATTGAATATATATTAAGCTGAAAACAGAATACTGTATCAGACTCGTTTTCGTTCATTGAGCTGTCTTAAAAGGCATTAGATTCTAAATGCCTAGCATACATTGTTTTAAAACATTTTATTAATCATTGGTGGTTGTCAAAAACCAAACTGACACCAATCTGTTAGAATCGATGTAAAACCAAAGCTCGTATCATACATTATATTGCTACATGGAAAGAGATTATGAACTGTTGTTTAGGATCAACTATCGATCTGATCCTTAATGTCTTAAAAACATTCCAATATCAATTTTACATATTGCTTGTAATACACATCACCTACACATCACCTTTATCGCGTAACGATTACGACGCTGTGTTAACGCCGTAAATATTGATCGTCGATTGAAAGTTAATTCGTGTTTTGTTGGCAAAATGACAGAACAAATTCACAAGTGGAACCAAATTGTCTGCGCGATATTCACGAGTGTTTAAGAATTACATTGGCCACAAGAGATCTTGATTAAACTCCGTCGCGTGTTCATGTGCGATTAAAGACGATGATTACTTACTGCGTCCCTCCACCCCATCCGTCTTTGACTTCGCTTGCACAACGCGCGTGGTAATGATTGCCTAATGCGGCGGGGACAGCCGGCGAGAACACTCTGTGACACCACAACACACAGACTGCAGGGTTCAGTGTGTGCTTTGTGAAACAAAAGTACACTCATTGATCATTGGTTTTCAAACTTTCATTCTGAATTGCGACTGGGTTCCGAGATAGTATTTTATGTACTTTGGTATACAAACTAGTATTAAAACGATATACTGAAATGTTTAAATAACGCAATAGATATTTTACTGAATGTTCGTGTACTTGAGATTACATTCTGTTCTTAAGTGTGTGTGTGTGTGTGTGTGTGTGTGTGTGTGTGTGTGTGTGTATAAAGAGCTGATGTCAGTATGAACATGATTATCTTAATTTAAAATGTCCAGTTTACCGTTTGTACTTAATAAATCATATAAGCGCACCTTTCCCACTGTGTAGGTATCGATAAAGATATAAATACTTTATTTAAATACATACATAGTATATATTAATAGTCCTGTATTGTCAGGTATACTGAGATAGAACATTCTTTACGCCTTTTTTTATGTACAAATTGTATGTACAAATCATAAAAAAGTCTACTTGCTGAAGTGAGAAATTGTTATTAAACAATGTCGAATCTATTCCGAGTGCAGTCCGACCTAGCTGCAGTCCGACCTAGCTGCAGTCCGACCTAGCTGCAGTCCGACCTATCGCAATGCCGACCTAGCTGCAGTCCGACCTAGCTGCAGTCCGACCTAGCTGCAGTCCGACCTATCGCTGCCGACCTAGCTGCAGTCCGACCTAGCTGCAGTCCGACCTAGCTGCTGTCGTCTATTGCCGACCTAGCTGCAGTCCGACCTAGCTGCAGTCCGACCTAGCTGCAGTCCGTATCGCAATGCCGACCTAGCTGCATCCGACCTAGCTGCAGTCCGACCTAGCTGCAGTCCGATCTATCGCAATGCCGACCTAGCTGCAGTCCGACCTAGCTGCAGTCCGACCTAGCTGCTGTCCGATCTATCGAATGCCGACCTAGCTGCAGTCCGACCTAGCTGCAGTCCGACCTAGCTGCTGTCCGACTATCGCAATGCCGACCTAGCTGCAGTCCGACCTAGCTGCAGTCCGACCTAGCTGCTGTCCGATCTATCGCAATGCCGACCTAGCTGCAGTCCGACCTAGCTGCAGTCCGACCTAGCTGCTGTCCGATCTATCGCAATGCCGACCTAGCTGCAGTCCGACCTAGCTGCAGTCCGACCTAGCTGCTGTCCGATCTATCGCAATGCCGACCTAGCTGCAGTCCGACCTAGCTGCAGTCCGACCTAGCTGCTGTCCGATCTATCGCAATGCCGACCTAGCTGCAGTCCGACCTAGCTGCAGTCCGACCTAGCTGCTGTCCGATCTATCGCAATGCCGACCTAGCTGCAGTCCGACCTAGCTGCAGTCCGACCTAGCTGCTGTCCGATCTATCGCAATGCCGACCTAGCTGCAGTCCGACCTAGCTGCAGTCCGACCTAGCTGCTGTCCGATCTATCGCAATGCCGACCTAGCTGCAGTCCGACCTAGCTGCAGTCCGACCTAGCTGCTGTCCGATCTATCGCAATGCCGACCTAGCTGCAGTCCGACCTAGCTGCAGTCCGACCTAGCTGCTGTCCGATCTATCGCAATGCCGACCTAGCTGCAGTCCGACCTAGCTGCAGTCCGACCTAGCTGCTGTCCGATCTATCGCAATGCCGACCTAGCTGCAGTCCGACCTAGCTGCAGTCCGACCTAGCTGCTGTCCGATCTATCGCAATGCCGACCTAGCTGCAGTCCGACCTAGCTGCAGTCCGACCTAGCTGCTGTCCGATCTATCGCAATGCCGACCTAGCTGCAGTCCGACCTAGCTGCAGTCCGACCTAGCTGCTGTCCGATCTATCGCAATGCCGACCTAGCTGCAGTCCGACCTAGCTGCAGTCCGACCTAGCTGCTGTCCGATCTATCGCAATGCCGACCTAGCTGCAGTCCGACCTAGCTGCAGTCCGACCTAGCTGCTGTCCGATCTATCGCAATGCCGACCTAGCTGCAGTCCGACCTAGCTGCAGTCCGACCTAGCTGCTGTCCGATCTATCGCAATGCCGACCTAGCTGCAGTCCGACCTAGCTGCAGTCCGACCTAGCTGCAGTCCGATCTATCGCAATGCCGACCTAGCTGCAGTCCGACCTAGCTGCAGTCCGACCTAGCTGCTGTCCGATCTATCGCAATGCCGACCTAGCTGCAGTCCGACCTAGCTGCAGTCCGACCTACTGCTGTCCGATCTATCGCAATGCCGACCTAGCTGCAGTCCGACCTAGCTGCAGTCCGACCTAGCTGCTGTCCGATCTATCGCAATGCCGACCTAGCTGCAGTCCGACCTAGCTGCAGTCCGACCTAGCTGCTGTCCGATCTATCGCAATGCCGACCTAGCTGCAGTCCGACCTAGCTGCAGTCCGACCTAGCTGCTGTCCGATCTATCGCAATGCCGACCTAGCTGCAGTCCGACCTAGCTGCAGTCCGACCTAGCTGCTGTCCGATCTATCGCAATGCCGACCTAGCTGCAGTCCGACCTAGCTGCAGTCCGACCTAGCTGCTGTCCGATCTATCGCAATGCCGACCTAGCTGCAGTCCGACCTAGCTGCAGTCCGACCTAGCTGCTGTCCGATCTATCGCAATGCCGACCTAGCTGCAGTCCGACCTAGCTGCAGTCCGACCTAGCTGCAGTCCGACCTAGCTGCAGTCCGACCTAGCTGCAGTCCGACCTAGCGCAGTCCGACCTAGCGCAATGCCGACCTAGCTGCAGTCCGACCTAGCTGCAGTCCGACCTAGCTGCAGTCCGACCTAGCTGCAGTCCGACCTAGCGCAGTCCGACCTAGCGCAATGCCGACCTAGCGCAGTCCGACCTAGCGCAATGCCGACCTAGCGCAGTCCGAGCTAGCTGCAGTCCGACCTAGCTGCAGTCCGACCTAGCGCAGTCCGACCTAGCTGCAGTCCGACCTAGCTGCAGTCCGACCTAGCTGCAGTCCGACCTAGCGCAATGCCGACATAATATTTATAATGGTTAAAACAATTTGTCGCGCGATTTCCACCAAAATAGGTATTCGTTATTGCCCCTGGTATTCGTTATTGCCCCTGGTATTCGTTATTGCCCCTGGTATTCGTTATTGCCCCTGGCCACGACGTGTACATTCGGTAGTGAGACACGGCGCCGCGCGGGAAAGGGAGGAAGGAAGAAATGTGTTATTTAACGACGCACTCAGCACATTTTATTTACGGTTATATGGCGTCAGACATATGGATAAGGACAAGTCTGATAGCGAGAGAGGAAACCCGCTGCTGCCACATGGGTTACTCTTTCCGATTAGCAGCAAGGGTTCTTTTATATGCACCATTCCACAGACAGGATAGCACATACCACAGCACTGGCTGGAACGAGAAATAGCTCAATAGGTCCACCATGAAGGATCAATCTAACGATCCATCACACCATGAGCGAACGCTCTTACCACGAAGCTACATCTCGCTCCCGCGGGAGAGGAGTGGGCTTATTGGTGACTTTCGCCTGTATCTCCATTTAGTCCAGTAATATCACTATTTTACATTTATTCTTCTGCACACTGTCCGGTAACCACAGGGACGTGATGGTTGCCTGGCTGCCTGGGGAAATATAAACCTGATGACTTGTAATATAGATCTGAGTAAATGTATAATGATCAATAAAGGGTGTGTACAAGTAATAGCAACATTTAACTCATAGGTAAATATGTAATAAAAAGTCATAATGATTGGTAATATATGTGCTGCACTTGTCTGATATTACATGGCATCCTCATTATATATAATGTTGTTATTACTTCCGGCAATACAGCTTACCGCCATAAGTAATTCCTTGGCCAATACAATTATAGTCAAAAATGAGGATATTAGTCTCCATTAAAATGAATTAGTGGTGTCATTTCGGTGTGCATAAGATCTTTATCGTTAATAACTTTTTTCTTTCTGATTGTGGTGATGTTATTTCTGAATTCGGTACTATTTGTCGTAAGATAGTTAATACTTTAGCTACTAGCCAGCGTTCTAGCTAGACCAATATCACTGACAACATATCAAATAAAATTTATTACGATCGTAAAACCCTGAACTGATCTAATGTATGTTAGAGTTTCCCAAGATTAGATCTATTCAAGAAGTTTATATGTTATCTATAAATTTCTGAGTTAAATTACAATGTGTCAGAAAGTTCACTGGTACCGCACATATGATACTCCATCGGGACAACGATAGGGGTCACTATTCTGCAACCAATCTCTACGAAGATCAGCTGAACAGTACCGTGTGTTTTACACGTTCAGTTATTGGTTGGTGAAACCTTATCAAAGCTTGTAAGTTGTAAACTCCCTGGCAATAAGGAACTGAATTGATACACTAGTGTTTGGTAGTCGTGTGGTGTGCTGATGTGTGTTCATGACCTGGTCATTACATTAATATAATGTCGTTCACGGTACCAGCCCGTCGTGTGGTTGATACACTAGTGTTTGGTAGTAATGTGGGGTGCTGATGTGTGTTCATGACCTGGTCATTACATTAATATACTGTCGTTCACGGTACCAGCCCGTCGTGTGGTGTGCTGATGTGTGTTCATGAC
>CBDCGX010000035.1:0-22500 GCA_965216965.1 Spirochaetia bacterium | reverse complement strand
GGACTGAGGGATATTGATAAGTTGAAATCAGTGTTCACATCTATTAAAAGTAGACATGCTACTATTACATTATTACAAGAAACCTTTTGGGATGATCATTTCATTGAAACACATAAACATTTATGGGATGGAAAAATATTTTACAATAATTGTCCAAATAAAAATAGAAGGGGTGTGGCTATTTTGATTTCTAAAGAATGTTCATATGATTTTACTTTTAATAGATGTGACACTGAAGGTAGGATTTTAAAAATTGATATGAAAATAGACAAAAACAAGTATAGCCTTATTAATGTATATGCGCCAAACAATAATGATGAACAGTATCTTTTCTACAATGAACTAAATAATTATATAGACTCAGACAATACTATTATAGCAGGCGATTTTAATGAAATATTAGATCCTGCACTAGATCTAGGAATTAATAATACTACATATAATGTAAAAAATAGTAATAAACTACACTCACTAATAAGTGATTATTGTCTAGTCGACATTTGGCGAAACAGGAATCCCGGGAAAAAAGAATTTAGCAGATCGCAGATAGTTCAAAATGTCTTAAAACAGTCTAGAATTGATTTATTTTTAATTTCAAGAAACATTATACAATTTGCTATAAATTCATATATATCTTACACTACGTTAAGTGATCATAACTTTCTATCTCTTAAACTAGACTTTTCTCGTGTCGAAAGAGGACAAGGAACTTCGATCTTTAATAACGAACTATTACAAGATGAAGCATTTTGTTATGCAATTATAGATGTTATTAATAATAACAAAGAATGCCCGCTATATCAGACGGAACCACTGGTTTGGTGGGACAATTTTAAATATAAGATAAAAAAATGTGCAACATACTTTGCTACCAAAAAACGTAAATTGGAGAATGAGAAATACTATTTAATCCAAAATGCTTTACGAAAGGAATATGCAAAGTTAGCTATAAACAAACAGCATGACTTAACGACCTTACAAATGTTACTAGAAGAATTAAAAATGACCGAAATAACTAAATGTAACGGTGCCATTTTAAGGAGTAAAGCACAGTGGAATTTTGAATGTGATAAAAATACATCTTTTTTCTTAAACCTAGAAAAATCTAAACAAGAATCGAATTCAATAAAAGAACTAAATACTAATAATGGATTATCCAGGAAAACAGAAGACATACTTGATTATGTACATCAATATTACTCTAAATTATACACCAGAGAAAACATACATAGTGCAAAAGAAGAAGAAATTTTAAACTTAATTACAAACAAAATAAATGAAATTGAAAGGCAAAATTGTGACGAAGAAATATCAATAGAAGAATTAACTAACGCATTGAAAGGTATGAATAGGAATAAATCTCCAGGTATAGATGGCATCACTGTTGAATTTTACATTAAATTTTGGGATAAATTAAAACATCTGTTGCATAAAGTAATCATTTCCATTCAAGAAGAACAGCTATCTAGAAGCATGAAAAAAGGAATTATTAGTCTTTTTTATAAGAAAAAGGCGATAAAACAGATATTAAACATTTTAGACCCATAAGTCTGTTGAATGTGGATTATAAAATTATTTCTAAAGCCTTAGCTAATCGACTGAAGTTAGTTATGGAATCTATTATCTCCCCTGAACAAACATGCTGTGTTCCAGGTAGAGATATAGCAGATAACATTATGTCTATACGAGATGTTATAGATTATATAGATTTTAAAAAAGAAGACGGTTTTTTTATTAAAATTGACCAAGAAAAGGCATTTGATAGAGTTTCCCATAGTTTTATAATTAAAGTATTGAATAAATTTAGCTTTGGTAATAAATTTATATCATGGATCAAAATACTGTACAATGATATAAAAAGTAGCGTTAAAATAAATGGTCATTTAACACCCTACTTTCCAATTACAAGAGGAGTTAGACAAGGATGCCCAATTTCAATGATGCTTTATGTGATAGTAGCCGAACCCTTAAATAACTTAATAAAAAACATCAAAGGCATCAGAATAAATCCAGATATAAATTCATTGTTATTTCAACATGCTGATGATACCACCATTACAGTTCAAGACGCACAGTCCGTTGAGGCAGTATTCAACACTGTAAATAAGTATTGTCTTGCAACTGGCGCAAACGTTAACATAGAAAAGTCTGAAGTGCTTTGTCTCGGTAAGGCATCAGACAAAGACTTATCTTTTAATATTCCGATTACAGTTAATACAAACTGTGTTCAGATTCTAGGTATCTATTTAGGACCAAATAAATATTTATGTGAAAAAATGAATTGGAAAATAAAAATAGAAAAGATAAAAGCTATAATAAACATGTGGAAACAGAGAAAACTAACCTTAAATGGCAAAGCGACAGTCTGGAACACCCTATTAACATCTAGACTGTGGTATCATATCACAGTAATTCATGTTCCTAAATGGGTTGAACAAGAAATTCAGAAAATGTTTTTGTAACTTTATGTGGGATAACAAAATACCTTTAATAAAATACAGTACAATTATTGGAAATAAATATTCAGGTGGGCTTAATATTCAAGACATAAATCTGAAAAAGATGGCTTTCCGAGTTAAATTGTTAAATAAATATTTTAATGATGATTTTAAAGGTATATGGAAGTACACAATGTCTGAATTTCTTGGGAAATATATGAACATGAACTTATCATATAATATTTTTAATATAATTTATAATGAATCTGATCTAGTTAATATTAATCCTTTCTACGCTGAACTTTTGTTGGCATGGGATACAGTTTCAAAACGTGAACGATATCTAACACTAGAATTAGAACATATAATGAACCAACCACTCTTTGGTAATCCACACATAAAGGTTAAAAATAAACTGTTACACTTCCAATCATATATTGAAAGTGGTATAACAACAGTTGCTGATATCAGTTATGAAGTAGTGCCAGGCTTCTTATCGAAATCAGCTATTGTAGAAATATTACAAGAAAAATATCCCAATATGTCAATAAAAGAAATTACATTAGCATATAATGTAATATTGAATTCGCTCCCCGATGAATGGAAACAACTTGTTATAAACAATGTTAAAGTATCAACACAAGTTAAGGAATTGTGTTTGATATATACTAATGACATTATAAACTCTAATAAATTTACAGTTAAGTTGATCTACTCAATATTAATTACACATTATTACAAACAACCTACAGGTGTAGAAAAATGGGAGAACATGGGTTTTAATATGTGCTGGAAAACGGTATGGAAACATATACATTGCTTTGACAAGACATCCGATTTTATTGAATTAGACTATAAAATTGTACACAATATTATCTATACATATTCTAAATTATATAAATATGGCAAAACATTGTCCAATCAATGTCCTGTATGTAAAAAAGAAGAAGAAGACATGACTCATTTATTTTTATATTGCGATTGTATGATTTAATCGTAATATTTAATGAATATGCATCTATGTGTTTAAAGACACTGGATATAGTCCAGAAATACTTAAACAATTACTGCTTTTTGGATGTTATTTTAAAATACAATGTAGCACAAACTCGTTTATTAATAAATTACTGTCAATATACAGAATGTCAGTTTTCAAGAGACGTTTAATAGCGGAAACAAGGGGGACAAATATAAACATTGTTAAATACTTCAAACACAATATGCGCCAGTATTTCATAATACTACTAAATCAATATACCTATCAAAACAGAATTTCTGAATTTCATTATAAATATATTAAAGATAATCTTTTCCTAGATTTGAAAAATAGCACACTGACTTTTAAATACCCTCTTGAAAACTGATGCTATTATACAACATACTAGATTAACCAATATTCTTCAGTCCTATTATTACGTAGAAATATATAATTATAACAATATATAACAACAAAAAAAATTCTGTAAGAGTGTGCGTGTGAGTGCGCTTCCACAAATGTGTTACAACTTTATTCTCCTATATTTTAAAACAATTGTTATACTTTGTTACGTTTGGAAAATAAAATGATAAAAAAAAAAAAAGTATCCCCGCCTGTCACGCGGGAGACCGCGGTTCAATTCCCCGCCGGGGAGGATACATCTTTTAGTTAAATATTTTATTTTTAAGTGTAAGATCATTAAAATAAAAAAAGAGTTTATTCATCTGTTGTTTAATCATTGCTGAACTAAATCGCATAAAGGAATAAAACTATTATTTATGTTGAAAAATAGAGCTTTGTAATTCTATTTCGTAGATTCTATACTAAATGAAAGGCTTGAAGGTCATTTCTTTCTGCTCAATTTAAAAGCGAATGTATTTCAACATCCTACACGAAGATAGCTACTAGTTATGGGTATAGTATAGGTATTTCCGAATTCTGGGTCGTTTTCACAAAAATGTTTAAAAGTAAAGACCCGTTTTGTGTCAACTCATCTGATCAGTGTAATCGCTTCTACTTAACAGTCACTGATATTTACAAAAGGACGATGACACCCATTACTTAGCTTACAATAATCAGATCCTAGGTAGTATAGTGGTGAGTATCCCCGCCTGTCACGCGGGAGACCGGGGTTCAATTCCCCGCCTGGGAGGATACATCTTGTAGTTAAATATTTTATTTTTAAGTGTAAGATCATTAAAATAAAAAGAGAGTTTATTCATCTGTTGTTTAATCATTGCTGAACTAAATCGCTTAAAGGAATAAAACTATTATTTATGTTGAAAAATAGAGATTTGTAATTCTATTTCGTAGATTCTATACTAAATGAAAGGCTTGAAGGTCATTTCTTTCTGCTCAATTTAAAAACGAATGTATTTCAACATCCTACACTAAGATAGCTACTAGTTATGGGTATAGTATATGTCTTTCCGAATTGAGGGCCGTTTTCACAAAAAAAGTTTAAAAGTAAGACCCGTTTTGTGTCAACTCATCTGATCAGTGTAATCGCTTCTACTTATCAGTCACTGATATTTACAAAAGGACGATAACACCCATGACTTAGCTTACAATAATCAGATCCTAGGTAGTATAGTGGTGAGTATCCCCGCCTGTCACGCGGGAGACCGGGGTTCAATTCCCCGCCTGGGAGGATACATCTTTTAGTTAAATATTTTATTTTTAAGTGTAAGATCATTAAAATAAAAAAAGAGTTTATTCATATGTTGTTTAATCATTGCTGAACTAAATCGCATAAAGGAATAAAACTATTATTTATGTTGAAAAATAGAGCTTTGTAATTCTATTTCGTAGATTCTATACTAAATGAAAGGCTTGAAGGTCATTTCTTTCTGCTCAATTTAAAAGCGAATGTATTTCAACATCCTACACGAAGATAGCTACTAGTTATGGGTATAGTATAGGTCTTTCCGAATTGAGGGCCGTTTTCACAAAAAAAAAGAAGTAAAGAACCGTTTTGTGTCAACTCATCTGATCAGTGTAATCGCTTCTACTTATCATTCACAGATATTTACAAAAGGAAGATAACACCCATGACTTAGCTTACAATAATCAGATCCTAGGTAGTATAGTGGTGAGTATCCCCGCCTGTCACGCGGGAGACCGGGGTTCAATTCCCCGCCTGGGAGGATACATCTTTTAGTTAAATATTTTATTTTTAAGTGTAAGATCATTAAAATAAAAAAAAGAGTTTATTCATCTGTTGTTTAATCATTGCTGAACTAAATCGCATAAAGGAATAAAACTATTATTTATGTTGAAAAATAGAGCTTTGTAATTCTATTTCGTAGATTCTATACTAAATGAAAGGCTTGAAGGTCATTTCTTTCTGCTCAATTTAAAAGCGAATGTATTTCAACATCCTACACGAAGATAGCTACTAGTTATGGGTATAGTATAGGTCTTTCCGAATTCTGGGTCGTTTTCACAAAAATGTTTAAAAGTAAATACCCGTTTTGTGTCAACTCATCTGATCAATGTAATCGCTTCTACTTATCAGTCACTGATATTTACAAAAGGACGATAACACCCATGACTTAGCTTACAATAATCAGATCCTAGGTAGTATAGTGGTGAGTATCCCCGCCTGTCACGCGGGAGACCGGGGTTCAATTCCCCGCCTGGGAGGATACATCTTTTAGTTAAATATTTTATTTTTAAGTGTAAGATCATTAAAATAAAAAAAGAGTTTATTCATCATTTGTTTAATCATTGCTGAACTAAATCGCATAAAGGAATAAAACTATTATTTATGTTGAAAAATAGAGCTTTGTAATTCTATTTCGTAGATTCTATACTAAATGAAAGGCTTGAAGGTCATTTCTTTCTGCTCAATTTAAAAGCGAATGTATTTCAACATCCTACACGAAGATAGATACTAGTTATGGGGAGAGTATAGGTCTTTCCGAATTGAGGGCCGTTTTCACAAAAAAGATTAAAACTAAAGACCCGTTTTGAGTCAACTCATCTGATCAGTGTAATCGCTTCTACTTATCATTCACAGATATTTACAAAAGGACGATAACACCCATGACTTAGCTTACAATAATCAGATCCTAGATAGTATAGTGGTGAGTATCCCCGCCTGTCACGCGGGAGACCGGGGTTCAATTCCCCGCCTGGGAGGATACATCGTTTAGTTAAATATTTTATTTTTAAATGTAAGATCATTAAAATAAAAAAAGAGTTTATTCATCTGTTGTTTAATCATTGCTGAACTAAATCGAATAAAGGAATAAAACTATTATTTATGTTGAAAAAAATAGCTTTGTAATTCTATTTTGTCGATTCTATACTAAATGAAAGGCTTGAAGGTCATTTCTTTCTGCTCAATTTAAAAGCGAATGTATTTCAACATCCTACACAAAGATAGCTACTAGTTATGGGTATAGTATAGGTATTTCCGAATTCTGGGTCGTTTTCACAAAAAGGTTTAAAAGTAAAGACCCGTTTTGTGTCAACTCATCTGATCAGTGTAATCGCTTCTACTTATCATTCACAGATATTTAACAAAAGGACGATAACACCCATGACTTAGCTTACAATAATCAGATCCTAGGTAGTATAGTGGTGAGTATCCCCGCCTGTCACGCGGGAGACCGGGGTTCAATTCCCCGCCTGGGAGGATACATCTTTTAGTTAAATATTTTATTTTTAAGTGTAAGATCATTAAAATAAAAAAAGAGTTTATTCATCTGTTGGATAATCATTGCTGAACTAAATCGCATAAAGGAATAAAACTATTATTTATGTTGAAAAATAGAGCTTTGTAATTCTGTTTCGTAGATTCTATACTAAATGAAAGGCTTGAAGGTCATTTCTTTCTGCTCAATTTAAAAGCGAATGTATTTCAACATCCTACACGAAGATAGCTACTAGTTATGGGTATAGTATAGGTATTTCCGAATTCTGGGTCGTTTTCACAAAAATGTTTAAAATTAAATACCCGTTTTGTGTGAACTCATCTGATCAGTGTAATCGCTTCTACTTATCAGTCACTGATATTTACAAAAGGTCGATAACACCCATGACTTAGCTTACAATAATCAGATCCTAGGTAGTATAGTGGTGAGTATCCCCGCCTGTCACGCGGGAGACCGGGGTTCAATTCCCCGCCTGGGAGGATACATCTTTTAGTTAAATATTTTATTTTTAAGTGTAAGTTCATTAAAATAAAAAAAGAGTTTATTCATCTGTTGTTTAATCATTGCTGAACTAAATCGCATAAAGGAATAAAACTATTATTTATGTTGAAAAAAATAGCTTTGTAATTCTATTTTGTAGATTCTATACTAAATGAAAGGCTTGAAGGTCATTTCGTTCTGCTCAATTTAAAAGCGAATGTATTTCAACATCCTACACGAAGATAGCTACTAGTTATGGGTAGAGTATAGGTATTTGCGAATTCTGGGTCGTTTTCACAAAAAGGTTTAAAAGTAAAGACCCGTTTTGTGTCAACTCATCTGATCAGTGTAATCGCTTCTACTTATCAGTCACTGATATTTACAAAAGGACGATAACACCCATTACTTAGCTTACAATAATCAGATCCTAGGTAGTATAGTGGTGAGTATCCCCGCCTGTCACGCGGGAGACCGGGGTTCAATTCCCCGCCTGGGAGGATACATCTTTTTGTTAAATATTTTATTTTTAAGTGTAAGATCATTAAAATAAAAAAAGAGTTTATTCATCTGTTGTTTAATCATTGCTGAACTAAATCACATAAAGGAATAAAACTATTATTTATGTTGAAAAATAGAGCTTAGTAATTCTATTTCGTAGATTCTATACTAAATGAAAGGCTTGAAGGTCATTTCTTTCTGCTCAATTTAAAAGCGAATGTATTTCAACATCCTACACGAAGATAGATACTAGTTATGGGTAGAGTATAGGTCTTTCCGAATTGAGGGCCGTTTTCACAAAAACGATTAAAAGTAAAGACCCGTTTTGTGTCAACTCATCTGATCAGTGTAATCGCTTCTACTTATCATTCACAGATATTTACAAAAGGACGATAACACCCATGACTTAGCTTACAATAATCAGATCCTAGGTAGTATAGTGGTGAGTATCCCAGCCTGTCACGCGGGAGACCGGGGTTCAATTCCCCGCATGGGAGGATACATCTTTTAGATAAATATTTTATTTTTAAGTGTAAGATCATTAAAATAAAAAAAGAGTTTATTCATCTGTTGTTTAATCATTGCTGAACTAAATCGCATAAAGGAATAAAACTATTATTTATGTTGAAAAATAGAGCTTTGTAATTCTATTTCGTAGATTCTATACTAAATGAAAGGCTTGAAGGTCATTTCGTTCTGTTCAATTTAAAAGCGAATGTATTTCAACATCCTACACGAAGATAGCTACTAGTTATGGGTATAGTATAGGTCTTTCCGAATTGTGGGTCGTTTTCACAAAAATGTTTAAAAGTAAATACGCGTTTTGTGTCAACTCATCTGATCAATGTAATCGCTTCTACTTATCAGTCACTGATATTTACAAAAGGACGATAACACCCATGACTTAGCTTACAATAATCAGATCCTAGGTAGTATAGTGGTGAGTATCCCCGCCTGTCACGCGGGAGACCGGGGTTCAATTCCCCGCCTGGGAGGATACATCTTTTAGTTAAATGTTTTATTTTTAAGTGTAAGATCATTAAAATAAAAAAAGAGTTTATTCATATGTTGTTTAATCATTGCTGAACTAAATCGCATAAAGGAATAAAACTATTATTTATGTTGAAAAATAGAGCTTTGTAATTCTATTTCGTAGATTCTATACTAAATGAAAGGCTTGAAGGTCATTTCTTTCTGCTCAATTTAAAAGCGAATGTATTTCAACATACTACACGAAGATAGCTACTAGTTATTGGTATAGTATAGGTCTTTCCGAATTCTGGGTCGTTTTCACAAAAATGTTTAAAAGTAAATACCCGTTTTGTGTCAACTCATCTGATACGTGTAATCGCTTCTACTTATCAGTCACTGATATTTACAAAAGGACGATAACACCCATGACTTAGCTTACAATAATCAGATCCTAGGTAGTATAGTGGTGAGTATCCCCGCCCGTCACGCGGGAGACCGGGGTTCAATTCCCCGCCTGGGAGGATACATCTTTTAGTTAAATATTTTATTTTTAAGTGTAAAATCATTAAAATAAAAAAAGAGTTTATTCATCTGTTGTTTAATCACTGCTGAACTAAATCGCATAAAGGAATAAAACTATTATTTATGTTGAAAAATAGAGCTTTGTAATTCTATTTCGTAGATTCTATACTAAATGAAAGGCTTGAAGGTCATTTCTTTCTGCTCAATTTAAAAGCGAATGTATTTCAACATCCTACACGAAGATAGCTACTAGTTATGGGTATAGTATAGGTCTTTAGGAATTGAGGGCCGTTTTCACCAAAAAAAATTAAAAGTAAAGACCCGTTTTGTGTCAACTCATCTGATCAGTGTAATCGCTTCTACTTATCATTCACAGATATTTACAAAAGGACGATAACACTCATGACTTAGCTTACAATAATCAGATCCTAGGTAGTATAGTGGTGAGTATCCCAGCCTGTCACGCGTGAGACCGGGGTTCAATTCCCCGCCTGGGAGGATACATCTTGTAGTTAAATATTTTATTTTTAAGTGTAAGATCATTAAAATAAAAAAAGTGTTTATTCATCTGTTGGATAATCATTGCTGAACTAAATCGCATAAAGGAATAAAACTATTATTTATGTTGAAAAATAGAGCTTTGTAATTCTATTTCGTAGATTCTATACTAAATGAAAGGCTTGAAGGTCATTTCTTTCTGCTCAATTTAAAAGCGAATGTATTTCAACATCCTACACGAAGATAGCTACTAGTTATGGGTATAGTATAGGTATTTCCGAATTCTGGGTCGTTTTCACAAAAATGTTTAAAAGTAAAGTCCCGTTTTGTGTCAACTCATCTGATCAGTGTAATCGCTTCTACTTATCAGTCACTGATATTTACAAAAGGACGATAACACCCATGACTTAGCTTACAATAATCAGATCCTAGGTAGTATAGTGGTGAGTATCCCCGCCTGTCACGCGGGAGACCGGGGTTCAATTCCCCGCTGAGAGGATACATCTTTTAGTTAAATATTTTATTTTTAAGTGTAAGATCATTAAAATAAAAAAAGAGTTTATTCATCTGTTGTTTAATCATTGCTGAACTAAATCGCTTAAAGGAATAAAACTATTATTTATGTTGAAAAATAGAGCTTTGTAATTCTATTTCGTAGATTCTATACTAAATGAAAGTCTTGAAGGTCATTTATTTCTGCTCAATTTAAAAGCGAATGTATTTCAACATCCTACACGAAGATAGCTACTAGTTATGGGTATAGTATAGGTCTTTCCGAATTCTGGGTCGTTTTCACAAAAATGTTTAAAAGTAAATACCCGTTTTGTGTCTACTCATCTGATCAGTGTAATCGCTTCTACTTATCAGTCACTGATATTTACAAAAGGACGATAACACCCATGACTTAGCTTACAATAATCAGATCCTAGGTAGTATAGTGGTGAGTATCCCCGCCTGTCACGCGGGAGACCGGGGTTCAATTCCCCGCCTGGGAGGATACATCTTTTAGTTAAATATTTTATTTTTAAGTGTAAGATCATTAAAATAAAAAAAGAGTTTATTCATCTGTTGGATAATCATTGCTGAACTAAATCGCATAAAGGAATAAAACTATTATTTATGTTGAAAAATAGAGCTTTGTAATTCTATTTCGTAGATTCTATACTAAATGAAAGGCTTGAAGGTCATTTCTTTCTGTTCAATTTAAAAGCGAATGTATTTCAACATACTACACGAAGATAGCTACTAGTTATTGGTATAGTATAGGTCTTTCCGAATTCTGGGTCGTTTTCACAAAAATGTTTAAAAGTAAATACCCGTTTTGTGTCAACTCATCTGATACGTGTAATCGCTTCTACTTATCAGTCACTGATATTTACAAAAGGACGATAACACCCATGACTTAGCTTACAATAATCAGATCCTAGGTAGTATAGTGGTGAGTATCCCCGCCTGTCACGCGGGAGACCGGGGTTCAATTCCCCGCCTGGGAGGATACATCTTTTAGTTAAATATTTTATTTTTAAGTGTAAGATCATTAAAATAAAAAAAGAGTTTATTCATCTGTTGTTTAATCATTGCTGAACTAAATCGCATAAAGGAATAAAACTATTATTTATGTTGAAAAATAGAGCTTTGTAAATCTATTTCGTAGATTCTATACTAAATGAAAGGCTTGAAGGTCATTTCTTTCTGCTCAATTTAAAAGCGAATGTATTTCAACATCCTACACGAAGATAGCTACTAGTTATGGGTATAGTATAGGTCTTTCCGAATTGAGGGCCGTTTTCACAAACAAATTAAAAGTAAAGACCCGTTTTGTGTCAACTCATCTGATCAGTGTAAGCGCTTCTACTTATCATTCACAGATATTTACAAAAGGACAATAACACCCATGACTTAGCTTACAATAATCAGATCCTAGGTAGTATAGTGGTGAGTATCCCCGCCTGTCACGCGGGAGACCGGGGTTCAATTCCCCGCCTGGGAGGATACATCTTTTAGTTAAATATTTTATTTTTAAGTGTAAGATCATTAAAATAAAAAAAGAGTTTATTCATCTGTTGTTTAATCATTGCTGAACTAAATCGCATAAAGGAATAAAACTATTATTTATGTTGAAAAATAGAGCTTTGTAATTCTATTTCGTAGATTCTATACTAAATGAAAGGCTTGAAGGTCATTTCTTTCTGCTCAATTTAAAAGCGAATGTATTTCAACATCCTACACGAAGATAGCTACTAATTATGGGTATAGTATAGGTCTTTCCCAATTGAGGGCCGTTTTCACAAAAAAATTAAAAGTAAAGACCCGTTTTGTGTCAACTCATCTGATCAGTGTAAGCGCTTCTACTTATCAGTCACTGATATTTACAAAAGGACGATAACACCCATGACTTAGCTTACAATAATCAGATCCTAGGTAGTATAGTGGTGAGTATCCCCGCGTGTCACGCGGGAGACCGGGGTTCAATTCCCCGCCTGGGAGGATACATCTTTTAGTTAAATATTTTATTTTTAAGTGTAAGATCATTAAAATAAAAAAAGAGTTTATTCATCTGTTGTTTAATCATTGCTGAACTAAATCGCATAAAGATATAAAACTATTATTTATGTTGAAAAATAGAGCTTTGTAAATCTATTTCGTAGATTCTATACTAAATGAAAGGCTTGAAGGTCATTTCTTTCTGCTCAATTTAAAAGCGAATGTATTTCAACATCCTACACGAAGATAGCTACTAGTTATGGCTATAGTATAGGTCTTTCCGAATTGAGGGCCGTTTTCACAAACAAATTAAAAGTAAAGACCCGTTTTGTGTCAACTCATCTGATCAGTGTAAGCGCTTCTACTTATCATTCACAGATATTTACAAAAGGACGATAACACCCATGACTTAGCTTACAATAATCAGATCCTAGGTAGTATAGTGGTGAGTATCCCCGCCTGTCACGCGGGAGACCGGGGTTCAATTCCCCGCCTGGGAGGATACATCCTTTAGTTAAATATTTTATTTTTAAGTGTAAGATCATTAAAATAAAAAAAGAGTTTATTCATCTGTTGTTTAATCATTGCTGAACTAAATCGCATAAAGGAATAAAACTATTATTTATGTTGAAAAATAGAGCTTTGTAATTCTATTTCGTAGATTCTATACTAAATGAAAGGCTTGAAGGTCATTTCTTTCTGCTCAATTTAAAAGCGAATGTATTTCAACATCCTACACGAAGATAGCTACTAGTTATGGGTATAGTATAGGTCTATCCGAATTGAGGGCCGTTTTCACCAAAAAAATTTAAAAGTAAAGACCCGTTTTGTGTCAACTCATCTGATCAGTGTAATCGCTTCTACTTATCATTCACAGATATTTACAAAAGGACGATAACACCCATGACTTAGCTTACAATAATCAGATCCTAGGTAGTATAGTGGTGAGTATCCCCGCCTGTCACGCGGGAGACCGGGGTTCAATTCCCCGCCTGGGAGGATACATCTTTTAGTTAAATATTTTATTTTTAAGTGTAAGATCATTAAAATAAAAAAGAGTTTATTCATCTGTTGTTTAATCATTGCTGAACTAAATCGCATAAAGGAATAAAACTATTATTTATGTTGAAAAATAGAGCTTTGTAATTCTATTTCGTAGATTCTATACTAAATGAAAGCCTTGAAGGTCATTTATTTCTGCTCAATTTAAAAGCGAATGTATTTCAACATCCTACACGAAGATAGCTACTAGTAATGGGTATAGTATAGGTCTTTCCCAATTGAGGGCCGTTTTCACAAAAAAATTAAAAGTAAAGACCCGTTTTGTGTCAACTCATCTGATCAGTGTAAGCGCTTCTACTTATCATTCACAGATATTTACAAAAGGACGATAACACCCATGACTTAGCTTACAATAATCAGATCCTAGGTAGTATAGTGGTGAGTATCCCCGCCTGTCACGCGGGAGACCGGGGTTCAATTCCCCGCCTGGGAGGATACATCCTTTAGTTAAATATTTTATTTTTAAGTGTAAGATCATTAAAATAAAAAAAGAGTTTATTCATCTGTTGTTTAATCATTGCTGAACTAAATCGCATAAAGGAATAAAACTATTATTTATGTTGAAAAATAGAGCTTTGTAATTCTATTTCGTAGATTCTATACTAAAAGAAAGGCTTGAAGGTCATTTCTTTCTGCTCAATTTAAAAGCGAATGTATTTCAACATCCTACACGAAGATAGCTACTAGTTATGGGTATAGTATAGGTCTATCCGAATTGAGGGCCGTTTTCACCAAAAAAAATTAAAAGTAAAGACCCGTTTTGTGTCAACTCATCTGATCAGTGTAATCGCTTCTACTTATCATTCACAGATATTTACAAAAGGACGATAACACCCATGACTTAGCTTACAATAATCAGATCCTAGGTAGTATAGTGGTGAGTATCCCCGCCTGTCACGCGGGAGACCGGGGTTCAATTCCCCGCCTGGGAGGATACATCTTTTAGTTAAATATTTTATTTTTAAGTGTAAGATCATTAAAATAAAAAATAAAAGTTTATTCATCTGTTGTTTAATCATTGCTGAACTAAATCGCATAAAGGAATAAAACTATTATTTATGTTGAAAAATAGAGCTTTGTAATTCTATTTCGTAGATTCTATACTAAATGAAAGGCTTGAAGGTCATTTCTTTCTGCTCAATTTAAAAGCGAATGTATTTCAACATCCTACACGAAGATAGCTACTAGTTATGGGTATAGTATAGGTCTTTCCGAATTCTGGGTCGTTTTCACAAAAATGTTTAAAAGTAAATAACCGTTTTGTGTCAAATCATCTGATCAATGTAATCGCTTCTACTTATCAGTCACTGATATTTACAAAAGGACGATAACACCCATGACTTAGCTTACAATAATCAGATCCTAGGTAGTATAGTGGTGAGTATCCCCGCCTGTCACGCGGGAGACCGGGGTTCAATTCCCCGCCTGGGAGGATACATCTTTTAGTTAAATATTTTATTTTTAAGTGTAAGATCATTAAAATAAAAAAAGAGTTTATTCATCTGTTGTTTAATCATTGCTGAACTAAATCGCATAAAGGAATAAAACTATTATTTATGTTGAAAAATAGAGCTTTGTAATTCTATTTCGTAGATTCTATACTAAATGAAAGGCTTGAAGGTCATTTCTTTCGGCTCAATTTAAAAGCGAATGTATTTCAACATCCTACACGAAGATAGCTACTAGTTATGGGTATAGTATAGGTCTTTCCGAATTGAGGGCCGTTTTCACAAACAAATTAAAAGTAAAGACCCGTTTTGTGTCAACTCATCTGATCAGTGTAATCGCTTCTACTTATCATTCAGAGATATTTACAAAAGGACGATAACACCCATGACTTAGCTTACAATAATCAGATCCTAGGTAGTATAGTGGTGAGTATCCCCGCCTGTCACGCGGGAGACCGGGGTTCAATTCCCCGCCTGGGAGGATACATCTTTTAGTTAAATATTTTATTTTTAAGTGTAAGATCATTAAAATAAAAAAGAGTTTATTCATCTGTTGTTTAATCATTGCTCAACTAAATCGCATAAAGGAATAAAACTATTATTTATGTTGAAAAATAGAGCTTTGTAATTCTATTTCGTAGATTCTATACTAAATGAAAGGCTTGAAGGTCATTTCTTTCTGCTCAATTTAAAAGCGAATGTATTTCAACATCCTACACGAAGATAGCTACTAGTTATGGGTATAGTATAGGTCTTTCCGAATTGAGGGCCGTTTTCACAAAAAAAAATTAAAAGTAAAGACCCGTTTTGTGTCAACTCATCTGATCAGTGTAAGCGCTTCTACTTATCATTCACAGATATTTACAAAAGGACGATAACACCCATGACTTAGCTTACAATAATCAGATCCTAGGTAGTATAGTGGTGAGTATCCCCGCCTGTCACGCGGGAGACCGGGGTTCAATTTCCCGCCTGGGTGGATACATCTTTTAGTTAAATATTTTATTTTTAAGTGTAAAATCATTAAAATAAAAAAAGAGTTTATTCATCTGTTGGATAATCATTGCTGAACTAAATCGCATAAAGGAATAAAACTATTATTTATGTTGAAAAATAGAGCTTTGTAATTCTATTTCGTAGATTCTATACTAAATGAAAGGCTTGAAGGTCATTTCTTTCTGCTCAATTTAAAAGCGAATGTATTTCAACATCCTACACGAAGATAGCTACTAGTTATGGGTATAGTATAGGTCTTTCCGAATTCTGGGTCGTTTTCACAAAAATGTTTAAAAGTAAATAACCGTTTTGTGTCAAATCATCTGATCAATGTAATCGCTTCTACTTGGAGCGGGACGTAGCTCAGAGGTAGAGCGTTCGCTCGTGGTGCGGTGGGTCGTCGGATCGATCCTTCATGGGGTGGACCCATTGAGCTATTTCTCGTTCCAGCCAGTGCTCCACGACTGGTGTACCAAAGGCCGTGGTATGTGTTATCCTGTCTGTGGGATGGTGCATATAAAAGAACCCTTGCTGCTAATCGATAAGAGTAGCCTATGTGGCGGCAGCGGGTTTCCTTTCTCACTATCAGAATGGTCCTTAACCATATGTCTGACAACATATAACCGTAGATAAAATGTGTTGAGTGCGTCGTTAAATAAAACATTTCTCTCTCTCTCTCTCGCTTCTACTTATCAGTCACTGATATTTACAAAAGGACGATAACACCCATGACTTAGCTTACAATAATCAGATCCTAGGTAGTATAGTGGTGAGTATCCCCGCCTGTCACGCGGGAGACCGGGGTTCAATTCCCCGCCTGGGAGGATACATCTTTTAGTTAAATATTTTATTTTTAAGTGTAAAATCATTAAAATAAAAAAAGAGTTTATTCATCTGTTGTTTAATCACTGCTGAACTAAATCGCATAAAGGAATAAAACTATTATTTATGTTGAAAAATAGAGCTTTGTAATTCTATTTCGTAGATTCTATACTAAATGAAAGGCTTGAAGGTCATTTCTTTCTGCTCAATTTAAAAGCGAATGTATTTCAACATCCTACACGAAGATAGCTACTAGTTATGGGTATAGTATAGGTCTTTAGGAATTGAGGGCCGTTTTCACCAAAAAAAATTAAAAGTAAAGACCCGTTTTGTGTCAACTCATCTGATCAGTGTAATCGCTTCTACTTATCATTCACAGATATTTACAAAAGGACGATAACACTCATGACTTAGCTTACAATAATCAGATCCTAGGTAGTATAGTGGTGAGTATCCCAGCCTGTCACGCGGGAGACCGGGGTTCAATTCCCCGCCTGGGAGGATACATCTTTTAGTTAAATATTTTATTTTTAAGTGTAAGATCATTAAAATAAAAAAAAGAGTTTATTCATCTGTTGGATAATCATTGCTGAACTAAATCGCATAAAGGAATAAAACTATTATTTATGTTGAAAAATAGAGCTTTGTAATTCTATTTCGTAGATTCTATACTAAATGAAAGGCTTGAAGGTCATTTCTTTCTGCTCAATTTAAAAGCGAATGTATTTCAACATCCTACACGAAGATAGCTACTAGTTATGGGTATAGTATAGGTCTTTCCGAATTCTGGGTCGTTTTCACAAAAATGTTTAAAAGTAAATAACCGTTTTGTGTCAAATCATCTGATCAATGTAATCGCTTCTACTTGGAGCGGGACGTAGCTCAGAGGTAGAGCGTTCGCTCGTGGTGCGGTGGGTCGTCGGATCGATCCTTCATGGGGTGGACCCATTGAGCTATTTCTCGTTCCAGCCAGTGCTCCACGACTGGTGTACCAAAGGCCGTGGTATGTGTTATCCTGTCTGTGGGATGGTGCATATAAAAGAACCCTTGCTGCTAATCGATAAGAGTAGCCTATGTGGCGGCAGCGGGTTTCCTTTCTCACTATCAGAATGGTCCTTAACCATATGTCTGACGCCATATAACCGTAGATAAAATGTGTTGAGTGCGTCGTTAAATAAAACATTTCTCTCTCTCTCTCGCTTCTACTTATCAGTCACTGATATTTACAAAAGGACGATAACACCCATGACTTAGCTTACAATAATCAGATCCTAGGTAGTATAGTGGTGAGTATCCCCGCCTGTCACGCGGGAGACCGGGGTTCAATTCCCCGCCTGGGAGGATACATCTTTTAGTTAAATATTTTATTTTTAAGTGTAAGATCATTAAAAATGAAAAAAGAGTTTATTCATCTGTTGTTTAATCATTGCTGAACTAAATCGCATAAAGGAATAAAACTATTATTTATGTTGAAAAATAGAGCTTTGTAAATCTATTTCGTAGATTCTATACTAAATGAAAGGCTTGAAGGTCATTTCTTTCGGCTCAGTTTAAAAGCGAATGTATTTCAACATCCTACACGAAGATAGCTACTAGTTATGGGTATAGTATAGGTCTTTCTGAATTGAGGGCCGTTTTCACAAACAAATTAAAAGTAAAGACCCGTTTTGTGTCAACTCATCTGATCAGTGTAAGCGCTTCTACTTATCAGTCACTGATATTTACAAAAGGACGATAACACCCATGACTTAGCTTACAATAATCAGATCCTAGGTAGTATAGTGGTGAGTATCCCCGCCTGTCACGCGGGAGACCGGGGTTCAATTCCCCGCCTGGGAGGATACATCTTTTAGTTAAATATTTTATTTTTAAGTGTAATATCTTTAAAATAAAAAAAGAGTTTATTCATCTGTTGTTTAATCATTGCTGAACTAAATCGCATAAAGGAATAAAGCTATTATTTATGTTGAAAAATAGAGCTTTGTAAATCTATTTCGTAGATTCTATACTAAATGAAAGGCTTGAAGGTCATTTCTTTCTGCTCAATTTAAAAGCGAATGTATTTCAACATCCTACATGAAGATCGCTACTAGTTATGGGTATAGTATAGGTCTTTCCGAATTGAGGGCCGTTTTCACCAAACAAATTAAAATTAAATACCCGTTTTGTGTGAACTCATCTGATCAGTGTAAGCGCTTCTACTTATCAGTCACTGATATTTACAAAAGGACGATAACACCCATGACTTAGCTTACAATAATCAGATCCTAGGTAGTATAGTGGTGAGTATCCCCGCCTGTCACGCGGGAGACCGGGGTTCAATTCCCCGCCTGGGAGGATACATCTTTTAGTTAAATATTTTATTTTTAAGTGTAATATCTTTAAAATAAAAAAAGAGTTTATTCATCTGTTGTTTAATCATTGCTGAACTAAATCGCATAAAGGAATAAAGCTATTATTTATGTTGAAAAATAGAGCTTTGTAAATCTATTTCGTAGATTCTATACTAAATGAAAGGCTTGAAGGTCATTTCTTTCTGCTCAATTTAAAAGCGAATGTATTTCAACATCCTACATGAAGATAGCTACTAGTTATGGGTATAGTATAGGTCTTTCCGAATTGAGGGCCGTTTTCACAAACAAATTAAAATTAAATACCCGTTTTGTGTGAACTCATCTGATCAGTGTAAGCGCTTCTACTTATCATTCACAGATATTTACAAAAGGACGATAACACCCATGACTTAGCTTACAATAATCAGATCCTAGGTAGTATAGTGGTGAGTATCCCCGCCTGTCACGCGGGAGACCGGGGTTCAATTCCCCGCCTGGGAGGATACATCTTTTAGTTAAATATTTTATTTTTAAGTGTAAGATCATTAAAATAAAAAAGAAAAGTTTATTCATCTGTTGTTTAATCATTGCTGAACTAAATCGCATAAAGGAATAAAACTATTATTTATGTTGAAAAATAGAGCTTTGTAATTCTATTTCGTAGATTCTATACTAAATGAAAGGCTTGAAGGTCATTTCTTTCTGCTCAATTTAAAAGCGAATGTATTTCAACATCCTACACGAAGATAGCTACTAGTTATGGGTATAGTATAGGTCTTTCCGAATTCTGGGTCGTTTTCACAAAAATGTTTAAAAGTAAATAACCGTTTTGTGTCAAATCATCTGATCAATGTAATCGCTTCTACTTATCAGTCACTGATATTTACAAAAGGACGATAACACCCATGACTTAGCTTACAATAATCAGATCCTAGGTAGTATAGTGGTGAGTATCCCCGCCTGTCACGCGGGAGACCGGGGTTCAATTCCCCGCCTGGGAGGATACATCTTTTAGTTAAATATTTTATTTTTAAGTGTAAGATCATTAAAATAAAAAAAGAGTTTATTCATCTGTTGTTTAATCATTGCTGAACTAAATCGCATAAAGGAATAAAACTATTATTTATGTTGAAAAATAGAGCCTTGTAATTCTATTTCGTAGATTCTATACTAAATGAAAGGCTTGAAGGTCATTTCTTTCGGCTCAATTTAAAAGCGAATGTATTTCAACATCCTACACGAAGATAGCTACTAGTTATGGGTATAGTATAGGTCTTTCCGAATTGAGGGCCGTTTTCACAAACAAATTAAAAGTAAAGACCCGTTTTGTGTCAACTCATCTGATCAGTGTAATCGCTTCTACTTATCATTCAGAGATATTTACAAAAGGACGATAACACCCATGACTTAGCTTACAATAATCAGATCCTAGGTAGTATAGTGGTGCTTATCCCCGCCTGTCACGCGGGAGACCGGGGTTCAATTCCCCGCCTGGGAGGATACATCTTTTAGTTAAATATTTTATTTTTAAGTGTAAGATCATTAAAATAAAAAATAGTTTATTCATCTGTTGTTTAATCATTGCTGAACTAAATCGCATAAAGGAATGAAACTATTATTTATGTTGAAAAATAGAGCTTTGTAATTCTATTTCGTAGATTCTATACTAAATGAAAGGCTTGAAGGTCATTTCTTTCTGCTCAATTTAAAAGCGAATGTATTTCAACATCCTACACGAAGATAGCTACTAGTTATGGGTATAGTATAGGTATTTCCGAATTGAGGGCCGTTTTCACAAAAAAAATAATAAAAGTAAAGACCCGTTTTGTGTCAACTCATCTGATCAGTGTAATCGCTTCTACTTATCATTCACAGATATTTACAAAAGGACGATAACACCCATGACTTAGCTTACAATAATCAGATCCTAGGTACTATAGTGGTGAGTATCCCCGCCTGTCACGCGGGAGACCGGGGTTCAATTCCCCGCCTGGGAGGATACATCTTTTAGTTAAATATTTTATTTTTAAGTGTAAGATCATTAAAATAAAAAAAAGAGTTTATTCATCTGTTGTTTAATCATTGCTGAACTAAATCGCATAAAGGAATAAAACTATTATTTATGTTGAAAAATAGAGCTTTGTAATTCTATTTCGTAGATTCTATACTAAATGAAAGGCTTGAAGGTCATTTCTTTCTGCTCAATTTAAAAGCGAATGTATTTCAACATCCTACACGAAGATAGCTACTAGTTATGGGTATAGTATAGGTCTTTCCGAATTCTGGGTCGTTTTCACAAAAATGTTTAAAAGTAAATAACCGTTTTGTGTCAAATCATCTGATCAATGTAATCGCTTCTACTTGGAGCGGGACGTAGCTCAGAGGTAGAGCGTTCGCTCGTGGTGCGGTGGGTCGTCGGATCGATCCTTCATGGGGTGGACCCATTGAGATATTTCTCGTTCCAGCCAGTGCTCCACGACTGGTGTACCAAAGGCCGTGGTATGTGTTATCCTGTCTGTGGGATGGTGCATATAAAAGAACCCTTGCTGCTAATCGATAAGAGTAGCCTATGTGGCGGCAGCGGGTTTCCTTTCTCACTATCAGAATGGTCTTTAACCTTATGTCTGACAACATATAACCGTAGATAAAATGTGTTGAGTGCGTCGTTAAATAAAACATTTCTCTCTCTCTCTCTCGCTTCTACTTATCAGTCACTGATATTTACAAAAGGACGATAACACCCATGACTTAGCTTACAATAATCAGATCCTAGGTAGTATAGTGGTGAGTATCCCCGCCTGTCACGCGGGAGACCGGGGTTCAATTCCCCGCCTGGGAGGATACATCTTTTAGTTAAATATTTTATTTTTAAGTGTAAAATCATTAAAATAAAAAAAGAGTTTATTCATCTGTTGTTTAATCACTGCTGAACTAAATCGCATAAAGGAATAAAACTATTATTTATGTTGAAAAATAGAGCTTTGTAATTCTATTTCGTAGATTCTATACTAAATGAAAGGCTTGAAGGTCATTTCTTTCTGCTCAATTTAAAAGCGAATGTATTTCAACATCCTACACGAAGATAGCTACTAGTTATGGGTATAGTATAGGTCTTTAGGAATTGAGGGCCGTTTTCACCAAAAAAAATTAAAAGTAAAGACCCGTTTTGTGTCAACTCATCTGATCAGTGTAATCGCTTCTACTTATCATTCACAGATATTTACAAAAGGACGATAACACTCATGACTTAGCTTACAATAATCAGATCCTAGGTAGTATAGTGGTGAGTATCCCAGCCTGTCACGCGGG
>CBDCGX010000034.1:0-8897 GCA_965216965.1 Spirochaetia bacterium | reverse complement strand
GACGGCACTACAGCAAATAAAAGCACCCCCGTACAAGTGCAGCAGGGAGGGACAACATGGAAGGCGGCATCAGCTGGGAGAGTTCACACAGTAGGGATAGATATTGATGGAAATCTGTGGGGATGGGGATATAATAAAGGAGGAGAATTGGGAGACGGCACTACAACTCAGAGAAACACTCCAGTGAAAATACAAATACCAAAATAAACACAGCAAAAACATAAAAGAAGACATAGCAAGGCATCTTATAGATGCCTTGTGGTGCATAATGAGGGATATGTCTTAAAAAAAACACATGTAATATTAACAGTTATTTATTATTACTGTTATAAAAACACTTTACATGCTTGATAAAAACATGCATATCTAACAAATAATATGTATAAATATCAAACAGTTGGGTTAAAAGTGTATTCTAAGTTACTAGAAAAAGCGGGAAACACCATTGACAAAAGAGTAATCTATGAGTAATATATAGAATATATATTGTAATTATATAATCATTAAGGAGGAATAAACAATGAAAACAAATAATTATAAACGAGTCTCTCTCTCTCTCTCTCTCTCTCTCTCTCTCTCTCTCTCTTAAATAAATACAAAGCACATATATTAGTACTCATAGCGACGCTAGGCATAGCACTACTTGGCTGCGAAAACAAAGCAGCAGGTGAGGAGCAAGAGTACTATAGGTTATACATATCAGCTGGACAATTTCACACAGTAGTGATAGATAGGGATGGACATCTGTGGTCATGGGGAGGTAATGCTAGTGGACAATTGGGAGACGGCACTACAGCAGAAAAAAGCACCCCCGTACGAGTACAGAAGAAGACAGAGGAGGGAGCTTTTGAAGATAATACAACGAAATGGAAGGCAGTATCAGTTGGACAATTTCACACAGTAGTGATAGATAGGGATGGACATCTGTGGTCATGGGGAAAGAATGATGAAGGGCAATTGGGAGACGGCAGTACAACAAATAAAATCACCCCTGTACGAGTACAGAAGAAGACAGAGGAGGAAGCTTTTGAAGATAACACAACGAAATGGAAATCAGTAGCAGTGGGGCTCTATCACACAGTAGTGATAGATAGGGATGGACATCTGTGGTCATGGGGAAAGAATGATGAAGGGCAATTGGGAGACGGCAGTACAACAAATAAAATCACCCCCGTACGAGTACAGAAGATAGATAACACAATGAAATGGAAGGCAGTATCAACTGGAGAAAAGCACACAGTAGGGCTAGCAGAAGATGGGACTCTGTGGTCCTGGGGATATAATGCGGAAGGACAATTGGGAGACGGCACTACAGCAAATAAAAGCATCCCCATACGAGTACAGAAGAAGACAGAGGAGGGAGCTTTTGTAGATAATACAACGAAATGGAAGGCAGTAGCAGCTGGGGGGGGGTACACGGTAGGAATAGATATTGATGGAACTATGTGGTCATGGGGACAGAATACTGTTGGGCAATTGGGAGATGGCACTACAGCAAATAAAAGTACTCCCGTACGAGTACAGCAGAAGACAGAGGAGGGAGCTTTTGAAGATAATACAACGAAATGGGAATTAGTAGCAGCTGGGGGTGCTCACACAGTAGGGCTAGCAGAAGATGGAACTATGTGGTCATGGGGACAGAATACTGTTGGGCAATTGGGAGACGGCACTACAGCAAATAAAAGCATCCCCGTACGAGTACAGAAGATAAATAACACAATGAAATGGAAGGCAGTATCAGCTGGGGACAGTTTTACAGTAGGGATAGATAGCGATGGGACTCTGTGGTCATGGGGAGATAATGGTTTTGGACAATTGGGAGACGGCACTACAACTAATAGAAACACTCCAGTGAAAATACAAATACCAAAATAAAGTAAAAACATAAAAGAAGACATAGCAAGGCATCTCCAGGGTGCCTTGTGGTGCATAATGAGAGATATGTCTTTAAGAAAAAACACATGTAGTATTAATTATTTATTATTACTGTTATAAAAACACTTTACACACTTGACAAACATGTTCATGTATAACATAATAATATGTGTAATAAGTCATATTATGTTAAAGCAGACATAATATATTTTATATGGAGAAGGAGAAAAGATGGAGAAAACAACAACTATAGAAGTATGCGGAAGCGTACAGAGTTTAAAGAAGATTAAATCGATAATTAGGAATACAGATATACCTGTACACATCCGAGAGATTAAAGAGATTATAGATGATGAGCTTGTAGCTCTATATCCTAAATGCAAGACTTCTCCTATTGCATCAAAAAAGGAAACAAAGCAATTTAAAGAATGGTTAAAAGGTAAAGTGAAGTGAAAAATCTACTTACCGAGTTAGCAATTAAACAGATTAAAAAGCTACAAACTAGTGAACTTAAAAAGATAACAAAGCTATACGAACGAATAGAAAATGCAGTGAGTATATATGATATACAAGATATAGCTAAATTACAGGGCACGAAAAATTTATACAGAATAAGGCTAGGAGATTATCGAGTTTTAATAGAGCTAGAAGATAATAGAATAATTATCCTTGCAGTAGTGCCACGTGGAAGTGCATATAGGGGGAAGAAATGATAATAGCAATTAGTAACCAAAAAGGTGGAGTAGGAAAAACTACAACGGCTATTAATTTAGGAGGAGCTTTCGCTAAAGCAGGCAAAAGGGTATTGTTTATAGATATAGATCCCCAGGCTAACCTAACGGCTGGACTAACTAAATCACAGCCTGCTATAACAATTTACCACTTACTTACAGGTAAGAAATCTACAAAAAATATAATCATCGAGCGAAGTAAAAACATGTATATCCTACCAGCAGGCATAGCACTAGCGAGTGCAGTTTTAGAGCTTAGCAGTCAAGCAGGAAGAGAGTACATTCTCAAAGAAGCTATGCGTAAAGTTATACGTGATATGGATTATATAATCATAGATACACCACCCGACTTATCATTACTAACCCAAAATGCGTGGGCAATATGCGATAACGTAATAATACCTGTGCAAACAGAATACTATGCGTTACACGGTGTTAAACAATTGATACAAGGAATTAATATTATTAAACGAAGGATAAACCCAAATATTAATATATTAGGGTTGCTCCCAACAATGTTTGATAAGCGGAGAAAAGCACACGTAGAGGTGTTAGCAATGATTAAAAATGCATCCATTAAAACATTTAATGGAGTTATTAGATTAAACACAAAGCTCTCGGAAGCACCAGCACATAGCAAGACAATACAAGAATATGCTCCCACGTGTATGGGAGCATAAGATTATAACTTACTACATGAGGAGGTATTAAGTAATGAATAGGATAATAGATAACCCACTTAATGACATAGATGGAATAGATAACCAAGAAATCTTTATTACTGCTGGTGCTCTTGCCAAAAGATTAATTGTATCGAGGCAATCTATTAGCACGTGGATAAAAGAGGGAAAGATTAAAGCACTTAAGATCGGAAGATGTTACAGAATAACTAAATCAGAGGAAGCACGAATAATGAGGGAGGGAATAAAATCTACAAAAACAGAAAGGGGGTAACGACACATGAAAAACAATATCAATCAAGCACATCATAACACCCCTGAAATTGTATTATCACAAATTTACAAAAAGACAACACTCCAAAGTTATTAATCAGATATCAGAAGTTTTGAATGTATAACAGGTATAAATTATATAAATTGCACCGAGAGAGATGTACTTCTATACATAGAAGCACTGAAAAAGCAAGGTGTAAAAGCAAGCACAATACAACGCAAACTTTATAGTTTATCATCTATTATTGAAAAATTAATAGTGTTTAATAAAAGAAAAACAAATCCACTTAAAAATCTTAAAGTGTTGAAGAAAAATATTGTACCTCAAGCAGTACAGAATATCAAGCAGTCTATAACAATTACCGACTTTAATTCAATCAAAAATGATAATGATAATCGAACTGCAGTATTCATACATTTTTTAGGGACTACAGGATGTAGAATATCAGAGGCAACAGAAATAAAAAACGAAGATATAAAAGAATATACAGACACATCATGTGTAATTCTTCTCCACGGAAAAGGAGATAAAGACCGAGAGGTGTATATTTCTCTTAATTTACTCAATAAAATTAAGAGAGTATATAACCAACAAGATGTATATCTATTTACAACAAAAAACGGGAATAAGATAAACAGAACATGTATGTATAGGAATATAGATACCTACTGCAAATATGCAATCAGTAAAAAAGTTAATCCACATATGCTAAGGCATTATTATGCTACCACGCAAATTATAAATAACGGAAGAAGCGTTAAGGCAGTCTCAAAATATCTAGGGCATGCGAGTACATCGGTAACCCAAGACATGTATGTAGACTGCATTTTAAGTAACGAAGAGGCAATAATATGATACGTACAGTATGTAACATAAGTACTCTTATGTTACATTAAGGCTAAAGGAATAATCCAAGGAGTTTAAAAGATGGAAGAGTATGAATTTAAGCAACTAGTAGGGAAATTAGAAGCTAAATCTAGTGGTGATGGTAACTATACCTGTAAGTGTGTAGTACATAATGATAAAACGCCAAGCCTATCCATTAAACTTTTAAATGGAAAATTACTAGTAAAGTGTTTTGCGGGATGCGAAGGTGTGGATATTATTAATGAATTTAAAAAGCTAGGCTATATTACAGGCACTACCGCATCTAAAAATAATCCACAAACGGCTAACAATAAGCCAAGATTTTGCGGTGGATTAAGTGAAATCGACAGGATAGCAAGGGCTAAATCTATATGGGTTGAAAGCGAGGAGCAATCAGGCACTATAACTGCATATTTAAGGTATCGAGGGATATCGGATATCAGCGGTGAAAATATACCTAAAACATTGCGTTATAACAAGAAACATAATGCTATAGTAGGCATGCTAATTAATCTTCTATCTAAAGAATTTACCGCGGTAGAACTTATATATATTAATGAAAACGGGAAAGCAAGAAAAGACAAACAAGGATTAAATAAGAGAACTATAGGAGTAGCCAAAGGCACCGTTTTCCCTGTGAAAAAACCTGTAGATAAAATAATTCTTGTTGAAGGAATAGAAGATGCGTTAGCAACCCATTATTCTTTATTATTAGATGAAAAACTAAATGAGTACTGTGTTTGTGCAACCTGCGGGACTAGTGGACTTAAAGGATTTACTCCTCCTAGTAGCATAAAAGAAGTTATTATTTTTTCTGATAATGATTCCGCGGGGAGAACTGCATCTTCTAAATTAGTTGAAAGACTTAAGCATAATTACCCAAATATAATAATTAAAACTACTTACAGTTTATCATGCAAAGATGCTAACGAATTATACGCTAATTCTACATTGTCACAAGTTGAAAAAGACACGCTTGATGTTTTTGCAGGTGGAACAATTTCATGAGTAATGAAAAAAAAGCAGTACTAGATATTGTGAGTAACGCAAGTATGCAAATAGGGGACTACACCGCATATTCTGTGGTTACAGCATTACAAAAAGGTAAAGAAAGGACGGAAGGAATAGCCACTCCCTTTAATTTATTAGATGTAGAAATACCATGTGGCGAAATCACTCTAATTGCTGGATCAACCGGCCACTGCAAAACCACAGCCTTGATTAGCTTAGTTCACCACATCAAAAAAACGACAAAGGGGAAAGTGCTTTTTTATTCTGTTGAGGAGCAACCTGACAACATAGCTTATAGGCTTGTGTCTTCGGCACTATACCTGAATGACTTAGACTACAATGTAGTAATAAATGATAATATCAGCGTGAAAAAAATAAGAGAGAGAGTTAAAAATAAAGATAGCCAACTTGAAGAAACCGCTAACACACTTAACTACTGTACTATAATAGACTGCTCCTCACAAATAACTAAAGAAAATGATATTGTACAGCTAGAGCCTTACACACAAATAACAAGAGATATTAAAAAAAGACTGGATGAAGATAAAGATATAAAAGCAGTTATTATAGACTATCTACAAATTACAGCAGGGCTAGACACAAATAAATCGAGAGACCAAGCTATATCGGACGCAATGAAGCATTATCGTAGTTTATTGCATGAGGATGAAAACAAAGACTTGTTGTTTATTATGGGCATCCAGCTAAATCGAGAGCATGAAAAATCGTTCACCACCCCTAAAAAAACCGGAGATGTTACAGTAGATAAAATTAGAGAACAAACGAGGCCACGAACATATCACATGCGTGACGGTGGAAGTGAACAATGGGCTAGCTTAATTTTATCGCTAAATTATCCATGCAGACATTATTACGATGGTATCGATAATGAAATAATAGATATACATGTTGTAAAAAACAGGTATGGAGAAGCGGGACAATATTCAACATGTACTGTATACCCATCCCACTCTGTTATTGTTCCTGGAGGGAAAGCAGAAGATATTAATCCATCAATAATGAAGTGGGAAGAAAACTGATGATAGTATTAAAAACAAGTGAAGTATCTGTGCCTTTAGCTTGCATTTATAACAAAAATGAAATAAAAAAAATATTTGGGTATGAAAGAAATCTAATACTAATAGATGATACTGTAGTTACTGTTAGAATAACCCGTGAAAATATTGATAATGCTAATGATTTGTTTGTTTCTATAAAGAAAGAAAATGAATTTTTATATAAAGTAATAAGCCCGCTCTCTCCCGGCAAAAAATATGAATTTGAAAAAATTACATGTTCGCAGATATATCACACAATTTTCAAAGTGCATACACATATAAGGGACGCAGAAAAATACAAATGGAATATATCTAAATATTTACTCCACAATTTTAAAATTAAAAGCATAAAAGAAACAACTTTTTTAGCAATTGACAATAAAAAAATAAACTTGAATTTTATTTATACTTCAAAATTTAGCGATATGCTGTTTTACAAACTTTTTAACCTAATTAATGATATATTAATAAATAATCCACTTCTTTCAGAGTGTCAAAAAAAAGCAAATATACTGAAGTTAGTATCTTCAATACGACATCAAAGCAATAAAAAAATAAAATATGCAACGCAAGTTAAAAACTGTAATGTACTCGACAGAACCTATGAAGATATAAAAGAAGGGATAGAAAGTTATACTGGTACAGTTCGAGAGCCCCTCCCGTTTTCTAATAATGACAGGGTAATAGGTAGTCCCTATACCAACCCTGAAGTGCCAGATATTAAAATCAATGGTGCTAGCACATACGAAACTCTTATGCCGGTGGTTAAAGGAATACCAGATAATCTTAGTCAAGTAGAACTCAAAAAAGGATTGCGAGACTCCTATAAAAATTGCGTAATGGATATGAAAGAGGAGTTTTTTAATGCTTATACGGGTGAACAGAGATTTATTCTAATGACATTAACATCCATAATGGAAAAAGAAGTTCCAAAAGATGGATATTATTACGTTGATATTAATGATTTGTTAGAGGCAATTACCGGGATTATTTACCGTGGAACTAAGAATAACACGCTTAAAAAACACCGTAAATTTTATTCTGAAACCAGAAATTTATCACCTAAAATAAAAATAACCTCTCCAGAATATATATGTAAAAATGAAAAAAAAAGATATTTAGTTGAATTTGAGCCATTTGCGTTCGGAACAGTGTCAGAAAAGGTGTTAAAAGACAAATATACTACAAACGCTACTATCATAATGTTCCACCCCACTAATGGATACCTCAAATTTCTTAAAGCAAACAAACAATATTTTGAAATTAAATTAGAAACACGAAGGATTCTTTATAGTGCAGGAATACACAAAGACATCCGCGAAAAAATCATAAAGACTTTCCTTTGGATCAAATCCAGTTATGTTCGGCAACAACAAGCCAGAGAATATAAAATTAAAGGATATATTAATAATATATCCAAAAACACAGACCCCCGCACCTACCATACAATTTATAATACTTTATGCAAAATGGTCGAATCGGAAGGAATTAAAATAGATAGTGAATGTAAAACAGGTACTAATACTATCAAACTTTTGCCAAAAAACAAAGAAGAGAAGCGTAAATAACTGCCTGAATCACACCGTTTTGATACTTCTCTATGTAGAAATGACACCGGTTTTACTATATTCCATGTAGAAAAGTAAAAACATAAAAGAATACATAGCAAGGCATCTTATAGATGCCTTGCTATGTATAATGAGGAATATGTCTTTAAGAAAAAACACATGTAATCTTACCAGTTATTTGTTATTAGTGTTATAAAAACACTTTATATATTTGACAAAAACATGCATGTCTAACAGGATAATACGTATAAATATCAAGTTGGGTTAAAAGTGTATTCTAAGTTACTAGAAAAAGCGGAAAACACCATTGACAAAAGAGTAATCTATGAGTAGTATATAGAATATATATTGTAATTATATAATCATTAAGGAGGAATAAACAATGAAAACAAATAATTATAAACGAGGCTCTCTCTCTCTCTCTCTCTCTCTCTCTCTCTCTCTCTCTCTCTCTCTCTTAAATAAATACAAAGCACATATATTAGTACTCATAGCAACGCTAGGTATAGCACTACTTGGCTGCGAAAACAAAGCAGCGGGTGCGGAGCAGCAAGAGTACTATAGGTTATACATATCAGCTGGGAGATTTCACACAGTAGGGATAGATAGTGATGGGACTCTGTGGTCATGGGGAGCTAATGATGAAGGACAATTGGGAGACGGCACTACAGCATATAAAATCACCCCCGTACGAGTAAAGCAGAAGACAACAGAGGCGGGAACCTTTGTAAATAACACAACGAAATGGAAGGCAGTATCAGCTGGGTATAATCACACAGTAGGGATAGATAGCGATGGGACTCTGTGGTCATGGGGAAATAATGGTGATGGAC
>CBDCGX010000033.1:0-9625 GCA_965216965.1 Spirochaetia bacterium | reverse complement strand
TGAAGGATGGAAATGTTTTATTTAATGATGCACTCAACACATTTTATTTACGGTTATATGGCATCAGATATATGGTAAAGGACCACTCAGATAGCGAGAAGAAACCCGCTTCCGCTACTACATGAGCTACTCTTTTTGATTAGCACAATGAGCAAACGCTCTAACCACGGAGCTACATCTCACTCCTCCGGTAAGAAATAATGGCAGTTTGGACTACGGATGAGTGATATATCATGACATCCTTAATTCCAACTTAGAATATATATTCACTAAAACGTCATGGCATCCTCAGTTCCGACTTAGAATATCTATTCACCAAAACGTCATGATATCCTCATTAACCAAAACGTCATGAATCCTCAATTCCAACAGAATATCTATTCACCAAAACGTCATGGCATCCTCAATTCCAACAGAATATCTATTCACCAAAACGTCATGGCATCCTCAATTCATGACCTCAGAATATCTATTCACCAAAACGTCATGGCATCCTCAATTCCAACAGAATATCTATTCACCAAAACGTCATGGCATCCTCAATTCTGACTTAACAGAATATCTATTCACCAAAACGTCATGGCATCCTCAATTCCAACAGAATATCTATTCACTAAAACGTCATGGCATCCTCAATTCCAACAGAATATCTATTCACCAAAACGTCATGGCATCCTCAATTCCAACAGAATATCTATTCAGAAAATCTATTCACCAAAAATATCTATTCACTAAAACGTCATGGCATCCTCAATTCCAACAGAATATCTATTCACCAAAACGTCATGACATCCTCAATTCCAACAGAATATATATTCACCAAAACGTCATGAAATCCTCAATTCCAACAGAATATCTATTCACCAAAACGTCATGGCATCCTCAATTCCAACAGAATATCCTTCACTAAAACGTCATGATCCTCAATTCCAACAGAATATCTATTCACCAAAACGTCATGGCATCCTCAATTCCAACAGAATATCTATTCACCAAAACGTCATGGCATCCTCAATTCCAACAGAATATCTATTCACTAAAACGTCATGGTCATCCTCAATTCCAACAGAATATCTATTCACCAAAACGTCATGACATCCTCAATTCCAACAGAATATCTATTCACCAAAACGTCATGGCATCCTCAATTCCAACAGAATATCTATTCACTAAAACGTCATGGCATCCTCAATTCCAACAGAATATATATTCACCAAAACGTCATGGCATCCTCAATTCCAACAGAATATCTATTCACCAAAACGTCATGGCATCCTCAATTCCAACAGAATATATATTCACCAAAACGTCATGACATCCTCAATTCCAACAGAATATCTATTCACCAAAACGTCATGGCATCCTCAATTCCAACAGAATATCTATTCACCAAAACGTCATGGCATCCTCAATTCTGACAGAATATCTATTCACCAAAACGTCATGGCATCCTCAATTCCAACAGAATATCTATTCACCAAAACGTCATGATATCCTCATTCCAACCTCATGATCCTCAATTCCAACAGAATATCTATTCACCAAAACGTCATGCATCCTCAATTCCAACAGAATATCTATTCACCAAAACGTCATGACATCCTCAATTCCAACAGAATATCTATTCACCAAAACGTCATGGCATCCTCAATTCTGACAGAATATCTATTCACCAAAACATCATGGCATCCTCAATTCCAACAGAATATATATTCACCAAAACGTCATGGCATCCTCAATTCCAACAGAATATCTATTCACCAAAACATCATGGCATCCTCAATTCCAACAGAATATCTATTCACCAAAACATCATGGCATCCTCAATTCCAACAGAATATCTATTCACCAAAACGTCATGACATCCTCAATTCCAATAGAATATATATTCACCAAAACGTTATGATATCCTCAATTCTGACTTAGAATATCTATTTACCAAAACGTCATGGATCCTCAATATATATTCACCAAAACGTCATGGCATCCTCAATTCCAACAGAATATCTATTCACTAAAACGTCATGGCATCCTCAATTCCAACAGAATATCTATTCACCAAAACGTCATGGCATCCTCAATTCCAACAGAATATCTATTCACCAAAACGTCATGGCATCCTCAATTCCAACAGAATATCTATTCACTAAAACGTCATGACATCCTCAATTCCAACAGAATATATATTCACCAAAACGTCATGGCATCCTCTATTCCAACAGAATATCTATTCACCAAAACGTCATGACATCCTCAATTCCAACAGAATAATTCACCAAAACGTCATGGCATCCTCAATTCCAACAGAATATCCTCAATTCCAACAGAATATCTATTCACCAAAACGTCATGACATCCTCAATTCCAACAGAATATTATTCACCAAAACGTCATTGCATCCTCAATTCCAACTTAGAATATCTATTTCATGACATCCTCTATTCCAACAGAATATCTATTCACCAAAACATCATTGCATCCTCAATTCCAACAGAATATCTATTCACCAAAACGTCATGACATCCTCTATTCCAACAGAATATCTATTCACCAAAACGTCATGGCATCCTCAATTCCAACTGAGAATATCTATTCACCAAAACGTCATGGCATCCTCAATTCCAACAGAATATCTATTCACCAAAACATCATGGCACCTCAATTCCAACTCACCAAAACGTCATGGCAACCTCAATTCCAACAGAATATCTATTCACCAAAAAATGAACCTGTTCCAACAGAATGTATATTCACTAAAACGTCATTGCATCCTCAATTCCAACAGAATATCTATTCACCAAAACGTCATTGCATCCTCAATTCCAACTGAGAATATCTATTCACCAAAAAAGAATGATTGTGTATGATGTAAAAACTGGGGGTGAAACAGAATTCCTCCCACTGTGGTTTTAAAATATAAATCAAGGTTTGTTACATTCAACAATTTATTTTCATTTAAAATCAATATTTAGAGAATTAAAGACCTGTAAATCTGCAATAGTATACTTTTAACAACTAACAGTTCTCTAACTGTCCAACTCGCACAGCCTATATGATTGAGGCATGGCCAGGACAGCGTGCTTTAACCTTTAGTAAATATAAGCATAAAAGTAAACATAAACTTACATCAGCATTTGTGACACCGAGACTAGGTCATGCCATATAGGACTTGGAGGTACTGGGTTCACATCTTGGTACTGGTCCAAAAAAGCCATTGATTGTTATTATTTAACCTATGTGTGTAACCATATTTGTATAAAAGTTGTATCCAAAAGGCAAAAAAGCTAGTTAATGCAAGCACTATATGGGTTGTATCCCAAAGGCAAAAGAGCTATTATTATTTAATCTGAGCACTATAGAAGATAGGGTGTAACCCTAATTTTGTAAACGTTGTATCCAAAAGGCAAATAAGCAATTATTATTATTATTATTATATTATTATTATTATTATTATTATTATTATTATTACCTATTTAATGACCAAAATAAGTATTATTTGAAAATATATGTTTGATTTGTCCTTAAATTTACCATGTTTTACTTTTAATAAATAATATAATTATGACATGGCATAATCGTGAAAAAATATAACATTGTTTATTTCTATTATTATTATTATTAATGATAAAAAGTGGTCCAGCAGAAGTCAGACTGGCAGATGCACCTACAGCCTACACACAAATAACTACAAACAACAACAACAAATACCTACTCAAAAAGTACCTACAAGTATAATAAATTCTAGGTAATGTCATGTACAAAAAACCTTGTAAGTCTGTAACAGCTGCTTCATTAAAATTGTATAAAATATCTGAAAATGTAAAATTGCCTCTGATATCCATCCATAATGAGCTTAATAACAAAACAATTTTACATAAAATATGTACAATTTTAACTCAAACATTACAATTTATAAACATTAAAAATGCTTATGTTTTTGCTTACAAAATAAAACAATGTAAAAACAATGTTAAAAATATACAAACATCCTTTTCGAGTATATTTCGATATTTACAGCATGAGTTTTAACTTAAACATAAAAAAGCATGAATTCCATAAAATTACGACTGTACTATTTAGATGTAACCAGGCACAATTTGTACATTTAAAATTATTTTCATTCCAAAAATAAATCAATGTAAAATATACACAATAAAGCATGAAAATATTTTACTCCTTATCTTTAGGAAGTTTTAATATGTGTATATCAAATACTCCAATAATAATAATTAGTAACAATAATTTGTAAAGTAATAATTAAGTAAATATAAACTTTAATACCATATGATCAGAGTATAATTATTTCGAGATTTAGATGTTAATTTTCAGAAAACTAAAATTTCATTGATAATTTAATTGTTGTCCAGTATATATGTATTAACGCATATTTATATTTGTGTGTGTTTATGTGTGCATCAAGGAGAGAGAGAGAGAGAGAGAGAGAGAGAGAGAGAGAGAGGAGGGGGGATACAAACATCTTATATACCATGTGTACCTTCAACACTGAAATAACAACTTAAAAACAATCCCAGATATAACAGCTAAACATATAACAAAATATTATTTTTGTAAAATACAAAATAAACATCTTTTACAAAACCTAAAACCAACTATAAAACCACCAAAAGCAAATACCATTTTTTTTGGGGTACAAACTGTTCCATAATACTGTATAAATATTGGGCACCTTTCTAACAGTACTAGAAAATATTTCACAGACTAGATTTTATGTTTAAAAACTTAATATCTATTAAAGCACTTTTTTTACTAACAGGTAAATTGATGATGAAATTGCATCTTTAATTAAAAAAAAAAAATTCTTTAAATAAAAAATTTATTTTATGTTTAAAAAAGGTAATATGTATTTAACAAAGCACTTGATATATTTTTACTAACAGGTAAACTGGGTCAAATTTGTTTTGTTTTGTTTTTATTGTGTGTGTTATGTAAAATGCTTTGTTTTAAAAAAGTATAATTTACTTAAGAATAATATACCATGTATACATTTCTACTATCAGGTAAATTAGTGTCGAACATGCTTTGTTGTTTTTTTAATGAAAAAGGCTTTTACTAATTCTTGTATCCACTTTGTATAAGAATTACTAAATTTCAAATTCAGTCATGGACAGGGTGAATTAAAATTGCTATTTTAAACCATACTAAATCTTGTATCTACTTTGTATAAGAATTACTACATGGCTAATTCAGTCATGGACAGGGTGAATTAAAATTGCTATTTTAATCCATACTAAATCTTGTATCCACTTTGTATAAGAATTAGCACATGGCTAATTCAGTCATGGACAGGGTGAATTAAAACTGCTATTTTAAACCATACTAAATCTTTTATCCACTTTGTATAAGAATTACTAAATGGCTAATTCAGCCATGGACAGGGTGAATTAAAATTGCTATTTTAAACCATACTAAATCTTGTATCTACTTTGTATAAGAATTACTACATGGCTAATTCAGTCATGGACAGGGTGAATTAAAATTGCTATTTTAATCCATACTAAATCTTGTATCCACTTTGTATAAGAATTAGCACATGGCTAATTCAGTCATGGACAGGGTGAATTAAAACTGCTATTTTAAACCATACTAAATCTTTTATCCACTTTGTATAAGAATTAGCACATGGCTAATTCAGTCATGGACAGGGTGAACTGAAATTGCTATTTTAAACCATACTAAATCTTTTATCCACTTTGTATAAGAATTACTACATGGCTAATTCAGTCATGGACAGGGTGAATTAAAACTGCTATTTTAACCCATACTAAATATTTTATCCACTTTGTATAAGAATTACTAAATGGCTAATTCAGCCATGGACAGGGTGAATTAAAACTGCTGTTTTAAACCATACTAAATCTTGTATCCACTTTGTATAAGAATTACTACATGGCTAATTCAGTCATGGACAGGTAGAATTAAAATTGCTATTTTAATCCATACTAAATCTTGTATCCACTTTGTATAAGAATTAGCACATGGCTAATTCAGTCATGGACAGGGTGAATTAAAATTGCTATTTTAACCCATACTAAATCTTTTATCCACTTTGTATAAGAATTACTAAATGGCTAATTCTGTCATGGACAGGGTGAATTAAAACTGCTGTTTTAAACCATACTAAATCTTGTATCCACTTTGTATAAGAATTACTACATGGCTAATTCAGTCATGGACAGGTAGAATTAAAATTGCTATTTTAATCCATACTAAATCTTGTATCCACTTTGTATAAGAATTAGCACATGGCTAATTCAGTCATGGACAGGGTGAATTAAAATTGCTATTTTAACCCATACTAAATCTTTTATCCACTTTGTATAAGAATTACTAAATGGCTAATTCAGTCATGGAAAGGGTGAATTAAAACTGCTGTTTTAAACCATACTAAATCTTGTATCCACTTTGTATAGGAATTAGCACATGGCTAATTCAGTCATGGACAGGTAAAAAAATTAAAATTGCTGTTTTAAACCATACTAAATCTTGTATCCACTTTGTATTTAAGAATTAGCACATGGCTAATTCAGTCATGGACAGGTAGAATTAAAATTGCTATTTTAAATCATACTAAATCTTATATCTACTTTGTATAAGAATTAATAAATGGCTAATTCAGTCATGGACAGGGTGAATTAAAACTGCTATTTTAAACCATACTAAATCTTGTATCCACTTTGTATAAGAATTACTACATGGCTAATTCAGTCATGGACAGGTAGAATTAAAATTGCTATTTTAACCCATACTAAATCTTTTATCCACTTTGCATAAGAATTACTAAATGGCTAATTCAGTCATGGACAGGGTGAATTAAAACTGCTATTTTAACCCATACTAAATCTTTTATCCACTTTGTATAAGAATTAGCACATGGCTAATTCAGCCATGGACAGGGTGAACTGAAGAAATTGCTATTTTAAACCATACTAAATTTTGTATCCACTACGGACATGTTGAGCCATGCGGTCTATTAATCATCGCTCGTGACTTCAAAAATCTAAGACAGAAATGTGAAGTCTGTGATAGATTTACTTCTCCAGTAGTTCTGATGCTGCGGTCATTTCTAAGTTGTCTGGCTTACTTTCCAGTCTCTTCTGTTTCTTCTTCCACCACATCCTGATGAGTGGCTCGTGCATGATCGTGATCGATCCCAATGTTGTGAGAACGCCAATAACTATAAATGATGTGTCCCAGGAGTTGGTCATGTCCCGAAGCGCACCTGAAGCAAATAAAACGATTCGTAAACTGATGTTTTATTTAATGATGCACTGAACACATTTTATTGTCGGTTATATGGTAAAGGACTATTCAGAGAGCGAGAGGAAGGAAAGAAGGAAATGTTTTATTTAATGATGCACTGAACACATTGTCGGTTATATGGTAAAGGACTATTCAGAGAGCGAGATGAAGGAAATGTTTTATTTAACGATGCACTGAACACATTTTAGTTACTGTTATATGGTGTCGGACATATGGTAATGGACTTCAGAGAGTGAGAAGAAGGAAGGAAATGTTTTATTTAACAATGCACTCAACACATATTAGTTACTGTTATATGGCATCAGACATATGGTAAAGGATGATTCAGAAAGCGAGAGGAAAGAAGGAAATGTTTTATTTAACAATGGACTCAACACATTTTAAAAAAGTAGGGAAATAGGCAAATAAACAAACGATACTTTCTACCTCTGCAGATATGGCTTTCGGTTTTTTTCTACAACTGAAACCTAACTGATTCCTGAGTTAACCACACATCTCTAAGGTATGCATATAATAAGGACAAAAAATAATATAAATATATTACACTTACCACAAAGAGGTGGACCTCCACCGAGACCGACCGACATCGCAACGGTCATCCAGCCGAACGCGCTGGACATCATTTCTATTCCGAGGACGTCGATGACCATCACTGCCACGAGAGCGATGTACGCCCCAGCAAACAGGCCGAACGAGCTGCAGAAGAAGATGAGCATCTCCCTGTTCTTGACGCACGGAAGGATCACCTGCAGCATCCCGCTGACGGCCATGCAGCCGAGGAAGATGTAGCGGCGCTTGATGATCCTCAGGTCAGCGAACCAGCCGGCCACGAGGCGACCGGTCAGATCGGAGAAGCCGATCACGGAGACGAGGAGCGCCGCTGTCTGCTTGTCGATGTTGTACTCCGTCTCCGCGTACGACGGCAGCATCATGAAGACGTTGGGGTAGCCGCAGTTGGCGAACATCATCGAGAAGAGATAGATCACGAACAGCGGGTTGAGCAGCAGCGAGAAGTTGAACAGAGCCACGCTCGTTTTCTTCTCGCCCGATTTCTTAGACAGGCGGCAGAACGAACAGAGATTCGTGCTCTTGTCTTCGGAACAAACGGCGCTTTCGGTTTCGGGAATGTTCTGAAACGTCGCCAGGATGAGATCCCCGGTGCTAGCGTATAGCGACGTGAGGCTCCGCGACTCGGTTTGGGAAATTAAACGGACGCGGTGATGTTGCAATGGCGACTCGCGATGATGTTGCAATGGTGACTCGGATCCTGGTGGGAGGTTATTTTCGATGGAGTAATGTTTCTGCAATCGTTTCTTTTTCTCTATCGACGAATCGCTACGCGAAAGGTTGGAGCAATCTTGAGAGAAATATCGTCGTTTCGTTTCCAGCAAGACCGACTTATCAGGCCCATGTTTATTGAATTTCTCATCATAATTAGTTCTGCTCTCTTTGTCAATTATTGCATCTTTAATTTTCACACAAACATGGTGACTTGACTTCTCATCAGCAGCATTTTTGCAGTCTTTGTTAACACAAACCTCTTTGCCAACACAAACCTCTTTGCCAACACAAACCTCTTTGCCAACACAAACCTCTTTGCCAGCTACGTTTTTAACAGCACTACTATTGTTAACATCTTTATCTTCCGGAACGCGTGTTTTCGTGCGTTTTGGCGTTTTCTTGTAACTGGACAAAGGACGAAACAGACTGGCGCACACACAAATGTTGAGCATCAGTCCGCCTATGATTATGAGTGACCCGAAGAGGCCGTAGTAGTCGATTGAGAGCCGCATCAGGTTGGGCAGGGTGAAACTCCCCACTCCGCTGCCGGCTACTGAGAGCCCGTTGGCAAGCGATCGTCGTTTTATAAAATGGTGGCCCACCATGACGATACAAGGCGCGTAACACAAGCTGATTTGAGACTGAAAACAAATATCACTAGCCATGGAACTCTCTCTCTCTCTCCCTCGCTCTCTTTCTCTCAATCTCTCTCCTATCTCTTCTCTCTCCTCTCTTTCTCTCTCTTCTCTCTCTCTCTTTCTCTCTCTCTCTCTCCTCTCTTTCTCTCCTTCTCTTTCTCTCCCTCTCTTTCCTCTTTCTCTCTCCTATCTTTCTCTCTCTCCACTCCCTCCCTCTCTCTCTTCTCTTTCTCTCTCTCCCTTTCATCTCTCATATATCATAAATCTGTAAAATATGACTAGCCACATCTAAATGGATCTCTCTCTCTCTCTCTCTCTCTCTCTCTCTCATATATATATGAAATAGCATTGACTTTAACAATAATATTTTACTACTCAATGAAGCACTCAACACATTTTTATTAACAACATATCACCATTAGACA
>CBDCGX010000032.1:90000-110968 GCA_965216965.1 Spirochaetia bacterium | reverse complement strand
ACTATATGCCCGTCTATTATACCCCTCACTATATCTGATATGGGCTCTTCTGGATCATCACCCTCTACAAGAATAGTAAAGAATCCCGTAATGCTAGCATCCTGGGCAGTGCCACAACGTTCTAAGATTGAAGGTAACAGTCCATACAACGATGGTGGATATCCTCGAGCAGCAGGTATTTCGCCTCTCAAAAGTCCTATTTCTCTCTGTGCGTGAGCAATTCTTGTAAGAGAATCCATGTATAATACAACGTCTTTTCCCTTATCTCTAAAATATTCTGAAAGTGCACATGCATAATGAGCACAACGAATACGAACCGCAGGTCCCTCATCCGAAGACGCAACAAGAACAACGCTTTTTTTCAGCCCTTCTTCGCCGAGTTCATATTCCAAAAATTCTCTTACTTCTCTTCCTCGTTCTCCTACAAGAGCAACTATATTTACAGGTGCATTTCCATGCCGAGCTATCATACCCAATAAAGTAGATTTGCCTACTCCCGAACCAGAAAATATGCCCATTCTTTGACCTTTTCCTACTGCCGTAAAACTATCTATAGCTTTTATTCCCGTCCATAATTGTTCTCTTATAAGAGGTCTTTTCAAAAGCGATTGTCTCGCACCATACAATGGTTGTATTGCATCAAAACATATTCCTCCCTTATCGTCTAAAGGTTGGCCAAGACAGTTTATAACACGTCCTAACATTGCATCGCCCGCAAACACATAACTCCCATTGATAGGAAACACTTTGTGTCCAATAGCTATATCTTTTACATTAGCATATGCCAATAAGGAACATCCTTTTCTACTTACAGATACCACTTCAGAAAGAAAAGCAGAACTAATTCTACATTGCGAGCCAATAGAAGGACAAATACCTTCAACCTTAATGAGATCTCCCTCAATTGCTGTTACCCTTCCACATACTTGTATAGGATCAGAATGCTTTACAATTCCCGAAAGCATCTTGCCCCATTCTAATACATTAAAATCACTCATAACTTATGGGCGATGCCTCGCGAATACTTTGCTCTATTCTTTGTAGTTGAGTTGCAATTCTTGCATCAACTTCGCCAAACTCAGTTTCTACAATACATCCTCCTACATCAACTTTCATATCTTCTATAAATGTTACCTTAGCATTCTTTTCTAAATTATCTTGAATATAATCAATAAACTTTCTAGACATCTTAAGATCTTTTGTATTAAGCCTTATAACAAAATTCTCCCTTCCCTTTAATACGGCAAGTGCGTCTTTAATATTTTTTACAACAACAGAAGAATCTCTTTCTGACAATGTTTTTACAACTTTCCGAGAAATAAGCAATACAAGGTCTGTTATTTGTTGTTCTATATCTAAAATAATTTCCGTCCGCTTTTTCACAAGGCTATTTATGATGATATGAACCTTCTCAATAAGCTTTTCAATATCCTTGAGTCCATTTTCCATAACATCTTGCCTTGCCTTTTCGGCCACCTTTTCATATGCTTCTGACTCTAGGTTTTCCACCTTTCTTTTTACGTTTACTTCCCACTCCTTTATTCGTTCTTCAAGTTTTTCTTCTTTCTCTTTTATTTCTTCTTCTGCTTTGATTCTTTTACTTTGTATTTCAATTTCTGTTTTTTGCAACTTAACATCACATTCTTTTATGATTTTTTGTTTTCTGACCTCTGATTTGTCAGAGTGTTTTTCTTCTATTTCTTTAGAAAGTTTTTGTGCACTCTCTATTATTTGGTTTGCTTTTTCTCTAGCAACAGTTACAATCTGCAAGGCCTCTTCTTTTGCAACAACTTCTTGACGGTGATATTCTGGGTCAATAGCTTTATAATTAAGTTTTATTTTATTTTTTCCTTTTTTAATCCTTCCAGACTTATACAAATAAGGTAAAGACATATTCACTCCTCCATTCTATACAAATACTTCTTGTTCTCCTCTTGAAATAACTATTTCGCCTTGTTCTTCTAATTTCCGAATAATAGAAACTATTTTCTGTTGAACTTCTTCTACTTCTTTAAGCCTTACGGGTCCCATATATTCTATTTCCTCTTTAATCATTTCACCTGCACGCCTAGACATGTTAGCAAATATCTTATCAGAAATCCTTTTTGCAGTTCCCTTAATAGCTTTAGCAAGCTCAGCCACATCAATTTCATGAATAACTCTTTGGATAGAAACATCATCAAGAAGTATAATATCTTCAAAAACAAACATTTTCTTTCTTATTTCTTCCGAAAGCTCTGGATCTGTTTCTTCTATAGATTCCATTATGTTTTTTTCAACAGACCGTTCGGTTATATTAAGTATTTCGACAGCCGAATCTATACCCCCAGCAACCAATATATCATTACCTGCAAGAGCAGACATTTTTCTCTCCATAACCCTCTCAACATCACGAATCATTTCAGGAGATATATGTCCCATAGTTGCAATACGTTTTGCCACGTCAGCCTGTTTTTCGTTAGTAAGCATAGCTAATATATTTGCAGCTTTTTTTGGATCTATATAAGAAAGCACTACGGCTATTGTCTGAGAAAGTTCATTTTGTAAAAAACTATAAATTTGAGATTCATCAGCTTTTTTAATTGAATCAAAAGGTCTCCGTTTGGAAAAAATAATTTTATTAATAATCTCAGATGCTTTAATAGGTCCTAGCGTTCTTTCAAGCAAAGCTCTTGCATACTCAACCCCACCAATATTAATATATTCTTGGGCACGAACAAGAGTGTTAAATTCAATAAACACTTGTTTCTTTAAAGAATTGGAAAAAGGACCAAGCCGCGCAATTTCTTGAACAACTAATTCCATGTCCTTATTATTAAGCAACTTAAATATCTCGCCTGCAGGTTCACTTCCAATAGACACCAGTAGTATGGCAGCCTTCATAGATGATGTTAAGTCACTGTATATTAGTTCCTCTTTTTCTCCAAGAAAAACCTTTGCTGCTTCTGCTGTTACTGCTGTTTCGTCTTCTCCCATTTTTCCTCCTATTTAGTTAATCACTCACTCACCCACGCACGAATAAGTTGTGCAATATCAGCAGGATTTCTAAGTATTAATTCTGATATCTCTCTCGTCATTCTATCAATCTCACTTTCCTCCGACACAGTCTCTTCTTGTGCTGTAAGCGAAGCAATCTGCTGTTCTCGTAATTTACGATATTCTTCTGCTAAACGCCTTTCTTTTTGGTCTCTATAAGACTCAACAAGTCTTACAACAATCCTTATAAGGATAAAGAGCACTACAAGAGCAATAACTCCTAATAAAGTAATTAGTAGCGCATTTTTTGTCTGTTGAGATCTAATATAAGCTAAATCTTCTGCTTCAAACTGTTTTTTTCTGTCAAATTGAACATTTTCTACAGAAACGGCATCACCTCTTTTCAAAGAAAATCCTACCGCATCACGTACAAGAACCAATGCTTTCCGTATATCTTTAGGCAATATTTCTTGATATGTCCGAGAAATTGTATTATTATTTAAAATAATAATATTCCCTTGTTGATCATAATTCCTTTCCCATATACCATCAATGGCAACACTTGCAGAAATACGCTCAATACCATAATTTTTTTCTTCCTCAATAGTTTTTTGATTAATTTCATAATTAATTGTTGTATTTCTTTGATCCCAATTTCCAACAATACCATCTAAATCTTTATACGATGGTGGTGTTTGACCTTCTACTCCAGGAGGACCTTCTGGGTTAAACCCTGTTCCTTGGTATTTTTGTAAAGTCTGATTTTTAGAACGTGGCACATTAAGCACAACCTCTCTTTCATCAAATGGAGTTTCTGGATTGTCAGGTTTTACTTCAATTGGGAAATTTTCTGTTGTCTTTTCTACTCGTTTATTAAAATTTATATCTACATCAATATTTACAATGCGTACCCTATTTGATGAATAGATATCAGAAAGTGCCTTATAAATCCGATCTATATATTCCTTTTCTACATTGCTTTTTATTTTTATCTTTCGCTTAGTAAGTTCTAATCTATCAGAACCAGCAACTCCTTCAAAATCATTTAAACGCAATCCTGAAGTATCAGATATTGTTATATTCTCGCTTAAAAGCCCCTCAACAGAAAATAATATAAGCTGTTGAACTCCTTCAATTTTTTTTCTATTTTCTTTAAAATCTGACCCTGGTTTTGTTCCAAGAATAACAGAGACAGTCACAGGATTTCTATCTTGAGCAAATAACTTATCCTCAGGAAGAATAATTGTAACTTGAGCATTATCTACATCGTCAAGTGCCTCAATATGTTGTTGCAGTTGCCTCGTGATAGAACGTCTAAGATTTATATTCCTCTCAAAATCTGTCTGCGTCCACCGTGTAATATCAAACAGATCCCACGGATCAGTACCCTTAGGAATAAGTTTTTCTCTTATCAAAATACTACGTGCTCTCTGAGCTGTTCTTTTATTAAGAACATAGAGCATATTATTTGCGCTAATAGTGTGAACAATTCCTTCTTCATCAAGTCGTGCCGATATTCTATTTATAAGTTCAGCATTATCTATTGATCGCGTAAGAACGGCAATTTGTACAGGTCGTCCCCCCACACTAAACGCTACAATAATACCCGCTAAAAACATTACGGTAATTAAAATAACTAGCACCTTATTCAATAGTGTAAACTTCACCCATTTCAAGCGTATAGCACCCACTATCTTCTCAAAAAGATTTTTCATTGTCCTCTCCCTAGTGTAATTCTATAATAAAACAAGAAACAAATGCAAGCATATTACACTATTTTTTTCTAAAATATTTAGAAGAATACCCCATATTATAAGGATTTTAAGAAAAACACTCCAATTAAATAATATTTAATTGTCCAATTAGGCAGATAATAACATTTCGTAAGTAATATTATTTGAAAACGTAAAAGATATATACTCCATATACTATCAAAAACAGACTGCCTTTAAATCGTGTAAGAACTCCCCTTTTTCCAAAAAACACTGCACAAGAAAGCATTACCGTTGCACCCAAGTGAAAAAGGAGATCATAGTTTACCGTTGAATTCAAAGAAATTGGAGTTATAAGACCAGACACTCCAAATATAAATAAAATATTAAAAGCATTTGATCCAACTATATTGCCAAGTGCTATCCCCGAATTTTTCTTTATAATTGCCATAATAGAGACCACAAGCTCGGGCAAAGATGTGCCCATTGCAACTATAGTAATACCTATCACTCGCTGAGACATATTGAATAGTTCTGCAATACCTATTACACCATACATGCTTACTTTGCCTCCTATAAAAAGAGCAAAAAGACTTACGAATAATATTATTAGGAGCATATACGATGAGCCGAAAAAAAAATGTTTAGATGAATATTCATTATCATCGCTCAAAGCTTCCTCATTATTTGGTGCGTTTTTAGAATATATTATGTGATATGTCAAAAAAAACCCAAAAAACACTAATAACAATAAAGATTCTGACCGAGACAACACATACATATCTAACCTATCTAATATAACATCATTAAATATGATAAGAGAAATAAACGCTAATACAACACATAAGATAACCTCCCAAAACAATACTGTATCATGAAAAACAGATATAGGGCGTATGAGTGAAGATATTCCAAGTATTACAAGAATATTGATAATATTACTTCCTATTATATTTCCAAAAACCACTTCTTGATTTTTTTGCATTGATGCAATGACATTTACTACCAATTCTGGCATAGACGTACCAAAGGCAACTATTGTCATCCCTATAAAGACAGAAGAAATATTCATTTTACGAGCTAATTGCGATGATGAATAGACCACAAAGTGGGCAGATAATACAAGTAGTGAAAATCCTACAATAATACTACCAACGTATACCATAATAACCATAAGTATACCATATACAATAAGAATATAGGTAATATGTTTTTCTTTGTTATAAAAAAAAGAACATGCCGAAACATGTTCTTTTTACAAAGCAATATCATAACTACATTATAAACACATAATGAGTAAGTAGTAACTAACGTATTGCCATAATAGATCTATATGCCTCTAAAGCACGCTTTATCACAGCTGTTGTTATTTTAACTGACATTTCTGCCTGCTTTGATGCAATTGTAATATCATGTGCATTTACAGATTCAGGGTCAATAATTGCCTGAGTTCTTAGCGAATCAGCCTTATTCTCAGCATTATTTACAAGATCAAGCCCTTGTAGTAGCATTTGACCAAATGAAGAAAATGTAGGCTCATCTTTCTTTGTTTCTATACCCTTTTGAACACTTTTTGAATAGTGCAAAGGATTGGTTACAGTCATTTCTGCATTTGAGTTTATAAATGCTTTAGGATTATATTCTTCTATCCTTGCAAAACTCATTGCCGTTGATGGTATCGTCATAATTTTATCCTCCCAGATTAATATTATACTTGTAAAGAACTCTCAAACATAGTTTGAGCAGATTGTATTATTTGTAAATTTGCCTGATATGCTCTTTCTGCTGATATAAGATCAACCATTTCACTCACAGGGCTAACATTAGGATATTCAACATATCCTTTTTGAGGTCCCGAAATAATTGCATCAGGATGTGTAGGTTCATACTTTAGCCGCAGCTCTGTATCATAATCTTTTTCTACAGACATAACACGTACACCTTTTCCGCCTCCATTATCAAGTGCCCTTGGAATAAAAGGCGACTTCCAATATGGATCATCTACTATAGGTCTAAAAATGACTCGACTTCTTCTAAATGGACCACCCTCTGTAGTACGAGTCGAATTTACATTAGCAAGGTTGTTGGAAATAACTTCTTGTCGCAACTTTTGTGCAGTGAGCCCCGTTGTTGCTATATTCATGCTTGTAAAAAGCCCCATTATATTCTCCTATAATATTATTATGAACCAAGCACAATATCTATGCGCTTAAATCCATCAGCTATTGTTTTATTTATTAATTGATATAATTGCTTCCATTTTCTAGCATCATTCATCTCACTTTCTATATCCACATTGTTTCCATTATTATTAGACTGTGTTTGCCAATCTAAAGATCTACGTGGATCTACAGTTCTATAATCAATAGGATCAAAAAAATTCATATGCTTAGGGTTAGTCTTAACTGCCCGTATCACTGGTGTGTGCTTTTGACTATCTAAGGCTTCTTTAAGTTTTGTTTCAAAATTAACAGCAGATCTCTTAAAATTAGGAGTATTTTGATTAGCAATATTATTTGCAATGATTTCTTGTCTATATGCAATAGTAGAAAGCTCTCTCCATGCAATATCAAGTGTTTTCCCAAATTGAGTGTTTCCTAGTATCATTTTATTTCCCCCTTACATTTAATGCTCGGTCTTAAATAAAAAAGCTTAATCATTTTTTCGTATTTATTGCACATATTTTATATAAAAATGTGTTTTTTCTTATTTTACCTCAATTTCACCTTAAAATAACACAACTTTCGTAAAATAGACTATACAAAAAAGGTAATATTACTTCTAAAAACCTCTTAGATGCTCTATAATTACATAAACAACGCATAATAAATAGAAATATTATTTTTATTGTTTTAGGAGGACAGGATATCCACCTAGTGTATATGCAATAGGAATATTTCCTTCTATTATACGATTAAGGTGTGTAGGCCAAGAAACATAATACTTATCAATAGAGAACACTCTATTATATTCTTTTATGTCTTCTACTGTCACAAAACGGAAAGTATTACTATTTTCGTCACCTTCAGGGTCTATATGCATAATTGGCAAAGAATTTATGGCAATTGCAACCATTCCCCTAGGAAAAGTTTGTAATATCTTATCATTATGCGAAGGATAAAGTGGAATTGCAGCAATAATACGGGAGTTTTGATACACATAAAAATATGCACTATCAAAATCTGTCATCACATCGCTTGATGACTCAAAAAGAACCCTCATAAATTCAGGATCATTATAGTACAATCTTTGATTCCCCTCATTTTCACTTCCTTGAACACTGTTGCACTTTGTGAGACTGAGAGATATAAAAAAAAGTATAAATATTGCAATAGATGAAGATGGTGATTGTAATATTCGTATGATAACTGCAATAGATAAAACTACCATAGACACAATAAAAGCTCCAATTGAAATTAGCATATACATGCTTACATTATATTCTTGTATAATAAATTTCAAAAATATAGGAAGAGTTTTAATTCGTGTAATCACGGTAGAACTAGCAGTAATAACTGAGGACAAAAAGTTCTTTAGAACCCCTTGCTTTTTAGCTACAGAAAATATATTTTTAATTTTTCTTACAGCGTTTGGAAATATAGCAACAAGAGGAACACTCTGCTCTTTTTGTTTAGAAGACACAATAACAACTCCTGTATTATTTACTGCATTCTGTGATGTTGATTTTATATTATCTCTATCTTGATAAAGCTCAAGTGCTACTCCATTAAAAGAGATAAAACTAAACATAAGTACAAAAAAAGGAATGGAAATAAGCTCTTTTCTCATTTATATACATACATTATAGTGGTTTAGTGTAGTTTTTTATATTGCTAAACTTCCTAATTAATTAAAACACAATATATTTATGAAAAACAACTGATTTTATCAAAGTCAAATTTAAAATTACATATAAATTTATTTTGAAAATAATAAAAAATTTAAAAAATCACATTATTGCCATTAAACTTAATTAATTATACAAATACAGCTGGCATCATTATGTTTATCCAACATTGTTTTACAAAGTACATTACTTTTACTTTTTTCACAAAGCGTAATTATAGAACCTCCAAATCCTCCACCAGTAAGTCGGGCTCCTACAGCACTACTCTTGAGAGCTGTTTCTACCATTGCATCAATTTCTGGAATTGAAACATTGTAATCATCTCGTTGTGACATATGACTTTGATTCATACATTCTGCAAACACATGTACATCGTCTGTAGCAAGTGCGGATATAGCTCTCCGAACTCTACTGTTCTCTGTTACAACATGTCGTACTCGTCTCCTCAACACATCATCTTTTATTTGTGATATACAACTACCATCAAGCATGCTCAAATGTTTTACTTGCAAAATCCTTGCTGCTTCCTCACACTGTTTTTTTCTCGTTTTATATCCTGCATCATCCGAATTAAGTCTATGTGTTACTCCCGAAGAAAAAACAATAAAAGAATATTCATTTAAAAGCGATAATTCTCTATATTCTGGATTGTCATCATCAAAAAAATCTATAAACAATGCCATGTTACAATCACCAACACTTATTACCATCTGATCCATAAAACCGCATGGCGTCTTTACAAAATTATTTTCAGCTCGTTGTGCCATTTTTGCAATCTCTAAATTGTCCCATGAAGCCTGAAAAAAACTACCTAATGTTTTTATAACAGCAACTTCAAGTGCAGCAGAACTAGATACTCCCCTTCCTACGGGAACATCACTATTTATATACATATCAAAAGAAGGTATACTTTTCCCTATCATATTTCTTACTTCTCTTAAAGACCCTACCACATAATCAGACCAGTGGTTTTGTTTTTTATCATCTAAGTTACGCTCTATAATATGATCTCCACTGTTATTTGAAGAATAAAGTCGTACCCGATTATTAGAAGAAGAATTACATGCATAATCAAAACGTGGAGAACACGCTATGTGTAACTCTCTAGGTATTTGTATGGGTAAAACACAACCATGGTTGTAATCTGTATGTTCTCCTAAAATATTTACCCTTCCTCTTGTAAACGTACAAGAAAGTGCTTCTTTTTTAAAGATTTTCTTAAATCCCTCCTCCGTTTTTTCCCGCATATTTATATAATCTTATTATATCAAAAACTCATTCATTAAAATTAGAATTTGGATAATTACAGTAAGAAAAATTATTTATATGAAAACGCATCCATACACTCTAGATGTTATATACATAACCTGCTATGCTATCATTGTTTAATCGTATTAATTTACTAATTAAACACATTAAGATCAAGGAGGTTTCTGATGAAGAAATATTTTATTTATATTCTATTAGCACTTTTACTGTTTGTAGGATTATCTTCGTGTTCAAAAAAGCAAGACGTTACTCTTAGCTTTACAACATGGCAACTTACTGATGGTGATTTAGTCCTATGGTGGGAAAGTCTTATTGAAGAATTTGAAACTGCACATCCTGGTGTAACTATTCAAATCACAAATCTTTCTCGAGACACTTATGCAGAAACATTGCTCTCACAATTTGTGTCAGGTTCACCACCAGATATTACTCATCTTGCATCATTTGAATTTGCAGCGTTCTCCCAACGAGGGCTTCTTGAAAATCTTGATTCATACGCAGAGAAAGACTCAATTGATATCAATGGATGGGCAGGACAACGTGTATTGCAAGTGGATAATGCAAATTACGGCATAATGCTGCTCTACTTTGGATTTAATCTCTACTACAATGATGCTTTGTTAAAAGAAGTAAATCTCACTGTACCTACAACGTGGGATGAATATATAGCCGCTGCAAAAAAACTTACAATAGATAAAGACAAAGATGGCATTATAGATCAATATGGAGCTGGCTTTCAAACTGCTCCTGGTCCAGGTCAATATATAACAGGACTGCTCAACGTAGTACTTGATTCAGGTGCTTATTGGACAGACGACTCAGGAAATGTAACCATAGACACCCCACAAATGGCAAAAGCATTTGGAAAATGGAAGACTATTGTAAAAAACAATCTAACTCCTCGTGGTTCAAAAATAAACGATATCCGCCAGTTGTTTAATGAAGGCAAAGTGGCAATGCTCATAGAAGGTCCATGGATGTGGGGTATCTCACGAAAAGCATCTCCATCTGTACTTCCAAACATAAAAGTGGCAAAATCTCCTTTGCACCCACCTGTAGGCGGATCAAGCAATGGGCTCGGAATGCCTGCTTCACTTTCAAAAGAAAAAAAAGCACTTGTGTGGGATTTTATTAAACTTGCAGTTTCAGAAAAATGGCAAACTAAATATGTAGAAGCAGGACAAACATCTGCACGACCAGGAATACAAATCACTGATGCCATAAGAGAAAAAGTTCCTCCCATAGATATTATTTTTGAAGCAAAAGATGATGCAGCTAATGCAAAAGTCGATAGACTTCCTACTGGGCTTGAAAGCATATATAACGATTTTGCCCGTATAGTACAAGACGAAGCAGAACGAATGATTCAAAAAGATTTGGATCCCGCTCTTGTAGTAAAAAAGATTTCCACATTAGTAAAGAAATTACAAGAAGAGAATAAATGATCCTTTTAAGGAGTTTAGAAAAGCGCCGTTTTACTACGGCGCATGTTTATATTATTCCTCTTTTAACTCTTCTTCTTTTTATATTGATATACCCCATACTTTCTTCGGTATTTCTAAGTTTTCAATCAACAAAAATACCGGAGGGAGCCATACCATTCAGAATTACTACTCTAAAAAATTATACTCGAATGTTTTTGAGTCCCGAATTTTATACTGCACTCTTAAATACCTCTATAATTGCATTTTTTGCATCTGCATGTAGCCTTATAACTGGAATTAGCTCTGCTTTACTCGTTAGAAATATTCGTGTTTTTAGAAGTCTTGCAATTTTACCATGGGCAATACCATCAGTAACTGCCGCTATAACATGGGGATGGCTTTTTGATGGTTCCTTTGGTCTTATAAACTGGCTCTTAGTAAAATCAGGACTTATACAAGAAAGCATTGTATGGAATCAATCTCCTTACGGTGCTCTTTTTATCGTTATAATGCTTCTTACATGGAAAGGCTATCCTTTTATAACAATTATTGACACTTGCAGGATTACAATCCATCCCATCAGAATTATACGAATCCTCAGACATAGAGGGAGCAAATGCGTGGAATAAGTTACTATATATCACACTTCCACTTCTAAAACCTGTTATTGCAGTAAGTGGTCTTGTTACCACCCTATGGATTTTTAGAGATTATCCCATCGTATACTTACTTACTGGTGGAGGTCCAATTGGAAGAACAAGAACGCTTGGACTACTTACCTATCAACAAGCTTTTGAATCTTTTAATATGAGTTATGGAGCTGCAATTGGAGTATTTACGCTTATGATATGTTTTATTTTTGCCTATGTAATAATTAGCTTACAGAACAAAAAGGTAGATGAATGAAAAGAACAAAACCTCAATTTATAATAGGTTTATTCACAGTCCTTATACTCAATATTCCTCTTTACTGGATTATCAATACATCACTCATGCCAGAACATTCATTAAGAAGTTTTCCTCCAAAATTTATCCCTACCGACCCTCAATGGAGTACTTTTTCTGCAATCATACAAAACACAGACATACTAAAATGGTTATTAAACTCTTTCCTTATAGGACTCATTGTTGTTATTATCTCTCTTTTAGTTGCTATTCCAGGAGCATATAGTCTTTCACGATATAAATATAAAAGCACACGTCTCACGGGACTTTTTATACTAGTAAGTCAAATGTTACCCGCAACACTGCTTGCAATCCCACTTTTTATAATGATGAAAACCCTTGGACTTACCACTTTTCCAATGGGAAATGTAATCGCTGTAATACTTTCTCATACGACCCTTGTTGTTCCTTTTATTGTATGGATGCTTAAGGGATATTTTGATACCATTCCAATAGAAATTGAACAATCCGCATGGATAGACGGCTGCTCTAATTTCAAAACACTTATGCTTATTATATTACCCCTTGCAAAACCAGGCATAGCCGCCTCTGCATTATATAGTTTTGTTCTCTCGTGGAATGACTTTATATTTTCAAAGTCTTTTCTTGCAGCATCAAAACCATTCTGGACAATTTCACTCGGCATAGCAGGATTTAAAGGAGAATTTATAACTCCATGGAATCAGGTAATGGCAGCATCTTTGCTTTCAGCCATACCAATACTTATAGTAATGATGATGTTGCAAAAACATTTTGTATCAGGACTCACAAGCGGTTCTGTAAAATAATACTACAATCATCTTTAATTTCTCTGGAGGAGTAATAACATGAAAATAATGATCACAGGAATATGCGGAAGAATAGGCTCAGAACTAGCAAAACAACTACAAAAGGAGGGACATCACATTGTGGGTTTTGATATTCGCAGCCCTCATCCTAAGCACATATTACCCTCAATTAAATACATAAAAGGGAGTTTATTAGATATACCACTGCTGATAGAATGCCTATCTACCATTGATTCAGTTGCTCACCTTGCGGCACAAATGACATGGGACAATAAAAAAAACAATGAAATGATAAAAAATAATGTACATTCTACATTTACTCTATTAGAGGCATCCGCTACCGCAAAAATAAAGCGATTTGTTTTTGCTAGTACTGGAGAAGTTTACCCCGAAGTGTTGCCCAAATATTTACCCGTAGATGAAAAACATCCCTTGCTCCCAACCTCTCTATACGGTGAGACAAAAAAGATAGGCGAAGATCTTGTTCATTTTTTTGGAAGATCCTATAAACTACCCTATGTAATACTTCGTTTTCCACATACTCAAAATGCAGAAGAACTTCTTGATTCCAATAGTTTCTTTTCGGGACCTCGTTTCTTTTTACAAGCAAAAATAAAACAAATGGAATCTCTCAATAAACAAGAAATAGTTTCTTTATTACAAAAATACGATAAAGGATATGAGCAACATTTACTTCAATGCAATGAAAAAGGGGAATCATATAAAATGCACATAAGCGACACTCGTGACACTGCAAGAGGTATATTACTCGCACTTACTCATGAGAAAGCACTTGGAGAAACATTTAATTTAGGAACTGATACTCCTGTTATTTTTTCTAATGCATTAGAGCTCATGTCAAAAATAACTAACTACGAAATAGTAAAAGTTGCGTTCCCTGGCCCAGGTGTTCGATATTGTACAGATAACACAAAAATCAAAACAATACTTGGATACAAAGCAAATTATAGTTTTGAATCAATGCTCAAAGAAGCCGCCATATCATTTAAAAAAAGAAGAGATGAAAAAGAAAATAAATAAAAAAGAATGTGTTCTCTCTTGTGATCTTGCAATAGTGGGAGGTGGGCTTGCAGGTATCTGTGCTGCAATTACCGCTGCCCGTGGAGGAATATCTGTAATTCTTGTTCATGATAGACCTGTACTTGGTGGGAACGCATCAAGTGAAGTACGACTGTGGGCATTAGGTGCCACTTCTCACATGGGAAACAACAATCGCTGGTCTCGTGAAGGCGGGGTAATAGATGAATTACTTACAGAGAATCTCTATAGAAATCCCGAAGGCAATCCAGTAATCTTTGATACCGTACTCTTAGACAAAGTACTTTTAGAAAAAAATATAACTTTACTCCTTAATACCGCCACCTATAATTGTACAATGAATAGTGCCTCATCAATTAAAAACATCCTAGCTTTCAACAGTCAGAATGAGACCGAATATATTATCAATTCTCATCTTTTTTGTGATTGTTCAGGTGACGGCATTCTCGGATTTCTTTCAAATGCGAAATTCATAATGGGAAAAAGTGATAATGACATTCAAGACAAACTCAATTATCCTGAGAGTTTTGGAGAACTTTTAGGAAGTTCAATCTTTTTTTATACAAAAGACACTGGCACCCCAGTAAAATATATTGCCCCCTCTTTTGCTCTTAAAGATATCTCAAAACTTAAACGATTGAATAGAATATCAACAAATACTCAAGGCTGTGATTATTGGTGGCTTGAATGGAGCGGTACACAAAACACTATTTATGATTCAGAAAAAATCAAATACGAATTATGGAAAATAATATATGGAATCTGGGATTATATAAAAAATTCTGGAAAATTTTCCGATGCAGAAACACTTACACTTGAATGGGTTGGCACAATCCCCGGGAAAAGAGAAAGTCGACGATTTATTGGAGATTATTTACTTACTCAAGCAGACCTTGTAGAACAACGGCATTTTCATGATGTTGTATCCTTTGGAGGATGGGCAATTGATCACCACCCATCAGATGGAGTATACAGCGACTATGATCCCTGTTACCAATGGCACACAAAAGGAATATACGAAATTCCCTATCGCTGTATGTACAGCAAAAACATAGACAATCTTTTTATAAGTGGGCGTCTCATATCAACAAGCAGAGCAGCGTTTGGTGGCACTCGTGTAATGCTAACTTGTGCACACAACGCACAAGCCGTTGCCGTGGCAGCTATAATATGTAAGCAAAAAAATATAACCCCAAAAGACATAACAAATAATATTAAACTGGTACACAGATTACAACAACATTTACTTCGCAAAGGTCAATACATCCCCTCTATTTCTTCCTATGATAAAACAATAAACAAAGCACTTACGGCAACTATTCAAACAAGCAGCGAATATGTCTTTACAGGATTTAAGCCAAATGCAAATTTCGCTTCTCTAACCTACAGCACTGCTCTTGTGATTCCCTTTTCCGCAGGGAAAATACCTACATTCACGCTCTTTCTCAATGCGAAAAAAACAAGCACAATGGAGGTACATATTCGCATACCTGCAAAAGAAAAAAACTTTACTCCAGAAATAACTCTTGAAAAAATTTCTATACAAGTCTCTAAGAAAACCCACCAATGTTTCATAAAAACCAATACTATCCTTACAAAAGACACCTATGTTTTTTTATGCATAATGAAGAACCCCGACATAGACATACAATACAGCAATGATTTACTTACAGGAATAACAACAGTGCACAACAAGTTTAACAAAAAAGTTGCTAAATCCGCTGTGCAAAATCCTCCAAAGAACATAGGAATAGATAGTTTTGAATTTTGGACTCCTTATAGACGACCATATGCAAAAAATATTGCAATATCATTTTCAAAACCCCTCTCAATTTTTTCTAAAGACCACCTCACAAATGGCTTACATAGACCCATTATAAAAAGCAATTCATGGGTAGCTTCTACAAACGATTCCTCTCCTTCTATTACACTTTCATGGGATTCAAAACAAAATCTAAAAACAATGCTTTTATTCTTTGATACAGATTTTGATTTTTCCATGGAGTCTGTTCAAATGCAACATCCAGAAAGAGTACTTCCCTTCTGTGTTTCAAATTACAAAGTATATAACAACGATACAAACGAAGTACTTGTGAGCGTTGAAAATAATTATCAAGCACGAAATCAAATCTCGTTTACAACATATACAAAAAGCATACGCATTGAATGTAAAACTCCAAATAATGCTCCTGTAGCACTATTTGGCATACAATGCTGGTAAGTTTCTTTATTTGTAAAGAAGAACAAAAAAGAAATTATTCTAAAAACGTGCTAAAATACTCTCTAGCATAAATAATTGTTTTTCTTTTCAAAGATATACTTTATTTCACCATATAAAGAAATTATTATAAAAAGGGCAACTATTAAGTTGCCCAAAAAATTAAAGAGGAGGTATCTTTTACTTATATTTATATATAGACAATTACTATGACTACAGCATTACAGTAATATTACAAAAATGTTATAAAAGCTTCTGTTTTTATGGCAATATCACACACATACACATATTTATTAATAAAAAATAAAATTGCATTACAATATTACATTGTGAAGTTAAAAACTATCCCAGAAACATTACAAAAACATAACAAGGAATAGTGCCCATAATGGGGAAGCAGAAAAAAAAGCATTCTTACTAAAGTAAGAATGCTTCCAAACATGAATTATAGAAAAGACATGCTAGACCAAACAAATCTACTCTCACAATCTCTGAAAAGGATTAGAAGAATCGCCTTTATTATTGTCTTCGGTGGCTTCTTTTTTATCAGACACCTCAAAACTGTTACATGACTTTCCCCTTGCAACAGTTTGCTTGTATATCTTATAAGCTCCTCTTCTCTCTCCCTGAATAAAAGCTATAACCTTATCATCGCTTACTTCAACAATACTTGCTGTCATATCAGCAATTTGCTTTAAAAAGTAGGCAAGCTGTCTACCTGACACAGACTTTTTACTACCAACAAATGTTCCAGAAATCTCATATTTTGCTATATAAGGAAACAATACATTAGGACGAGCATTATAATATAAAGCGAGGCTAGTCACTGTATAAGGCAAAACATCTACTGAATCTTTACTTCCTATCATAAGTGTTTTAGTATTGCTTACTATCTTCTTTTCCTTATGAGTAGAGATCAGACGATTTTTTTTTGTAGTTGCCTCTGAAAAAGCCTCTGAGTTCGCCGCCTCACTTTCAAAACTCATAGAAAAAGACACAGTAGGTAAAGGAATCGATATAGAGTTTTTACCAATGCCAACCTTAAACCCCATCGTGTATTTTAATCTTGTCTCGTTCTCCATTTCATCAACATTTGAAATTTTTGATTTATAAGTAAGTCCCAGATGTTGAGAGACCTGATCTGATTCTTGATAAGTAACTTCTTCGGTCTTTCCTAATGACAGTTTCGTTTTTGAAAAATGGCTACAATTTTCAATAGTCCTTTGTTCTACCAATTTGAAGTCTGTCGACTTGGCAACAACAACACCTTTATTAAAGTCAATACTTTTAAGTCTGTACTTAAGATTAATCAATGGAATCAACTCAAAATACACTACTTCAGAATCAGATGCTTTATTTTTATAAAAACTTGGAAACAGAAAACGAGAAAGATCACCTAAGGGAGTCTCTGTCGTATCTTCATGGGCAGTACTCCATTTACCAATAACACTTACATTTATTTTAAACTTTCCATTTTCAACAGGAAGAAAAGTGAACTTATAAGAAAGGTTCTGTAACGGAACACATCTTTTCACTCTAGAATACAGCATATTATCTGGACTATAAGCATATTCTTTTATAGTCTTCATTTTTAATTTCTTATAAAAAATGAAATAAAATGAACTACTTGTTATAGGGGTTTTTACACTCATAGGCTTACTTATCAAAAAATCAGAAGCATCCACTAAATCACAATGTGCCTCATCAGTATCTACTAATGCAGTACGTGGCTTTTTAAATATATAAAGTCTCTTTGTTCCATCCTTGGGATAAATGCCCTCTCGGTACCTCCACCCTATATACACTCTCCCATTTACCTCTTCCTCATAATAACCAGGGAAACCTTCCCTGGTTATTAGATAAGAACTTAGACGCTTCTCATATTGAGCCAATAGTTTTATAGACAGCTTATCTCCTTTTCTTGTTACTAAGGCATCATCATTAATGTGAGTCCCACCTCGTGTAGCAAGCATCTCTGAAACACTTTTCTCATCATAATTCAAAATCACCAAAGGCACATTATTATCCTCACCAAATGCATACTGAAAACTATAGGTTTCAGCTTTCTCTTTTTTGGCATTCCATCCCCAATAGCCCATAGGAATTAATTCATCCTTATCATTCTTCTTGTATACCTTCAAAAGATACTTATTTATATCATTCTCATTTAATACACCAGACTCAACCATTTTTTTTGACAAGCCATTAAAAGTCATTTTACCATCATCATAAGAAGGATAATGTATAACACTTGATGACTCTGGCTCAACCTTTAAATAACGAGAAGTCTTCTGCCCATCACCTATGAAAGGCACAGTCAAGCTTGCAGTAGAAACAACTGTGCCATCAGCAGTCTTACCAGATGAAGTCAATGTCATCCCTTGATTTGTTACATAATCAAAAATATTCTTATGATTTTTCTTTAAATTGTCCATATTCAAAGTAATATAGATATATCCATAGGGAGCTGAAACACCATTCTCCTCTGCTAGAATTATACCATTATTATAAGTAATCTTATAATCAATATTTGTAACTACAATATATTTTCCTTCAGGAGTATAGAAAAGAGAGTTTCCAAGTTTTAAATAAGAAAACATTATAACAATCTGCCCCTCAGTTTTCAATAACTTATCAAAAGATTGCCATTTAGCAAGCGAATTAGGATTCCCTGAAAGCAATGTAGAATCCATCAATATTATCTGCTGAGTATCGCAAGAAAATAAAATAAAAATAAAAATAAAATATAAATAGTATTTATTCATAACATCTCCTCTTTAGTATGACTGACTAATATTTTTTGCTATTGACAGACAAGTAGAATCTTTAATAACTATTTTTCCTACTGAAACACCTCTTGATCTTCTTTTTATTTTCTGGGTTATATAAACATCATACCCTTTCACAGATGCTACTTTCCCCCTAAAATGGTCGCGATCACCTGTACCTCTTCCTCCTTCCGCAGAAAGGGCTTCTTCTAACGAATTTAAATACATTAAATACCGTGCAAGCTTCTTCCCAGGTATCTTCCCCCCCCCCTCTCTATTTTCAATCGCCGATATTTTTGTAATTACAGCCCCAGGCCTCTCAATACTGGGAATTTGAAACCACTGTCCAACAGACTTTAAAGCTCCTCCAGCACCCAATACCAATGTTACTGACTCAAAAACCTTCTCTTTAATAACCTTCTTTTTAACTCTCCTAATAATTCTACGCTCTTCTTCAGCATAAGAAAATTCATTGATACTTATATGTTTAGAGCCTGATGTTTTACCCTTCTCAGAAGACATGCTAGTCTCCAATTCAAGAAAAGGCACATTTAAAGCAAAACCAACTTGAGTAGTAGCTTTTGTAATGTTTTTTTCACCAAAACTTAAAGAAGTAGAAGATTCATTCACATTTCTAAATGAAAACCCATTTGATGTTGAAATTTCAGTAGTTATAATCTTAGTTCTTTCCAAACTGATTTCCTTAGTTAGTACTGTTCCAGAATGATAAACCGATTTAGGATTGAATGCCTCATAAACTTGCTGACAGTTAAATAAAAACTGAACCTCTTCATGAGAAATATTAGAGGAAGGCGTCATAGCAAATTCTTTATCATCCTCAAAATCATAAAAGTTATACTTCATTTTATAATTAGCATTCTTATCAAAATCAACAGCAGGAGCAAAATTAAAATCACCAAAAATAGAAGTGTGTTCTGTCTTACTCGGAATAGGCTTAACAGTCAATATTGGCTCCCAATTAATTAAGTCATCACTTGCAGCTAGCTTAAAATGCTTCTTTGCATATGTTATATAATCACCATCCCATGTATATCCAATTGCCACAGCATTAATGCCATTCTTTTGAATTGAAGTATACAAATCCTTCTTATTTGTATTTAATTGATTTAGATCAACATATACCCTTTTTATACCAGAAATACCTATAGGAGTACCATCAATAGCACTTTCTAGAATTATTTTTTCATTTTTCCCCATAAGCAACAATTCAGAAACAGAGGAAGAATCAAAGGAAACACTACCCCCTGTAAATACTCTATAAAATATTTTTTGAACAGTAATCAAACTTCCACTTGTCTTATATTTCAATTCACTCGCAATACTCGAAAAGTCAAATTCAACTGCCACCTTTCCTTCTAAAGGTTCTAAATCAGTAGAAGAATACTGAATATTATTACCATATGTTTGCCTCCTTGTCGACAAATCACCCTCTATACTATTCCCAGAAACTTTACAGGAATATACACTCAAAGAGAAACAAATAATAACAATAATTCTATACAATTTCATAACAAACACCTCTTGTTTTCACGGCCTCTGTGAAGAATCAGAAGTCGTATCATTACTTTTACCATCTTTGTCTTCGGTAATTTTTTTATTTTATTATCAGGAATCAAAATAATTGTGCTATCAGCAGTATTTTCATATGAAGTCAATGCATTCCTCAATTTGTTATGGATAGTCAAAACACCTTTATTAATTTCCCTTTAAATTGTCCATATTCAAAGTAATATAGTATTTTTCATAACACCTCCTCTTATTGGGATCTAAATATGTACAATTTATTGGTATCTAATATATGTACAATTTATTGGTATCTAATATATGTACAATTTATTGGTATCTAATATATGTACAATTTATTGGTATCTAATATATGTACAATTTATTGGTATCTAATATATGTACAATTTATTGGTATCTAAATATGTACAATTTATT
>CBDCGX010000032.1:0-85000 GCA_965216965.1 Spirochaetia bacterium | reverse complement strand
TTCACAAACCATCTTGAGGTACTCCCATCATATAAAACCATTCTTGAAACAGCGGTACAATTGCTTAGTGGAACAATTATATGGAACACTGACGCAAAAGAAGAAGAAGAAAAAGGTGTTACTACCATAAAAGCGGTTGGAACAAGTCCATCCGACGAAAACCTGACCATTATTAAATGGAACATTAAAGAAGGTGATACCATACAAGCAGGACAACTTATCGGCGAAGGTGAGGCCGACAAATCCGCATCTGATATAAAAACTCCTATAAGTGGACTTGTACTTACAATCCATGTGCAAGAAGGGGATCTTGTTCCCATTGGGGATCCTATACTTTCAATAAAAACAGATATAGAAGTTGTTCATACAATTACTCGCGAAGAAACGGGTATTCCAACAATAACATTTACAGATTCTCCTTCCTTACAACAAAACTCATCATCTTCTGATAAGAAGATATACATATCATGTGTTCAAACAGTACTAGGAAATAGAGTGCTTGACAATAAAGAAATTGTTTCAATGTCGACCGAATGGACAGAAGATAAAATAATAAATAGCATAGGAGTGAAAACGCGTCACTGGCTTGGAGAAAACCAAACTCTTGTCTCTATTGCATCAGAAGCAGCTCAAAAAACACTTGATGTTGCAAATTTTTCCATCAAAGATATAAACGGAATTATTTGTGCTACGGGAACTCATAAATACCAAACTCCCTCGCTTGCAGCAATGATACAGTATAACTTGCTACAAAACCATACAGATTCAGAAAACTATTCGGGGTATGCGTTTGATATATCTGCTGCATGCTCGGGTTTTATATTTGCATTAAATGAAGCATATATAAAAACAAAGGTAGCTCCAACAGAGAAAATATTACTCATAACTGCAGAAGAACTCTCTTCGCGAGTTAATATGTTACATTATGCTACTGCACCAGTTTTTTCAGATGCAGCAAGCGCATCTATTATTTCTACAGAAAAACTCTGCTCTATGAGTGGAACACTACTCACCCCTCCTATTCTACAAACTATTGGCGAACCTGCAAAAGACCTTGTTGTCCCAGAAAAAGGTACTATACAGATGAATGGGGTTGAAGTATATAGAATAGCTGTAGCACAGCTCACTAAGATTGCACAAAATGTGTGTGAAAACCATAATATCACTTTTGATGACATAGACCTGATAATACCTCATCAAGCAAACATAAAGATTATAACAGGTATAGCTAGAAGACTAAAATTACCCATTGAAAAATTCTATATAAATATAGGTAATCACGGGAATAGTTCTTCCAATACTATTCCAATTTGTTTAGAAGAACTTTCAAGGGGGAAAATACTAAATGGGAAAAAGGTACTCTTGATTGCTTTTGGTGGCGGCTATACATTTGCAGGTAGTATCATACAATTTTAATTAATATTACTATATATTTCTTTAACTCTAAAGTCATAAAAGATGGTATTTTTATTTTTATATTTTAAGATATAATAAAAACAATGCACACAGTAATTCCAGTAATACTTGCCGGCGGACAGGGAACTCGTTTATGGCCAGCATCATTGCCCGATATACCAAAGCAATTTTTAACCATAGGAGACACATCTCTTATACAACAGGCTATAGAAAGGGCAATAGCAATATCACATCACGACATACTTATTGTTACACATGAAAAATACCTTAATTTATTTTCAGAAAAATTACATCTAAACAAGAAAGATGCAAGTAGAATTCATATTCTAGGAGAACCCAAATCAAAAAACACTACAGCTGCCATAACTCTTGCAAATATTTACGCACAGCAACATTTTAAAAACCCCATACTTCTTGTAATGACTGCAGACCATATAATTTCTCCCATACATGCATTTACAAAAGATGTTATAGATGCAATAGAATGCGCAAAACATAATTACATTGTAACCTTTGGCATATCGCCTACTCATGCAGAAACAGGATACGGCTATATAGAATATAGTACTTCATTTTTTTCCGAGGGGGGAGAGAATATAAAACAAGTTATATCATTTCACGAAAAACCTTCAAAGGAGCTTGCACAAAGGTATATAAAAGAGCACCACTTTCTCTGGAACAGCGGAATGTTTTGTTTTAACGCTCTTTTTATGAAAACAGAACTTGAAAAATATTGCCCCACTCTTATTAAAGTACTATCCTCTCACTCACTTACATGGCAAAAAAAAGATAACACGCCATTCCTCCAAGTTATACCTTCGGGAATAGATTACTCATCACTTGAAAATATATCAATAGACTATGCAGTCATGGAACACACACAACGATCTGCAGTATTACTTTCCTCCTTTGACTGGAATGACTTAGGAAATTGGGAAGAAGTGTCACACTTTAAAAATAAAACAGAAGAAACATCTCCATCTCATATTTATTTAACCAATAGCGAACGAGTAAACGTTTTTTCTCCAATACCAGTGGGGGTTTGTGGGCTTTCCGATATAATAGTAATAGTAGAAAACAATCGTGTACTCGTCATGAAAAAAGGATATGGGCAAGATGTGAAGTTGATCTCAGAAAAAGATGCTCTACAAAGTAAGAAGAATCTGTAAACATGGATAATACATATAAAAATATATCATATAATTCAAATTCTTCTAGTTCTCAAGACTCTATATGCATTATAGGAACGCATAAGAGTGTTATAAATGACCTTTATATATTCTGTAATCACAATAATTATAATAATTTCCACTATGTAGTTACAAACATAAAAGAACATAATGAACATATCATCCCCAAAAATTCTTATGCGTCTCCAATACTTGCTATGAACATGTCAAATATCTCAAACCTTGCCTATATAGTACTTTGCATGGATATTCCTGAATATTTACATTTTGAAAACTTTTCACAAATAGAGTGCGAGTCTATCTTTAAAACGGAATTATTTTTCTTTATTGATATGCTAAGGCACTGTGCACAGTTGCTATCTACCGCCCCACATGCGCCTCAGTCTTCTCTGCATTCTATACGTCCATATCTTCTTATATCAATCCCCAAACATGTAACACATAACACAAATAGAGGAATGCAAAAAGAACATAACTACTCATCAAAATACTCTTCTGTACAAGCAGCGTTTGCAACCATGTTATATAGTTTTTTATTAGAATATCAAACCCACATACGCCAGAACGGAATAATCACTGAAACATATGAATATGAATCTTCCCTTTTACCACAGCATACCGAAAGACTCTATAACACGATAAAAAATATCTTTGAAAACAACACATACGACAAGAGCAATACTACTCATCATCTCAATAGGATGGGGACTTTAAAAAAACAAATTACCAATCTCTTTAAAAAGAAAACATCCCGCTAAAATAGTATATACTCTTTGCTCTTTTTTACTTATTTATGATATTATTCTGAATATGAGACTTAGCAATACATTTTTAACTTATAGTAGATACTCCCACTTATTCCCAGTGAGCCTTTGTATCGGAATACTTATTGGCCTTTTTATACCAACAGCTTTTGTAGGAAATATTATATCATTTACTGCAATATTTCTTTTGCGTGTTATTCTTTACTTCACTATACCTTACTTCTTTTTTGCACTTATCATTACAATACACGACATGCTTTCTATGGGACAATTCAGAACATTTTTCAAGACGATTATCTCGCTCTCACTTATATTACATGCAAGCATCTTGTTTCTATCTATGGGCATATTTATATTTTTCCCTTTACAAAACCTTATTCCCCTTGTAAACAAAATAGAACCTATTATACCTCTTTCTCTTTCAAATATTGTTGCTGACCTCTTCCCATCAAATTGGTTATCTGTATTTACTCAAGACAACAACTCTGTTATACCCAAAGTAGCACCATTACTTTTACTTGCAACATTCCTCGGAATTATAATAAAGTATACGCTTCCCAGAAAACACATAATCCTAGAAACAATACAAGGACTAAGAAATATATGTATAAATATCATACACTTCATACTTCCTTGGCTTATCATAGCAACGCTCATTCTCTCTATATATCGAATTAAAATGCTCCCAGATTTAAACCTGTTAACTACTTTTTCATCTCTAATAATAGTATTGGTTTTTAATATATTCTTTTTAAGTCTTCTTGTATTTCCAATTCTTCTTAAATATTTTAATATTCCCATACCACTGTTTTCGTGGTGGAGGCAAATAATGCCCCCTGCCTCTATTGCTTTTGCAGGCGGAGACATGACAGTTGCAGGAGCTCCCCTATTGCATACAGGATTATCATATAATTCTCAAAGAAAAACAATTGACGCGGCACTTTCTTTTAGCTTCGTATTCTCACGAATAGGTATATCTATTACTATTGCTCTTACATATATGCTCATATATAAATCATTTAGTGCAGACTCTATAACAATACTGCAATTTTTAATCATTTTCTTTCTTTCAATTCTAAGCTCCTTTGCAGCAGGCGTATTCTCTACAAATATTATCATAAGTAGTCTTGCTCTCATATCTTCTATACAAAGCATATCTGTACAAGAGCTCTATATTATTATCATTCCAATCATTCCTCTTCTCTCAGGAATGGCTGCAAGTATTGATACAATATGTGCTAGCTTTATACAAATTTTTGTAAAACATCATGTAATAAAAAAACATGATATCGGAGCAGAATATTCCCAGCATGACGACTCCTTATAAGTAATAAGATAAATAAGAATCCACTACAATAGAACTATGATGTACAAAGTAGGATTACTTGGGGCAACCGGATACACAGGGCAACTTCTCCTCAAAATTCTTTGTAAACATCCCCACATACAATCAGTATATCCAGCTTCTCTAAGCAACAAAGAAAAACCCATAAAAGATTTTGATATATTAGAACAGAAAACATTGAAAAAAAACACCTACTTTTCTATTGATGATCTGATTGAATATGCAAAAAACAAAGAAATAAATATTCTTTTCTCGGCTCTTCCCCACGGAGTATCTGCACGCTATATATCGCAATTCCTTCCCAAAAACAACTCTCAAGAAGAAAATAATAACACACTAACTGTCATAGATCTTTCATCTGATTTTAGGTGCAATAATAACGACAAAGTATATGAAACTCATTATAACGAAGTGCATCCCGCAAAACATCTTCTCGCCCAAGCCACCTATGGATTAAGCGAATGGTACCGAAAAGATATTAAAAAATCATCACTTATAGCTTGCCCCGGCTGTTACGCTACTTCTATACTTCTTGCAATACTTCCCATATTACGGCATTGTGAAATAGAAGGGCTTATAAGCATAGTATCCTCATCGGGAGTGTCAGGAGCAGGGGCAACACTAAAACCCCACTTGCTTTTTTGCGAACGGTCTCAAAGCATATTTCCCTATAGTCCTGGAACAAGCCATAAACATACAAAAGAAATTGCGTATTTTATAGAAGCACTTGCACATACACACGACATTCCGTTTGTATTCTCTCCACAAATAGTGCCCATGTCACAAGGGATGCTTTCTATTATAACAATTCCCCTTTCGTCAAAACAAGAAGGCATCCGAGCTGCTCAAGCATTGTGTGCCCAATATATAGACGAAAAATGGATAAAAATCCTTGAAAAAAACAACCTTCCAGAAACAAAAACAATACAACACACCAATAATGTTCTTATTGGATATAAAATTGAAGATAATTGTATCATCCTTTTTTCGGCACTTGATAATTTATGGAAAGGTGCTGTAGGACAAGCCATACAAAATTTTAATATACGAAATAATTTATCTGAAGACTGTGGGCTATAAAAACAACACAACAATAAAAAAGAAAAAACTTCTCATAAAACTAGGCGGTGCCTTTTTAAATAACACAAAGACCATAACATCAATACTCCATGACATCAAAGCAATACAATCTCACTATTGGTGCGTTATATTACATGGAGGAGGAAAAAATATAAGTGAATACTCAAAAAAATTATCCATTCACAGTCCTTGTTTTACAAAAGAAGGATTACGAATTACGTCTAAAAAAGAAATGCTCGCAGTCGATCGCATACTTTGTGGAGAAATCACCACTAATCTCACTCGAAAATGTATTGCATTTGGAATTAATGCAGTTGGAATTTCGGGTCTTTCTTCATCCTTACTTATTGGAAAAAAAATACGCCTTCCACAAGGATATAAAGGAACCAATGCCAATACAAATCACACAGGACACATTACAGAATGCAATACAAGTATTATCTCTATTCTTCTGGAATCAGGACATCTTCCCATACTAAACCCCGTATCAATGACAAAAAATGGAACGCCGCTTAACATTAATGCAGACGAAGCAACCCAACATATTGCTCAATCGTGGAAAAGCGATATAACACTTTTCATTTCTGATATAGAGGGGTGAAAATACACAATTCCATTGCACCTTGCTTGCGTAAAAAAGACATACAACAATATATAAAAGAAGGTATTATACGCGATGGAATGATTACAAAGACACGCAATGCCCTTTTGTCCTTGTATAATAAAAAAACACTTGTAATAATTGGAAACCCCAAAAAACGCGGCGATCTTCTTGCTCTTATAACAAAGAAGCAAGGAACGGTTATACAATTGTGAGGATGATTGTTTATAATTATAATAGATATATGCTAACACAAGATAAATCTTTTCTTGCTCCTGTTTACAAACCATCCCTTGTTGTAAAAAACGCAGCTGGGGATTACATCTATGATATTAAAGGAAAAAAATATATAGATTTCACTTCTGGCATTGCAGTAAATGCCTTAGGACACGGACACAATAGTATAACCAAAGCTATCACTCAACAATTAAAAGAAATTATTCACTGCTCAAACTACTTTGTTAGCAAACCCACTATAGAACTTTGTAATACATTATGTAAAATTGCAAACAATTCTTTTGCAACAAATGACTTCACATCTACATATCTTAGCAATAGTGGCACAGAAGCAAATGAAGCAGCTCTTAAATTTTCACGAATTATTCTTAAAAAAAAATATAAGGGAAAAGAAAAAACTCAGTTTATATCATTTACCTCCGCTTTTCATGGAAGAACAATGGGCTCACTTTCTGTAACCGCAAAAGAAAAATATAAAACCCACTGCAAGCCACTTATTCCCAATTGCATCCTTTTACCGTTTAACAATAGTAGCACTCTTAAAAAAACTGTTTCAGATTCTCTTGCAGCAATTATAGTAGAGCCCATACAAGGTGAAGGTGGACTTTCAATTATGTCCCAATCGTTTGCAAAAACCATTAGAGAAATTGCAAATAAATATAACGCCATTGTTATTGCGGATGAAGTACAAAGCGGTCTTTATCGTTGTGGATTTCCATTCCTTTCAGAAAACACCCCTTTACATCCTGACATTATTACTCTCGCAAAATCTCTTGGAGGAGGACTCCCTATAGGAGCAACTATCATAAAACATCATATTACAAAATATCTTGCACCAGGAGATCATGGTTCTACCATGGGAGGAAATCCTGTAGTATCTGCAGCAGCACTCGCTGTTCTCACTCAGCTCTTTATTCCTTCTATACAAAAAGCAATGCGTCACTCAGAAGTATTCCTGAGTGATTCTATAAATAAAATTGCAACACAATACAACCTCAAAGCACTTGGGCATGGTCACTTACGGGGGCTACAATTTACAAAAAACACTTCTGACAAAACAATATCTCACATTATATCTCTTGCAAGAAAAAAAGGACTTCTTATTTTAAGAACAGGAGATCGTGCATTACGAATTGCTCCTTCACTTATCTGCCCTCTTCGCACAATAAAGGATGGCATGAAAATATTAGAAAAAACACTTCATTCTTTATAAGACATCTACTTCTCAGAAAAACTCGCCATCTCTTTTAGCAATTTAGTTTGAGAAGTATCCTTTGTGATTATATCCTGATTGTAAACCATTGCTTGTACGCCCGTATTTAATCCATAAAGACTTATAAAACCAGTGGCATCTTTATGCTCATATGAACTTTCCCCAAACGATGCAATATCTTCAATATACAATGAATATGGAGAACGTCTTCCTACAACATATGCAGAGCCTTTATATAATACAAGCCGTACCTCACCTGTAATACAACGTGCAGCTTCTTGCATATAAGCATCCATTACTCTTCTAAAGTTATTAAACCATTTCCCATTATATATTTCTTGTGCATATTTTAAAGAAAGCTGATTTTTCATCATAAGAGTATCTTGGTCAAGGGTCATCATCTCAAGTTCTCTTATAGCAATATATAAAACGGTGCCTGCTGGAGTCTCATATACTCCACGACTTTTCATTCCTACAAGACGTGTTTCAACAATATCTGCCCTTCCTATTCCATGTTTTCCCGCTATATCATTAAGCGTTTCTAGGATTTCTAAAAAACTCATAGTTTTTCCATTAAGTGCAATGGGCTTTGCTTTTTCAATTGTTATAATAATTTCTTCTTCTACATCAGGAACTTCACTCAAAGGGCTTGTTCGTTGAAACATAGATTCCTCTGGTCGGTCCCATGTGTTTTCGAGAATACCACCCTCATGACTTGTGTGCCATATATTTTCGTCTCTTGAATATATATTTTTCTTTCCTATATCACCGAGAGGAATGTTATGTTTTTTTGCATAATCAATTGCCTGTTCTCTTGAAGATATGTTCCATATCCTCCATGGTGCAATAATATCCAATTCTGGTGCTAATGCTTTATATGAAAGTTCAAAGCGTATTTGATCATTCCCTTTTCCTGTACATCCATGCACCAATGTATCAGCTCCTATTTCTCTTGCATAATCTACTTGGCATTTTGCTTGCAAAGGGCGAGCTATAGAAGTCCCCAGAAGATATTTTTGTTCATAAATAGCCCCAGAGCGTAACATAGGAAAAAGATATTCCTCTGTAAATTCTTCTCTTACATCACATACTCGTACATCTATTGCACCAGACGCCTTGCCCTTTTCTATAATGCCATTCCAATCTTCTTTCTGTCCCACATTTACACAAACACCATATACTTCCATATCTTCATAAGTATCTTTTAACCACGGTATAATAATTGAGGTATCAAGTCCCCCAGAATATGCTAATATTGCTTTTTTACTCATATTTTTATAGTACTCAATATTAAAATAATTTTCACAGCTAAAAGTTTTGTGTTAATCCCAATGTTCCACTTGGCAAGAAAATCCCTTGTGACAAATAAGGTTCTAATAAATCATTAAACTCGCCTTCAATAGCAATTATGCTCCACTCATCGCTATTTTCTTTTTTCTCAAAATACATTAATAAAACTATTTGAGACAGAAATTGCTTTGATTGTGCAAAAATACGTATTTTTGCATAGCGCTCGTTCTCATCTCCATGTTCTATTTTTCCAATGCGATATTCTGTAATAAAACGAACATACTCTCTATTGCGAGCAATTTTTCTTGATATTATTTCTACAACATCGGCTACAACGTACTTTTGTAGTGTTGTATCAATTACACCTGATTGGAAATCACGCATGAAAGATTGTATTGTTTCTAGTATCTTTTTATTAACTCCATCTTGTGTATACAGGTCTTGCAAATCACCAATCGCAACATCAAATGCCCTATTCTTCTTTGTTTGTACAGACTGAGATAGTGCTTGAATATTATATTCCCCTGTGTTTTCTGCTAGCACATTCTTTATTGTTGAATTCTTTTGCGAAAACCGAACTGCACCCCAATTTAATATATCTGAAAAACTACTAGGAAACGCTTCTAAAGATTTTTTTTTTGAGACACCTTCATTGTTCTCAGAAAGATCATCCAAAAGAGGGTGAGAGGTGCTTTCTGATAAAACATCTTCAATTATAGGAGGCAATGATTCCTCTTGCAATTTTATTTTCGCATCACCGCTAGGAGATGTACTCAATCCCCTTAAATTAGGAATAGGCACAATATATTCTGTATTCTGCTTTTCTCTGTAGCAGGCTACAAACAACAACACGATAAGCAATATCTCAATATATATCCAATATATTTTCATCCCATTTTTCACTATACTTAAAAACATCTATAATGAGCAATACTTATATACATAATTATCTTACACAATCTTACACTTCTGTTATACGAGATCCGTTGTGGACATCTATACATTACGACCCCCTATTTACTAATATATTCACACATCCTGTATTGCAAAAACTTTTTTCAATAAAACAACTAGGACCAACATATCTTGTCTATCCTGGAGCAACTCATACTCGTTATTCACATAGCGTTGGAGTAATGCATATTGCAAGAAAAATATTATCTTCTCTTATCATACAAAAAAACTGTCCAAAGTTTTCAATTTCATCTGTAAGATCTTTTATTCTAGCCGCACTTCTCCACGATATTGGACACTTTCCCTATACCCATAGTCTTAAAGAGCTCCCACTTCCAGAACATGAAGATATAAGCGCAGACCTCATTATTTCACAATTATCAAAAGCAATCACAAAATCTGGTGGCATTCCTCACCTTGTAGCAGCAATTATTGCTCACAACTATAAGAAATACTATATACCTAAAAGTAAACTAGAAAAGACACAACTTACAATCTTCAGAAATATCCTTTCGGGAGCTTTAGATCCTGATAAACTGGATTATCTTTGTAGAGATGCTCTTTTTTGTGGAGTGCCATATGGCATACAGGACGTCGATTTTATAGTACATCATCTCAAACTTTCCAATGCGCTTTCTATAATATGTACTTCACCTATACCTATGGAGCATCTTCTGTTTTCAAAATATTTAATGTATAAAAGCGTATATTGGCACCAAAAAGTACGAAGCGCTACCTCAATGATAAAACATGCACTCTTCCATGCAATAAAAGAATCTGTCATAAAACCCAAGGAGTTGCTTTACCTCACTGATGAAGAATTTACTTCATTTTGTTTATCGCGTTCACATGGATGTAAACGTCTAGAACTTGCGTCTTCTGTAGCACATGGTAATATATATACTCTTATAGCAGAGTATGCAGTAACAAACATAGCCGATATCTTTATAAAAAAGCTAGAAAACCTTGATATCCGTAGTAAGGCAGAAACTCTTCTTATGAAAAAACTAGACAACAATCACATCATTATTGATTTTCCCGAGCCCATATGGTTTGAACTTCCCCCCAACATACATTCCTTAGAGAAAAACAAATCACTATTCTTAGACACTCACACTATATCTTTATTAGTTCAGCAATTAAGAAAAATAAGAATCTTCGCACCACATGGAACACATATGATCCACTCTTCCGTTACTATCAAAAGATACCTTATGGGCATCTTAAAACTTCTATAAGAATTAAAATATGATATTATAAAAGAAGCATAAAGAAAATATATTATGGTAAAAAACACAAGAATACGAGTACTTGATGCTCATACAGCACAGCAAATCGCAGCAGGAGAAGTTGTTGATTCCCCTTCATCCATATTACGAGAGCTCTTAGATAATAGCATTGATGCTCATTCAACCAGTATAGAAGTTGTAATTAAAAAAGGAGGCATAGAACTATTACATGTCTCAGATAATGGCGAAGGAATGTCAAAAGACGATCTCGCCCTTTGTTGTAAAACACACGCAACGTCAAAAATATCTTCAGTTTCGGACTTGCAACATATTACTAGTATGGGATTTAGAGGCGAAGCACTTGCAAGCATTAGCTCTGTAAGTAGAACAACTATAACAAGCCATGATGCCGATACAGAAGCGGCTCATTATATTATAATAGAAGACGGGAAAATATCGCCCGTGAAACTTGGTTCTCGAAACAAGGGAACCTCCGTCACAATTGAAAAGCTCTTTTATACAGTTCCCGCAAGAAAAAGGTTTCTAGCACCACCTAGCACAGAAAAAAAAAGAATACAAACACTCTTAGCCATAAAAGCAGCAACATTTCCGCACATAGCATTTACTCTTAAAGAAGACTCAAAAACGCTCCTCTCATTTCCCGTAGAAGATCAATTAAATAGAGCGGTACGAATAACCCATACAAAAAATATACGAGACTTTGTATGGCAAGATACTATACGTGACTCATTTAGCAATATAACAATATCATGTGCAGCAGGAACACCTAACGTAGTAATGAGAAATAGAAAACATATTCACATCTTTATAAATAAAAGAAACATAAAGGAATATAAAATCCTCCAAGCAATTGAATACGCATATAGAAATGTCATACACACTAGTCTCTTCCCTCAAGTAGTACTTTTTCTAAATATTCCACCAGAAGATGTAGATGTAAATATTCATCCCGCAAAGCAAGAGGTGCGTATAAAGGATATAACAAAAGTACGATCTTTTGTTATATCCACTATAGAATCACTTATTGCATCTTTTGCAAAAAAAAACCCTACGCTTACTATTCCAACATCTTCTTTATTATTAGAAAAAAAAACACATGAGGATTCTATCCATTCAGAAACACACAATTCTTTTACAACAAACTCCACCATCCCACAAAAACATAAGATATCTCTTTCTCATAAAGAATATTCATATCCAACACATACCCCTTCAAAATCCTCAGCACACTCTCTAGAATCACACTATGATAACAAAGTCACTCCGTCTTCATTTTTTAAACACATAAAGGACAACAAGGCTCCTATAGATTTCCACCTCAAAAACAAACCCTCTTTCTATCAAAAAAGATCAAAAGAGTTTGCTTTTTTAGGATGTCTCTTTGGAACATATGCAATGTTTGAAAAAGGAATGACTCTTTTCCTCTTAGATTTTCATGCTACACACGAAAAAAAAATATTTGACACATTAAAAACCACACATTCTCCCCAAACATTACTCATCCCCATACCTCTCACTCTTTCATACAGCGAAACTGATATGAATCTATTAGTAAAATCCTACGAAAAAATGGGTATTATCATAAAAAAAACAACAAAAACTGATTACACCCTTTTTGCAGTGCCAGATTCATTATCAATAAATGCCGATACTATTGCAAAAATCATAGAAGATGAAAGCAATCCTTTTGGTATAAGCATAACTGCATTTGCATCTAAGGCATGTAAGATGGCAATAAAAGCAGGAGATCATATAGATAATAATGATGCTTTTATGCTACTTGAATATGCTCTTGATCTTAATACGCCTCGTTGCCCTCATGGCAGACCATTGTGGGTAGAAATCAACAAAGACATGATTGACGAAAAAATTGGAAGAAAATAACACGCTCTATTTTCTAAGGGATCTTCATCCCTTTAAAGCATTTAAAAAGAAAGAAAAGAAAGTATTGTTCCTTTTTTTACATTAGTATTAGCTGGAACTATTAATGCCCCATCTGACAATAGCACATTCTGTATAGCAGCCGAACTTTGTTCAGAAAGTATTTCTATGATCGTTTCTTTATTGCTTTTAATAATACGAGAAAATAAAAATTGAGTGCGAGTGTTAATTGCGATATCTTTAGGAACAGGAAAATAATGCAGTCGGTTTTTTTTCTTTACTACTCCTTGCGATGCGAGTAAATAAGGATGTACAAAATAATAAAAAACAATGAATACAGCAAGAGGGTTTCCCGGAATACAAAAAAGAGGTGTGTTTTTATAAGAAGCAAAGGTAAAAGGCTTTCCGGGCTTTATTCCTACTTTTCTAAAATGGATATTACACGATTCCTTATTAAGCATAGCATATACAAAATCTTTTTCTCCAACAGATATACCGCCGCTAAACAATATAATATCACTTATTTTTTCTGCACAATGAAGAAACTCTATAGTTTGTTCAAGAGAATCTGACAAATGTTCTACCATTACGACCTCATATCCCTCTCTCATACACTCATGAAATAAAAATGGGGTATTACTATCGTATATTTTCCCTTTTGATAATATATCTCCAGGTTTTAATACTTCATTCCCAGTAGTTCCAATAGCAACTCGAACCTTTTTATAAACAGAAACAGTGGATTTTCCCATAGTAGATACTATCGCACAAATTTTACTGTCTATTTTTGTACCAATTGTAAGCATTCTTTTTCCTTTTTTAAAATAGGTGCCTTTCTTTCTAATATGATCACCTTCATACACTTGCTTAGCAATAATGACTCTGTTATTATGAACTTCACATAATTCCATTGGAACTACTGCATTGGCATTTGCGGGTATAGGAGCTCCTGTAAATATTTTCTGTGCCAGTGGCCGAGATAAAAATGCAGGTTCCGTTCCCGCTGTTATTTCACCCACCACAGCTATACTTCTATCGCCTTCTATATCATCTATATGAAGTACATACCCATCCATTGCACTATTATCATATTGAGGATAATCAAAAGGTGCATCAATATCTTCTGCAAGAACCCTATCTCTACTGTCCTCTAGAGATATATTCTCTATAGCTGGCATACCTATTATTTGTGCATTGAGTATGGACTGTGCCTCTTCTATTGATATCATATATTACTCTTAAGCACCTTTACAAAGTTACAACGTTTTTTAGTGCTATCTAATTGTTCAGAGATAAGTGCCCACGCTGTTTTACATGCATGAGGAGAACCTGGCAATACAAAAATAAGCGTTGTGTTTGCTATACCTGCACAGACACGCGATTGCATGGTTGAAGTGCCAATTTCCTCATAAGACCTTGATCGAAATAGTTCTCCGAATCCAGCAATGTCCTTATCAAAAAGAATTGATACTGCCTCAGGAGTAACATCAGAGCCAAAAAATCCCGTACCTCCCGAAAGCAAGATTACTTGCACTAAATCATCTGCTATCCACTGCGAAACCACGGAGCGGATGTGATAAATATTATCCTTTACAAGTTGTCTATGAATAATAGTATGTCCTGCACCCTCAATGCAATGAACAAGAGTACTGCCCGATACATCATCGTGCAAGGACCGCGTATCCGATACAGTAAGCACTGCAAAGGGTAAAGAAGAAAAACTAGTTTTTTCCATATATTATACCTGCTCTTATAAAATTAAAAATTGATACCACTACCATAAGAGATAGTGCAGTTCGTTTAATATAGTGTTCTTTTTTTATTATACCGCTAAAAATATTTGTAAAAGCACTCCCTATAACACATACAAACACCAATTGTACATACGGAGCAATCTGAGAACTAAGATCTGCCACTGTAGTTTGAGAAAGCCACTTACTCATTTGAGCAATAATGCCAATTATTGAATTTAAAAATATATATATTGATGTTACTAGCCGAATCCGAAGATAAGACATACCACGTAAAAAGAGAACAGGTCCAAGAATAATACCCCCTCCAATTCCTATGATGCCAGAAAGAAACCCTATACCCATGCTAACAAGGATAAGAATATAATCAGATTTGCCCGAATAGTTTCTTTCTATTATGTTCTCTGAAATACTTTTCTTTTTATACACTATTCTAAATATTAGTATAAGCAATACCGAAGAACTCAATATGAGTCTAAACGCCTGTTCTGTAAATGCAATACTTGCTCCAAGATACACGAAAATAATAGAAGGAAATATTATTTTTGCTAAAAAAAGAATGGGGAGTTGTTCTTTTCTCAATGTGGCGGTAAATAGAGTTATTCCACACACAACTATATTACTACTCAACGCAATAAAAGGGATTACCAAATAGGGGAATTGAAAAAAATCCATACTAACAAGATAAAACGTTGCTCCCCCTAATCCAATAAAAGAACTTATTACAGCAATAATAGAAAAAAGTAAAAGGATGCTTTCATTCATATTACTTTTGTAATCCTTTATACCCACCTGCAAGAGAGAAGGTGTTAAAATATCCATAACTCCGCAATTGTTTAGTAATGTGAAGGCTTAACACGCCAGCAGTACACATAAGCACATATTTTTTTTGAGGTTCTAAACGTTTAAGTAAATATTGAATATTAGAAATTTCTTTATAACTAATACACAATGGGTTTTTATGTGTTAAGTATTTTCTCATGCCCTGTTCTTTTTCAGGGCGAAGGTCAAGAAGATTCCAGCTTTTGGAATTTGGGAATTTTTCTATTTCTAAAGATGTATTTTGTTTTAATCGAGTAATTTCAGGAAGATTTGACCTTTTTACCGATTGGCATATGCACTTTTTTTGTATAGGGACAGTAATAGTTTGCCATTGTTGCGTATCATAGGTAAAAAGGCGCATGGTGGGCTGCTTGAACGACGGTTTCAATATCATTTGCATAGCAGTCATACATTGTGTGATCGCTATAGAACCCGCAAGTACAGTTAAAACACCTGCATCTTCACAAGAACGAGTGCATATGCCATCAGGCTCCTCTCTCCAAATACAACGCATACAGGGCCCCTGAGACTTTCGTTTACTAAATTGAAAACTAAATACTTGTCCATAACATTGATAAATGCCCCCCTGTACTAAAGGAACATGTAATTCCAAACATGCGTCATGAATGAGATACTTGCTATGAAAATTATCTGTACAATCTATTACTAGATCATAACGTGCAATAAGATTAAGACATTGTTTCTCACCCAAACGAAATATGTGTGGTATTATCGTAAGAAAAGGATATGATCCTTTTAGTTTTTCCTTTGTAGCAATTACTTTTCTTTTCCCTATATCTTTTATGGAATAAAGTATTTGGCGATTTATATTACTCACTTCTACTTTATCATTATCACAAATACCTAATGTACCTATCCCGCTTGCGGCAAGATAAAGAGAAACAGGACATCCAAGCCCGCCCATCCCAACAACAAGACATTTTGTTTTTTGAAGTTTCTTTTGTGCTCCTCTTCCAAATCCTGGTACTTTTATTTGCCGAGAAAAATATTCGTCAAAATTCACACTACCCATCTATCCATCTTCCTCCATGTGCTAAAGAAAATTCTTTTTTCCAGATAGGTAATCGTTTTTTTATTTCTTCCATAACATACATGCAAGCATGATAGGATGCCTCTCTATGTTCTGCTCCAATTTCAACTCGCACGACCCTTTCTTGTACCATCAGCATTCCTATCCTATGAATACAATGTATTCTAAGTATTGAGAATTTTTCTCTTGCTTCACCCAAAATCTTTCTTCCTTCTCTAATAGCAAGTTCATGATAGCAACTATATTCAATTTTACTTATGTCTTTATATCCAAGATTATGGTCTCTCACTAAACCCCAAAATATCAGTCTTGCACCTTCTCTACTGTTATTAGATAGATAACTTATATCTTTTATTTCATCCTCTTGCAATATAAATTCTTCCATTTTACCCCCCAGAAACAGGCGGAATAAAAACTATAGTATCAGCATTCTGTAACTTATATGAAAAACCTACGTAGCAATCATTTACTGCCATACGAATTTGCGAGATATCATAGTGTATGGTATATTTTTTTTTAATGTACTCATATAGTTCTTGTGCAGAACTATATGAAGTATCTATTTGTTCCTCTGTTTTTTTTACTACCTCTGCAATGGATGCAAAATATCTCATTGTAATTATCATGCCATATCCTTTTTTTCTTTAAAAAGTAATTTTGTTTCTTTAATTATTATATTTGAATGTATACTCTTACACATATCATAAACAGTGATAGCAGCAATGGATGCTCCTAATAATGCTTCCATTTCTACGCCTGTAGCATAATCAGAAGACACAGAACAGAGTATTTTAACGTGATTCTCATGTAATTCTATATCAATCTCTGCTCCAGAAATAGGTATGTTATGGCACAAAGGGATTATACGACTCGTATCTTTTATCGCTTGTATTCCAGCAACAATTGATACTGCAAACACAGATCCTTTTTTACTTTGTATATCACTTCCTGAGAAACAAGCTACTATTTCATCATCAAGAGATACCACACTCTGTGCCTGTGCTTTCCTTCTCTGTATTTTTTTTTTACTAATATTAACCATATGTGGAAATTGTTTCTTATTTAAGTGCGTAAACATGCTAGCCTCCTATGAAATTCATTGCTACTTTTTTCATATTTTTATCATTCCTGCGTTCCCATCGTTCTTCAGAATATCGATCTTCTCGCTGCTTCCAAAATGTTGCTAATATATCAACAAGCTCTTCGTCACTTCCATTAGAATCAAGAAATGATTTAATATTAGCACCATTGCTAGAAAAAAGACAGCCATAAAGACTCCCATCTGCAGTAAGTCTCAATCTATTACAATCTTTGCAAAACGGTTGAGTAACAGAAGAAATAAATCCTACTTCTCCTTTCCCATTGCTGTACTTATAGCGTGTTGCAACTTCTCCTACAAAAGACGGATCTATTTTTTGTAAGTTATATTTCTTTTCTATCTTTGCTAATATTTCTAATGAAGATAGCATGTCTTTTTGTTTCCAATCAATAGAACCTACATCCATATATTCTATAAACCTCAAATGATATTGTGGGTGCAAGAAATATTCAACTAAAGGTAAAATTTGATCTTCATTTATACCTCTCTGTATTACACAATTTATTTTAATGGGGGAAAACCCTTGTTGTAATGCCTCTTCTATTCCTTGAAGAATGGGATGTACACTATGAGTATTTCCCACTATTTTTTGAAAAACACGATTATTCATAGCATCTAAACTCACAGTAATTCTTGTTAATCCAGATCTTTTTAATCGGGAAGCAAGCGTCTTTAAGAAAACCCCGTTAGTAATAAGAGCAATATCTTCTATATTAGCTATACTGCACAGCATCGTTATCAATTTGTCTACTCCTATTCGAAGAGTGGGCTCACCACCAGTTATTTTTATTTTTTTTAACCCTAGTTTGCAAAGAGCCTTAACAACTCTACATATTTGTTCAAATGAAAGTATTTTATGTTTGGGAAGAAATGTAATATTTTTATCTGGCATGCAATACACACAATTAAAATTACATCTATCAGTGACTGAGAGACGTAAAACATTCAATGGTCGCCCCAACTTATCTACAAGCTGTGTAATACTATTATTTTTCATGAATTTGCTCCATACTACAAATTGTTATGCGTGTATTTACATTGCGCAACTCCTCTGGGTACTTACTCACTATCTTTTTATGTGCCATTGATTCAATAATTCTACATATACTATATCTTCCCTTTTTAAAAGCTTCCAAAAAGTAAGAAAAACTTTCTGCACGATAAATAGCACACAGTGGCTGCATTCTTTCTGTAAGAAAAACAGTAGCATAACTAAAGTTTTTATTATTTGCTTTTATATTGCTATAATGCTCCCCAAGAAGCTGCTTGATACTAGCGTGACCAAAATAAAAAAGATCAACCGCAATTACAATAATATCCGCTCGTGGCAATTGCTTTTGAGCAGAAAGTATTCCCGTTAAGGGTATTCTATCCTTTTTCGAAAATTCTTTATTATCATAAATAATAGATTCTTCTGGAATATCCGAATATAAGAAGCGTTGTGTAGTATGTATAGAAAAAAACACTGCAGAACAGTATGGCAATAATATATTCTTAAGATATTGCCACTGAGCTATATCGTTACACGGAGCATCGTGAAACTCATTATTCTTTTTATCTACTAATACAGTAGTATCTTTGTAGCAATTGTCTATTCTATTTACTCTATGACAGGCTTCTTGTCCACCATGACTATGTGTAATAGAAGATTGAGAAACCAATCCTTTTGGAAATCCAAAACGTTTACTCCTACCTCCCATCAGGATTACGCCATAGAGTGGCTTCATTACTAAATAGCTTTTATGCTTACTGCTCCAGTCTTAAAAGATGGCTGTGCAGAATATGCATCAAAAGCGTCATTTGTTAAAGTATTTGTCTCCTCATAATGGAATGGAAGATAAATAAATCCCTCACCTACTGTTTCCCTAATTTTCACATTTGCTTGAATACAACCATGTCGAGATTTTATTTCAACTTTTGATCCATTTTGAACAGAAAGCTTGTCAGCATCTACTTGGCTCATCTCTACATACAATTCATCTTCCATAACTTTTCGTAATGTTGGAGACTTTTGTGTGCGAGTATTAGACATATATTGAACTATTGTACCTCTTCCAGAAAGAAGGTAGAAATTGTATTGTTCATCTGGCTCTTCTACAGGAGACACCCAATCTTCAAAGAGAAACTTTGCTCTTCCGTCAGATGTAGAAAAAGCCCCATCTTGGAATAGTCGGCGTTGCGAATCATCACTAGGATTTTCTTCGGGATATGGCCACTGCACTCCTCCTTTTTCAATAATAAATTGATAATCTCTGACACCTGTTATATCACACGGAGTTCCTTTGCTTAATTTTTTTAAAATATGAAATACTTGTTCGGGTGTATCCCAACCTTTAACAACATCTTCACATCCATATGCCACAGCTATTCTCCTAAATATTTCATGATCAGATAATGCTTCTCCAGGTGGATCCATTGCCTTTTGTGCCACTCCCAACCTTCTCTCAGAATTAATGAGAAAGCCACATTTTTCTCCCGCACCTGCAGCAGGAAAGTAAATATCAGCTTTTCGCGCAGTAAGAGTATTAGGATAGATATCTTGTACCACAAAAAGATCTAACTTTTCTATTAGAGATCTAAGTCTATTAGTATTTATCCACGAATGAAGTGGGTTAGTGCATATGATCCAAAGTCCTTTAATTATTCCCGAATCAATTCCATCAATTATTTTATTATATGGCATGGTTGCTGCCTTAGGAAGTGTGTCTTCATCAATACCCAATATATCTGCCACCTCCTTGCGATGAGCAGGGTTTGCATGATTTCTTCCCCCATAAAGAGAGGTAGTATTACTAAATAATCGAGACCCCATAGCATTAGCTTGTCCTGTTAAAGAAGCTGGTCCTGCTCCTAGCCTTCCAATATTGCCTGTCATTAAACAAATATTGATAATAGCTTGTGCAGTTCTCGTACCTTGATGACTCTGATTAACTCCCATAGTCCACCATATGGTCATGGCCTTGCTCTTTTCTATGCTGTCAACCATATCTATAAAAACTGATTTAGGAACATTAGTGATCTTTTCTACATCTTCTGTATTATATTTTTCTACATGTGCCTTAAAATCATTAAATCCATTTGTATGTTTATCAATAAAATCATGATCAAGTGCATCTCTTCGTATTAATTCTTTAGCTACCATGTATAACAGAATCAAGTCGCGCTTAGGTTTTATTGGCACATGAACATTCGTTTTTTGTGCCGTCTCTGAATAACGGGGGTCCATTACAAACACCCTTGGATTATTCTTATTTTTTTTAATTCGATTAAAGACGATAGGATGCGTAATAGATGCATTTGAACCTACAAAAATAATACAATCAGAATGTTCAATGTCTTCATATGTAAAAGGAGGAGAATCAAAGCCAAATGCTTGCTTATAAGCAACAACTGCACTTGCCATACACTGACGCGTGTTCCCATCTCCTTCCATTCCCATGCCCGTTCGTCCCACCTGACCTAACATTGCCATTTCTTCTGTGTACAACTGTCCCGTACTAATATAAGCAAGCGAATTTCTTCCATGCTTATTCTGTATTTCATGTACCCTAGATGAAAACCCTTGCATTGCCTCATCCCAAGATACGGGTACGAGTTGCCCATTTTTCTTCATCAAAGGAGTTGTTCCTCTTTCCTCTGATAATAAGGGCTCATGTATCTTAAATCCCTTAGGACAAAGAATGCCCCGATTTACAGGATACTGAGGAGTTCCTTTAGCACTTACTTTTCCATCATCTTCAATGGAATAATCAATACTACAACCTACTCCACAATAATTACAAATTGAAGAAATTTTCTTTGACATAACTGCCTCCTTAAAATTACATATAATTCTACAAATCTTTTTTTGGCAATAAATTCACCAAGACCAATGATATAACTATTAGTACCACAAAAACATAGAAGCCCTTCAAATAGCCAGCATCTCCAGCAGCACCTGTACTTAAAAATTGTGAAAGAATATTGGGCAGAACAAAGCCCCCAAGAGCTCCTAGTCCTCCTACCCAGCCTGCCGCACCACCTACTGCGTGGGGTACAAAACGCGGCAGCATTTTAAATACACCTGCATTTACTATACCCATGCCTACTGTCATAAAAACAAGTCCTATCAAGTTAATTACATAATTACCAGTAAGCGCTAATAACAAGGCTCCAACACCAGAAATAAATAAAGAAATATTAGTAGCTTTTCTTCCTCCAATTTTATCTGCTATCCCCCCCCCAAAAATCCGAGCTATAGAAGCACCAATAGAATAAAAAGAAGTTAATGCTCCTGCCATTGCAATAGTCATGGCATGATAATTATTAAAAAATTCTTTAAACCAATTTGTAAGTGCAAGAAAACCGCCAAAACTAAAAAAATACACAAACACCATTATCCATGTTTGCCATATTTTGGCAGACGCTATTAACCCCTGTATTGCTGTGCCTTTTGGCAATAGTTCTTGCCTATATTTTTCGCTCGCAATCTGCTTTGCTTCATCAACACCAGCTCCTTGAGCACGCAGCTGAAAAAACCAAGCATTTCGTCCAATAAAAAAATAAAAAATAGTACCCATAAATAGGATCACTGCCCAAAGTAAATATGTATAGCGTAGTCCTAGTGATTTTAATAAATAGTTAGTAATAAGAAAGACAAAAATACCGGGGGCAAGATTGCCAACTCCAGCATAAATACCTAATGCTTTCCCTTGTGTTTTTTGTGGAAACCAATATGAGGTTTGCCCTATACCTACAGAAAATGTCGCAATACCACACCCTGCTAGTGCACCCGAAAACAATAATAATCCAAAGCGGTTTTTTATTTCTACAGGATCTAACCCTAATAACATGTAAATGCTAATCATTCCAATAATTGCAAGTGTCAAAAGGATTAACATAGGTTTACGACCACCCGTCGTGTCAACAAAGGCAGCAAAAGGAATACGCAATAAAGAACCCGTCAAACTTGATATAGACAGCAATAAGCCCTTTTCTACCGGAGTAAGACTTAAAAAGTTAACAAGCGGAGCAAACAGAGTAACTGCTGCAAAGCCAATAAAAAAACCAAGGGTAGCACCCACTAAACCCTGAGTTGAGGACCCAGAAACCTTATATTCTACACTCATAGTTTAATTATATGATAAAAACATTACTTTTTTAACATTTAATTGCAGAAAAATATCAATATTATAAATAATTATTTATTGACATATATTATATAAATATGTAATAATTATTTATATGGCGAATATAAAATCGGCAAAAAAACGAATACTACAAGATAAGAAAAAAACTATGAAAAACAAAATAGTTGTTTCAAAAACAAAAACTACTATTAAGGCATATCAAAAACATCATGATTTGACAGACCCAGAAAAGCTTATAGAGTTAAAAAAACGCTTTGATGCTGCTATAAAATATATAGACAAAGCCACAAGCAAGGGCGTGTTTCACAAAAATAAAAGTGCGCGACTTAAATCTCGACTTTACTTCCATTTTATGAAAACAAAAAAAGAAGTCTCTTCCACAAAAGACACTGCCTCTTCTACAAGCAGTGTTTCATCTACAAAATAATTTTTTTATATTTTCTTGAGTAGACATACAAAATCCAATATTGTTTCAGAAATATTTAATACTCTTTATTCTTCTCATAAAAATGTGAGGTTTTCGAAAACCCTTATACAACTCATTGTAGATTCATTCTTGGAATCCACAAGTAACGCCCTAAAGAATGGAAAAGAAATAGAATTACGAGGATTTGGTACATTTATTTTAAAAGAAAGAAAGGAGAAACTTCATGCTCGAAACCCTCGTACAGGAAAACAAATAACAGTACCAAAACACACGGTAGTACTTTTTAAAGCGGGAAAAGACCTTCAATCTTCTGTATGGGATGCAGACCATTCTCTAAAAGATAATTCTTCATAAAGTATAAAGATGATATAATAATACACTATGGCAAAGAACTCTGTCCATATGTCTCCTATAATAAAACCACATTTTCATTTTTTATACTTTTTCCAAAATGCAACATTGGTAATTCTTGCCGCAGTGCTTTTTGCTCTTGCCTTTCCTAATTATTTTTTTAGATTTGGCATATTTCCTCTAGGTTTTTTTGTGCTCATACCGTTTTCTCTCTTATCGACAAGAATACGAATAATATCTGCAATTCCTTGGGGCTTTTTCTATGGCATGCTAACCTATATACTTTTTAATTACTGGTTAGGTACTTTTAATCCCTTGTCATTTTTAGTTGTTCCCATTATATATGGAATATATTTTTCCATCGTCCTCCCTCTTTTTGTTATCGCTTATAAGTACTTTGGAAAATTTTGGTTTTTAATACAAGTACTCATATGGATGTCTTATGAGTACTTGCGCACACAAGGGTTTTTAGGTTATGGGTTTGGGCTTTTAGGCTATTCAATGTCTTTTCAGCCCCTACTCATACAAAGTGCTGATGTTTTGGGAGTATGGATGCCATCACTTATTGTTGCATTTCCATCATTGCTCATCGCATATATAATAAAAACAATACAAACGTTTCAAGATATTTTCAAAAATAGAATTATAATAAGCAGTATTATTCTCTATGCTATCGTGTTTTGGGGTATTGTGATATATGGCATAATAGCCCAATCTATATTTATAAAAGCACTTCCAAATACCCGCACAACAAAAGTAGCACTTCTCCAACACAACACTGATCCATGGAAAGGTGGCTTCCAATCATATACAGAATCTTTTGAAACGCTTACAAGAATAACAGAAGAAACAATGCAAGATACAGCTAACGCTCCCGACATAGTTGTATGGTCAGAAACTGCATTTGTTCCTTCTATTTATTACCATACAAAATACAGAGAAAATCAACAGTATTTTAGATTGATACAACGACTCATGCATTTTTTAGAAAAATATCCAAATACAGAATTTCTCATAGGCAATGGTGAACGTATTGGTCCAAAAGAGCAAAGAGAAAGAAATCTCTCTCCTGATGATCCCTCAAGGTACAATGCTGCCCTGTTTTTTAGAGGAGCAGAGCGAAAAGATGCTTATTATAAGATTCATCTCGTTCCTTTTTCGGAATCTTTTCCCTATAGAAATACTTTTAGATGGTTCTATAATGTATTAAAAGAAAATGATGCAATTTTCTGGCTACCAGGGACTGAACACACTGTTTTTGAAGGGGAAACGGTCTCATTTTCTACTCCCATTTGTTTTGAAGATGGGTTTGGCTTACAAAATGCAAAATTCGTCCGTGCTGGTGCTCAAATTCTCATAAACATTACCAATGACGCGTGGTCAGGAGTGGAAGCAAATGCAATGCAACATCTTCAACTTTCTATATTGAGAGCAATAGAAAATCGTAGGTCAGTTGTACGAAGCGCTAATTCTGGAATGACAGCTATCATTACTCCCAATGGTACAATAACCAACATGTTAGATTCTTTTACAAAAGAAAGTATAGTTGCCGATATTCCTATATATACGCCTCAATATACATTGTATACTCGTGCAGGCGACTGGTTTGCAATAACCCTTCTTATTCTTACATCACTATGTTTTTTGGGAAGAATAGTTTTCTTTCTTTATACTAAAAGATAATCCTAATATTTTATCATCAACTCTCTCTTTGCATATATGTATTGTATTATTATTAAAATTTTACTATTCTTATATTTATAGAAGATGAAAAAAGACAACCTTATATTATTCTCTAGTTCCTTTCCAAGTCAACTTGTGATCTATCCTTTAGAAAACAAACCTATATTTCCAGGTATGGTATCGCAAGTTATGACGAATAATAAACAGCTTATGAAGATAATAGATAATAGTATCAATACAAATAACTTTCTTGGAATGACACTCCTCAAAGATCCTCATTCAGAATCTGCTTATAGATTTACTAACCTTTACAGAACTGGCGTTATAATAAAAATACAAAAGAAAATCAATCTTCCCGATGGTGGCTACAATATATTCTTTATAGTTAATAATAGATTTATAATTAAAAACGAGCTACAATATACTCCTCCTCTCATTGCACGAGTGCAATATATAGAAGAACCCAAAGAGCGAACTCCAGAGGTCACAGTACTCACTAGATCTCTCATAACTGAAATGAAAAAGATCCTTGAAAACAATCCTCTTTTTTCCGAAGAAGTGCGATTAAACATGGTAAACATAGACCACCCCGGACAGATTGCAGATTTTTTAAGTGCAATACTTGACTTAAAAAGAGAAGAACAACAAAATATTCTTGAAACCATAGACATACAAAAACGAATGGAAACAGTGCTTATGTTTGTAAACCGCGAACAAGAACTTCTTAAGATTCAAAAACGAATACAAAACCAAATAAATAACTCCGTAGAAAAACATAAACGAAGGCATTTCCTAAAAGAAATGGTCAAAGAAATAAAGAAAGAACTAGGCGAGCCAGATGGTAAAGAAAGTGAAATAAGGGCAATTCAAAAAAAACTTACAGATCTCCCCCTCCCAGAGGATGTAAGAACACATGTAAATAAAGAGGTAAAAAGATTTGAAATATTAGACCCTCACAACCCTGAATACAATGTACTTCTAAGTTATCTTGAAAAAATAATTGATCTTCCATGGGAAAATACAAAAAGAAAACCTATAGATCTATCATTTGCAAAAAAAATTCTTGACAAAGAACATTATGGAATGCAAAAAGTAAAAGAACGCATCATAGAACATTTAGCAATATCAAAAATTGAAAAGTCAGAGACAAAATCTATTATTTGTTTAGTAGGTCCTCCTGGGGTGGGAAAGACATCAATAGCTCGGTCAATAGCACATGCATTAGGAAAAAAACTCTATCATTTCTCTGTAGGCGGAATGAGAGATGAGGCAGAAATCAAGGGGCATCGACGTACATATATAGGAGCTATGCCGGGAAAGATAATACAAGGGCTCTTATATGTAAAAGAAAATGATCCCGTCTTTGTTATTGACGAAATAGATAAAATATCAAGTGGAATCCAAGGGGATCCGTCTTCGGCTTTGCTTGAGGTACTTGATCCAGTGCAGAATATTCATTTTAGAGATATGTATATAGATATCCCATTTGATCTTTCAAAGATATTCTTTATCACTACAGCAAATACACTTCATACCGTCCCTCCTCCTCTCATAGATAGGATGGAAATCATACATCTATCGGGATATATTGATAAGGAAAAGATCTCTATAGCACGAAAATATATTATTCCAAAATCTCTTAAACGGCACGGAATTGCTTCATCCTCTATTGTGTTCTCCAATACCATTCTAGGTGAAATAAGCGAAAACTATGCTCGAGAAGCTGGGATGCGAAAATTTGAACAATACATTGACACAATCATTAGAAAAATACTAACACAAAAAATACAAAACAAGGAAGATATACAAAAGAAAAAAGGGAAAAAACCTACACATCGCTCATTTTCCCTATCGAAAAAATATAATGTAACCTCAGATAATCTTAAAACATATCTAGGCATCGCTCCATTTAAAGAAAATATAATAAAAAGAGCAACCCACGTTGGCACAGCACTTGGACTTGCATGGACATCTGTAGGAGGAGACGTGCTCTTAATAGAAGCACAAGCATACAAAGGGAAGGGAGCATTTACCTTAACTGGTACTTTAGGAGATGTTATGAAAGAATCAGCTCATATTGCCCTTTCCCTTGTAAAATTATATTACCCTCTCTATTCCTCACAAAAAAACAAGAAAGCTACAAATAATGAAGACAGCGATGCAATTATTTTACAAAAAACAGAAACGGAATCGTACGATTTTTTTTCAACACATGATATACATCTTCATGTTCCAGAAGGAGCTACTCCCAAAGACGGTCCTTCTGCAGGCATTACTATGGCAAGTGCTCTCTTCTCTTTCATACTTAAGAAGAGAATAAATACTACTTTTGCAATGACAGGCGAACTTTCACTTATTGGGAAAGTCCTACCCATAGGAGGATTAAGAGAGAAAATTGTTGCGGCAAGAAGAAATAAGATTAAGAATATAATTATTCCCAATAGCAATATAAGCGATTTGCAAGAGATTCCTCAATATATACAAAAAGGCCTTACTATCTACCCCGTATCAACCATAGAAGAAGTATTTGCTTTATTATTTCCTCGTCTTGCCTTTGGAACTATTCCTCAGAAAATACATCCTCATACTACAAAAAAACAAAAATCAGGTCATTCTCCTTTACGAAAGAAATAATTAAACATGAAGAGAATTGTAATAATAAGCATTGCTAGTGTTTTTTTTATACTGCTTCTTTTTATAGGATTAAATGTGGAGAGGGAAAAACAAAAAAACAGCACGTCATCCTTAGAAAAGAATATGCAACAAGAAAAAACAGAAAAACTCAAGAATATATTATATGATCTTTTTACAAACATCCCTCATCCGCTTGAAACCACAGTAATAGAAGATATACTTGTAAATCCTTTTATCTTTTTAAAAGACATATACCTCGTTCTTGTAAATACACCAAAAGACTTACTCATACTTGTAGACAAGAGTAATAGCATAGGAAATTTCATTCCCAATAACCTTGTATATTTAGATGAATACAAGAATATATTTACTCTATCTAAGAGTGGGCTACAACTACAGTCTGTTGTTATTACTCATCTTAGTAAGATGATACACGATGCAAAAAATAAATCCATAAATATTCCTATAAGCTCCACATATAGAAATTATGCATATCAAAAAAAAGTATTTGAAAGAGCGGTGCGCACCTTAGGAAAAGAAGTAGCTCAACGTGAGTCAGCAAAAGAGGGTATGAGTCAGCATCAGTTGGGGCTTACCATAGATTTTGGTAGCATTGATGATTCGTTTACCAATACTCCCGCTTCTCACTGGCTTGCAAAAAACTCATGGAAATACGGATTTAGTCTCTCATATCCTCAGGGAAAAGAATCCATCACAGGGTATAGGTTTGAAAGTTGGCACTATAGGTACATCGGTGTTCTTGCTGCACGTTTTGAAAAAAAGTATTTAGAAAACTCCCAGCAACAAATGCTTGAGCTCTTTTTAAATCGCGATATATTTCTGCATTTATATAAGATATATATACAATCCCAAAAAGAATAAAGCTATATTTAGCCTAATACAACATCAAGGTATAGCATTACCATTACTCCCAATAAAAGCCCAAATGTAGCTACTCTTTCGTGCCCAGCTTCTGTATGTGTTTCTGGAATTATTTCATCGCTTATTACATAAATCATGGCACCAGCCGCAAACCCCATTGCATAAGGAACTAACGGAGCTGCAAATGAAACCAATACTGCACCTAAAACAGCAAGAGGTATTTCTACGAGCCCTGCCCGTATACCTACAATTGTTGAATAAAATCGTGTGCTTTTTCCCGATGCAAGTGCCGATACTGCAACAGCAAATCCTTCGGGAATATTTTGTATTCCAATAGCAAACATAAGAGCAACTGCATTGCGTATATTTTCACTTCCGAGTCCAACTCCTACAGCAAGCCCCTCTGGAATATTATGTAATGTAATGGCAAGTATTAAAAGCCATACCCGTTTTAACCTAACATTCTTTCCCATGCCTTCCATCCCTTTAAACATATGCATATGAGGAAGAGTATGATCTCCAAAATCGAGTACAATATATCCAAATATTATACCTATAAGCACGCGTATTACACCACCTGCTTCAACGCCAGGAATAATAAGGCTTGTATAACTTGCAGTAAGCATGACTCCAGCTGCAAATCCTAATGCTGAATCTAAAAATTTCCGAGAAGGACTACGCCATATAATAATGAAAGATGCTCCTATAGTGTTAAGCAATGTTATTATAACGCCACCAATGACTCCTCTCATTAATGGAGATTGGTCCTCTAGCCATTGTATAAAATATTCCACTTTTTTTATCTCCTTACAATTAGAATATCTAGTTCTAGTGGTATATTTTATTATACCATTTTCCTACATGAATATCTAACAAAGTCTTTTTTTATATAATTCCTAGGGACTTTTCTCTTGCTCTGCTTTGTTTTCACAGCCAACCAGTGCTATACTCAGCATCGCTATGAGTACAAATATATGTGTTTTGTATTTATTTTTAAAAGAACACCTAGAGCATTTCATTATACATATAATTCATTTTTTATTATAATGATAAAACATATCATGACTCACAATAATATGTCAAATCATACAAAGAAAAAACTTATCACCTCTGCTCTTCCTTATGTAAATAATATTCCTCATCTCGGAAACCTAATACAAGTACTATCTGCAGATGTATGTGCTCGATTTTTTCGAAGTAGAGGATATGAAACATTGTATATATGCGGTACCGATGAATACGGCACAACAACAGAAACAAAAGCAAAAGAAGAAAAAATATCCCCCGAAGAATTATGCAATAAATATTATAAAGAGCATAAAAAAATATATGACTGGTTCTGCATAAGCTTTAATAAATTTGGAAGAACTTCTAATTCTCCCCATACACAAATTGTGCAAAAACTATTCTTACAGGTGTTTGAGGCAGGATATATAAACGAACACATAGAAAAACAATTGTACTCAGAAAAATCAGAGATGTTTTTACCAGATAGATACATTCGAGGCATCTGCCCAAAATGTGAATATAAAAATGCACGTGGAGATCAATGCGAAAAATGCGGTACTCTTTTAGACCCACTTGATCTTATAAACCCCATCTGTATAACGGATAATACTACCCCCATAGTTAAGGAAACAAAACACCTCTATATTAATCTCCCTAAGATACTTCCGAAACTACAAAAATGGATGGAGAATAAAGGCATGCCTCACAAATGGACAAAAAATGCCATTAAAACAACCCAAGCATGGATTCGCGATGGTCTTAAAGAGCGTGCTATTACTCGTGATCTAAAATGGGGAATACCTGTTCCTATCCATAATTTTAAAAACAAAGTCTTTTATGTGTGGTTTGACGCACCTATAGGGTATGTATCTATCACTGCTTCACATACACAAAAATGGAAAGATTGGTGGTATGCTCCCAATGAAGTCGACCTCATACAATTTATTGGTAAAGATAATATTTTATTTCATACAATATTATTTCCTTCCGCTCAGCTTGCAAGTGAAGAAAATAATAGCCATACATGGACCAAACTTACACAAATATCTTCCACAGAATATCTTAACTACGAAAACAGTATGTTTTCAAAAAGCAGAGGCATTGGTATATTTGGGAACGATGCTATAGACACAGGTATCCCCTGCGACATGTGGCGTTTTTATATGATGTATAACAGACCAGAAAGCTCAGACTATACCTTTACGTGGAAAAATTTCCAAAGCCATGTAAATGGTGAACTCATTAATAATCTTTCTAATCTTTGTAATAGAACTTTTACCTTTATTTCAAAAAACATGGACTCCACTGTCCTTCCTCTCAATCAGGAAGATGCGTATACAAAAGATATATGGAAAGAAATTACAAAACAGGAAAAAACAATCACAGAGTTAATGGAAAAAATTGAGCTTCGGGAGGCATATAAAAAAATATTCATCCTCTCTAACTATGGGAACAAAATATTTCAAGAAAATGAGCCTTGGAATTTAATAAAAAAAGACTCACAAAAAACACATGTCTTACTAAGCAATCTTATTTATCTTATCCGCGATCTCTCAACATTGATATATCCTTTTACTCCTCATACAAGCTTTGCCATTAGGTCCATATTACAACTAGAAAAGCACCCCTACAATGCTCTTACCACCACCTCTCCTCCCTTATGGAAAAACTTATCTCAAAATTTCACCGAAATAAAAACAATTACCCGTCCTACTTTGCTCTTTAAAAGACTAGAAGACGCAATGATAACAGAATTCCAATCAAGATTTTCGGGATCTCAAAAAGGAAGAAGTATTAAAAACAAAAACGACACTCAAAAAGACACATCCCATATAAAAAATGCTGAACATTTTTCTAAGACTGTTCAATTGCTCGCCGCAAAAATCATACAAATAGAAGAACATTCCGATGCTGAAAGGCTTTATATACTTACACTTGATGACGGATCAAAAAACAAAAGGAACATTGTAAGTGGATTAAGAAAACACTACACTATTGACGAATTAGCCCATAAAAATATAATACTCGTTGCAAATCTTAAAAAAGCAAAATTCCGAAATGTGGAAAGCAATGGAATGCTTCTCGCTACAAGCTCTAATTCCACAGATACCGCAGAAATAATTGAAGTTCTTTTCTTGTCAGATGACACAACGCCTGGAACTCCTATACTCCCAGATGGACATGCAGCAATGGAAGGATATTCTACTATAAAACCAAATGTTTTCTTTTCCTATTCACTTGTTACAAAAAATTTCACTTCTTATATTGACAACATTCCCCTTACAATACATAACGAAAAAATTACATCAAAGAAAATAAAAAATGGCACAATAGGATAACATTATTTACAATGGCTTTTTCTTTTGTACAAGATATAAAAACAATAAACACTATAGAACTTTCCTCACCATATTTTTTCTCAAGCCACGCATGGGCATCTATCAAAGCTCAATTTGGATGGGAAACTATTGCATTTCGGCAACAGCGATATCCCGAATTTTGTAGCGACATGCTTATTCTTTTAAAAAAAATCCCCCTCTTAGGATACTTTGCATATATTCCTGATAGCCTATTACCACTACATTATGATACCAAACACCCACTCCCCCAGCATATAACCAGAGATAAAAATACTATTTTAAAAATAATTGACCTCTTTCAAGATATAACAAAACTCATAGATAGAGAACATAAAAAGAAAATATGTGCACTCCAATGGGATATTCCATGGATACATAAAACATCTCACCAAACAGAACTAAAAAAACAGCTACATTATATTTTACAAAAAAACACTTCTATACTTCATAAGGGCGGAAATGCTATCCTATGCAATTCTGTTCAGCCACCTTCAACCGTCATTCTTTCTCTTAATGCTTCTAAAAAAGACATCTTACATACAATGAAACAAAAAACTCGTTATAACATACGACTTGCTCAAAAGAAGGGAGTAGAAGTTAAAAGGAATATTCCTATAAAGGATTTTTATGCCCTTTACAAACTAACTTCTCAAAGAAACAATATAACTATTCATTCAGAAGAATATTATAAAACCGTTATACAGACAAATAAAAACAACATACAAATATATGGAGCCTACTATAAAAAAGAACTCATTGCATCTATAATAGTATGCTATTACTACAACCCCCAAAAAAAATCTTCTTACGCCATATATCTCTATGGGGCTTCATCTAATGCTCATAGAAACGTTATGGCTGCATACCTTTTACAATGGAGTGCCATTACAGATGCCCTACTAAAAGGCTGTACTCATTACGATTTTTTTGGAATTGACATGGCCTCTCAATCTTCTATGAAGGGACTCTATCAATTTAAGACTGGGTTTGGAAACAAAGTATATACTCGTCCCTGTGGAATATATTATTTTCCAAACACCCTATACTCTTCCATTACAACACTGCTGTTTGTTTTTGCACAAAAAATACGATACTGGTATTATCATACACTTAAAAAACGACACTAAAGATGACGCTATATATAGATGCGGATGGATGTAATACAAAAACTCGTATAATTCTACAACACTATGTAAAACGAGGAGTTACCGTATTCTTAGTTTCTAATAGAACTATAAAAACTGAGAACACCCTTGTTAAAACGCACATTACACATATAGAAAAGGATTCTACCGATATATATATTATTCTTCATGTACAAAAGAATGACCTCGTTATCACGCGAGACCTTGCCCTCGCAAAAGCACTACTTAAAAAAGATATATTTGTTATAAGCGACTACGGAGAAATATACCATAAAGCAACAATCGATGGAAGGATACTACGTGCAGAAAACAATAAAGAAATAAGAACTATCCATAAACCATCACCTAAAAAAACTATAATAAAACGCCATCAAAAACGCATACACGCAATAACTGCTTTTATCGATAAATGGATACTAGATAATTCTGCCCCTCACTTATCTTAATCAGAATTTTTTTCTAAGAAAGAAGAAATATCACTATATCCCCATACATTTGCCATAAAAGACGCTGTGTGCCCTTTGTTATCTCGTATTCTTACATTTGCACCAGAATTTACAAGTAATCTCACTACCTTTTTATTCCCCATGTCAGCCGCAATTATAAGTGCTGTTTGTCTTTTGAAATTTAAAATATTAGGATCTGCACCAAACGCAAGTAAACTCTCAACTATATTTATAGAATTCCACATAGATGCTTCCATGAGCGGAGTCTGACCATATTTATCCAACATATTGGGGTTTGCCCTTGCTTGCAAAAGTATATCTACAGCCTTACCATCTCCAAGTGTAACCGCATACATAAGTGCTGTTTTTCCAAGCATATCTCGTATATTTATATCAGCCTTAGCTTTAAGCAATAACGTAATAGCTTCGTAATTTTTTTCATCTACTGCAATCATAAGAGCAGTCTGCGAAATGTTGTTTCCTCTCATATTAACATCAATTCCTCTTTTGATAAGAAAAGCAAAAGATTTCTTAGACTTCTCTTGCACTGCAAACATAAGTGGTGTTCTGTCAAAACTATCTTTCTTATTTAAATCTGTTTCACTCTTAATAAGCCTATTAAGGGTATTCACGTCATCGTCATATATTGCATCAAATATTACAAAAAACAAATCAGAATTAAATGGAAAGTTAAGTGCGTGTGTTGGATATAAGAAAACAGTAATAAAAAACAGTATGAAAAATGGTTGTTTCCAATGTAATCTCCGTATTGTAGTGTATAATGACCTCATGTCGATGTATAAAACTCCTTAGATAAATATATTTTATAAATACCAATATATTTATCGGAAAAATTACTATAAACATTAGAAAAAATTTTATATAATAGTTTTTACTACGATGTATGAAAATTATTTTAAAAATATAGGAAAATACTTTTCGCGAGTACAAAGCCTCACGAATATATTCCAATTATGGGGATATAAATCTCTTTTTGTACCTATTCTTGACGAATATTCATCATACAAACCTATTGCTGATCTTTTGCCCAAAAACAGCTTTAAAGTTCTCAATACAAATGGAACACTCCTGCTCTTACGACCAGATGCAACACTTTTTTTAGCAAAAATGCTCGGTTCTCATTTTAGCAACACAAAGATGCCTCTCCGCCTTTGTTATGCTACAAGCATTCTCAATCCTAACTCAAACGATGATGAAAGAGAACTCCTACAAAGCGGCATTGAGCTTATTGGAGTTGATTCCCTTGCAGGTGACTTAGAAATCATCACTATAATACATACTGCATTGTCGTATCTTTCGCTTCCCTATTATAGAATACATATTGGATCGTGTAAGGTGATAGATGCTCTCTTCTTCTCGAAATTCTCATCAAAAAACAAGGAAATTCTTTCTCTAAAAAAATCCCTCTATAGTGCACTAGAAAAAAGAGATCATATTTATATAGCAAAAATACTAGGAAAACCAATTGCTTCTCTTGTACTGGCTATTACACAACCACATCAATCTGCACTATGGACACGAAAACTTACAAACAATTTACAAAAAAAATATCATGTAATATACAACGAATATATTACTCTCGTAAAAAGCCTTGCAAAAATATTAGGAGAAAAAACAATATCGTATGATCTTTCAGAAATAGGGTCTCATCGATACTATACAGGCACCGTATTTAGCATATATCTTGACAAATGTCCCTCCATCATTGCAAAAGGAGGAAGATACGACACACTGCCTAAAAGATTTGGTATACAAAGCTCTGCTGTAGGCGGAACTATATTTCCCGATACTTTTTTAGATCATCTTATATCTCACCCGGTACAATCTACTCTTCCACACCTATCTCTATTTACCCAATTTAAAGAAGAAATATCTCACCTTATAAAACCAAAGAAGATATTACAAAAAAACTTTCCTTATTTAGACACTCTCTCTAAAAAGATAAAATCACTTCATAACAAGGAATCCTTATGAATATCATTACAATAGCAATACCAAAAGGTCGTCTTACAAGACACATACTTAAGCACTTTAAAAATGCCAATATAAACCTAAAATACAACGAAAGAACTCTTATTACACAAAACGAAACCCATGGTATAAAAATACTCTTTGTTAAGAATGATGACCTCTTAGAGTATGTATACGGAGGTATTGCTGATATTGGTATTGCTGGTTCAGACATTCTCTATGAAAGTTCATATTCTTTTTTTTCCTTGGGAACTCTACCCTTTGGGCAAACGCGGATCTGTCTCATTAGCACCAAAAACCAACCTCCCATAAATACGCTTACATATACCAAAGTTGCTTCAAAATATATAAAATTCACAAAGCACTTCCTTCTTTCAAGAGGAATACATGCAAAACTCATACCTCTACATGGCTCTGTAGAATTAGCACCATTGCTTAAACTTGCCCCCTATATAATAGACCTAGTCGAAACAGGTAGCACTATAAAAGAGAATAACCTCGTTATTTCCGAAGAAATTGGAAGAACAGAAGTAAAATACATAACAAACAAAGCATTATATAAACTAAACTATAAAGCTATTGATAATCTTGTTCGAAAATTAAAACTATGAGTACAAATAATCCTTCACATGCATCCATTAAAAAAGAAAGAACTACAAAAGAAACTGATATTTCTATATGTCTACAACTTGGAGAAGGAGATTTACACGTTGATACTTCTTCCCCTTTCTTTACACACATGCTCACCTCCATGCTTTTTCACGGCGGATGGTCAGGACATATAAAAGCAAAGGGAGACATTGAAATTGATGAACATCATCTTGTAGAAGACACTGGCATAGTAATAGGCAGTATCTTTTCCGAATATGCCTTTTTACACCAACCAATAGCTCGTTTTGGTCATGCATCCATTCCAATGGATGACGCACTTGCAGAAGCAGTTGTGGATTTTTCTAATAGAGCATATCTTCATTATGACGTCACATTCCCCTCACCGCTCAAAACCTTTGATATTGCACTAGGAAGAGAATTTTTTATGGCCCTTGCACATAATGCCTGTATAAATTTACATCTTATCACACGTTATGGCTTAAACAGCCATCATATTATAGAATCTCTTTTCAAAGCATGTGGAAAGGCAATAAAAAAAGCTCTTCGTCCTTCACATACCATCCAATCTATTAAAGGGAGTCTCTAAATGTTTTTCAAGAAAAATGCTAAAAAAAAGAATAACCTCATAAAAGAAATAAATGGTCTTCATTCTTCTACTCAAGATAAAAATGCCATAATTACAAAGGCACATGCTTTTTTATCACAAAATAATATAGAACAGGCTCACAGCATATTTAAAAAAATAAATTCGCATGCAGGACTTATGAAAGTAAGTAAAGCATACTATAACAAAGGGCAAATGCTAGAAGCATATGTTGCTGCAAAACAAGCAGGAAGCGAAAAAGATTCTTCAAAAATCGAAAAATCAATTATAAAAACACTCAAGGTATTTATAAAAAGCAATGACAAAAATAACAAAGAAGAATATATTCAACCAGAAAAAGAAAATAGAACCGCTATCCTTACAGAATTCCTAAAAAATAAAAAAAAATAATTACTTTGTATAAAGTATAACACCTCATTATTGTCAATGAGGTAGTACCTCTTTTACAAGAGCTTTTTTATTTTGTAAGTATGCTTTTAATTCATTAAAACACGTATATATTTTTTCTGTATTTATAGCAGTAAGAGATATTTTTGTAGTACTCTTGATTTCATCATTATTCACATCTTCATGAGTATCAAGCGGATATGACCCTATATGTACTTCCTTATATTTTTCCGAAAGTCCCGTAAGCCAAGTTGCAAAATCACTTTCAGACAATGTAGTATAACACACCCCATATAATTTTTTATTTTGCACTGGAAGTACTTGCATAAGCTTATCTATAGTTATGCGGCATACCGAAGGTAATCCTGGCATTGCAAAACAATTTTCTAGCTTTAAAAGAGGCCATGTATTATTGAGACTAATAAGTTCAATTCCCTTTGGAATAGTGCTCATTTTTTTTATCGCACTCCGTTTTTTCTCGGTATTTACAGGTCTGCACATAAAAAACGCCATCATGCCCTTATGTTCAATAATGTCTTGCTTAAAACTCATTGAATAACCCTGCAACGTTCTATCATCGTGAGTAGGACCTAAACCTCCTATGGTAACAACAAATACAAATGCATCTCTTAATTGGGTTAGATGCGCAGAAATATCTTTAGGCTCATCACTCACTATACGTACTTCTTTAAGCGAATATCCTATAGATAACATTTTTTTTATAAGCAATGAAAGGTTAGTATCATTTACATGTCCATCTAAAAGCTCGTCTCCTATAAGCAAACACGCGTATTCTGCTATATGAGGAGCGGAAAGAAATGTTTTGGTATGAGATGAATCATACATATCTATTACCTATTGCATCCATACTATTTTTTTTCTCTAGTACTATTATGCAGTCTTTTCATAGTATTTTCTATATGAACAACATCATACGCGGGAACTTCGTAAGGATGAGCATTATGCAATGCACAAACAACATCCTGAATACAATCATCAATACAAAGCATCTCTACTCGCGTTTCCTCAACATAAGACATAGTATCTCTTTCTCCTATATATGGAGATGTATGTTCTTGAGGCATAAATTGTCCAAAGCCATCTATCTGCCACGAACAATGGCTATATCCTCCAAAGGAACCCGCACCAGCTGTAAACATTGCTTCCTTTACCTCATTCACATGGGACTTAGGAATATATACGGTAATTTTCTTCATATCTAATACTCCCTACACATCCCTGTAATTATGATGAAATTTTATCTTTTTGCATGCTTATAATATCATAGAGCATCTTACTCATTATAATTTCTTTATACCTTGCATCAAAATCACCTCGTAAAGCGTAATCTGTTTCTTCACATATACAAAGTATTTTTTGCAATCCTACAAGAGAAAAGAAAGAAATAAATCCTTTATATTGATCCTGTAAAGAACGAGACCGTACTCCAACATTCAAAAACGCTTTATCAGAAATAATTCCTTGCTCCCGTGACCGTTTTATAGATATGGCTATCTTGAACTGATATGCAAGTCCTGCAATAATTTGCACAGTACTTTCTCCAGAACGAAGCATTGAAAACAAAATATCAAATGCATCACTATTCCGATTTTGCGACAGCATACCAAAAAGAGAAAACACCGTTTCTGTTTTATAATGGGCACACCATTGTTCTACATTCTTTTTTGAAATAAAACATGTCTCCTCACCTTTTGTCATCTTCCACGCATATAATTCTATAACATAAAGGAGTGCCTTTAGTTCTCTTGTATTCTCTCCAACAAGTTGTATGAGGAGATCTATAGCATCGGGATGAAACTTCATATTACTATTCTGGGCATAATGTATAACATATTGTTCATAATCCGCATTGCTCAACGTCCAAAATATCTTTTTTTTCTTTTTATCAATATGATTTTCTATAGCGGCGTACATCTTATTACTTTGGCTCAGTAAAATAATAAAAACAGTCTCATCCATCAATTGAAATACCGTTACAAGCTTTGTTACATCAGAAGAATTAATCGTTTCAACCTGCTCCAAAATAAGTATCTTCTCAAGAGAAAAAAGAGAGGGGCTAATAATCTCCTGCTTAACTTCTTCAACTGAAGTGTCTCCTAAGAAGAATTTTACTGGCCTTATAGATTCAAATATTTCTGTTTCTTTTTTATTCTTTTTGAGAGTATTATTTATATCTAAAATAATTTGCTGTGCAAATCTATTTTTCAATCCTTCTTCGGGGCCTAATAGTGCCCATACATTATTCCAACATGTTTTTGTTTTTTGCATTATAGGCATTATTTACAAACTCTACTACTCTGTAAACTTATTCTTAAACAAAGCACCGATTTCTTTTATTGCATCACCTTCGTCTGAACCATCGACAACAAGCTTTAATTCAACACCATATCCTGCGCCCAGCGTCATAACACCCATAATTGATTTCGCATTTATCATATTCCCTTCATACCCTAAATATACTTCACTGTTATATTTTGATGCAACTTTAACTATCATAGATGACGGGCGTGCATGAAGTCCCGCTTTATTTAAAATAGTAACGTGTTTTTCTAACATAATTTTTATATTATAGCAAATATTACCACAAAAATGGATCTTCTTTACCATGGTATCCCATTACCTTTAGCCTATGCTTAATAGCAGCCGTTTCTATAATATTAGAAACATTTCTTCCCGCCTTTATAGGAACTTTTAGATATGCCACCTTAACGCCTAGCACATTTGTATATTCTTCTCGTTCAAACCTATCAAGGTTTTCCGTGTATGATTTATTCCATTCAACAAGCTCTATAATTATTTCAAGCTCTTTTCTATTAAGCATAACATTAATACCATAAATTTGTGAGAGATTTACAAAGCCCAGTCCTCGTATTTCAAGATGATGTTTGTATCGTGTAATATTAGGGGGAGTCCCTATAATAGTATCATCAATACGACGAAATAATACAACATCATCTGCTACAAGTCTATTTGATCCTGATGACAATAATCCTAATGCAGCCTCACTCTTTCCGACCCCACTTTTCCCCTTAATAAATACTCCTACATCGCCTATATCCATAAACACGCCATGCATTAATTCTGAAGGAGAGAAAAAATTATTCAATACTCTATATAACCTCATACTCAACTCATAAGTCGATAAAGGACTATAAAGGAGTGGGCAATTATATTTGTTACAAAACTCTATAAATGTTTTAGACGGCATATTGTTATTGATATGCGAAACAACACAACACGATACCTTACGTTCAAAATATCTCTTGAGAATCCCTTTGATTTTTTTCTTTTTTTCTAAAGCATGTAAAAACCCAATCTCACCTTGACCAAAAAGTTGTATTCTATCCTTTCCAAAATATTCAAAGTATCCATTAAGAGCTAATCCTGGGCGATTAAGCGCACTCGTAACAGGATTTAAAAGTCCTTTGCGACCAGCAACACATGTAAGTTGAATACTGTTTTTTTGGAAACGAAATGACGTTAAAATATCTAATACTGTAACAGATTGTTGTTCACTCATGTTCTTTCTTATGTTCTTCTACTTTTTTCCTATATTTCGCAACAGTTCTACGAGCAAGAATAATATTCTTTTGAGCAAGTAATGCTACAAGTTCTTCATCAGTTGGTTTTTTATTATAAGAATATTGTTGTAAAATATCTTCTATTGCTTTTAATACTTCCTGTACACTTATATTACTAGTACCAATACCATGAGACAAGAAATATCTCAAAGGGAATATGCCTTTAGGAGTCTGAATATATTTTTCTGAAACAATGCGAGAGACAGTTGATTCATTTATTTGCAAATCCTTCGCTACCTGTTTTCGCGTAAGTGCTTGAGGAGAATCCTGTAAGGACATCAAAAAGGCTCGCTGATATTGAACAATATATAAAACAACTCTTTTCACCGCAGTCGCTCTATATTGCAAGCCCGCAATAAAGCTCTGAGCAGAATGTAAAAGACTTGTCGAAAACATTCTCATATCCTTATCTTTTTCTTTGGAAGTCTTTACAATTCTCTCAGAAATACCAATAACAGGAATAATATCATTATTTATTTTTACTTTTATTTCTTCTTCATCCATTTCAACCACTGCATCAGGAATAATATAATCTTCTTTGGAATTTTGAGAGTAATATTGGTTGTATAACAACCCAGGATATGGACTTATACCGTGCAAATATATTCGTAATGACTCATCATGTAAATTTTCTAAAATCTCTTTTTCTCTTTGGCGTTTTTGCCTCGTTGCTTTCGCATTATCATCCTTTTTAAACCGTTCATCAAACATCAAAGAAAAATACGTTTCCATTCTCTTTAGTATCTCTGGAGGAGCATCTAAAAATGAAAGTTGTACTTTAACGCTTTCTTTAGAATCTTTTGTTGCACACCCAACAGGGTCCAGGCTTTGTATATACCGTTGTACAGATGTAACACGCTCTTTTGTTACGTTATCTATCATGCACAGTTTAAAAACATCATCCTTTAGAAATCCCTCTTCATCCAGATTTTCTATAATCCGAGTTCCTATTTTTATATCAATTGGATCATCTACTTCTAATCGAAACTGTTTAAGCAAATATTCATTAAGCGTTTCTGGATATGTAAGTAAACTTTCTATAAATTCAGAATGCTTACTCGCATCATATCCTGTATATTTATCATATTCTATTTTTTCTAAGCTCTCGTGATCAAGCTCTTCTATAATTTCAAGTGCAGGATTATTTTCAATCTCTTTTAGCACTACCTTTCTCAGTTGATCAATATTACAGGATAGTAATGATACGTTTCTCACAAGCTGTTGTGTAAACAGGGTCTGTTGAGATTGAGATGTTCGTATAGAATGATCCTGTAATGCCATAATTTTTAAAGATTCTTACAATCTTTTTACTTATAGTATTATATCATAAATCACATACTATAATCATCTCAGTACATGAAACATTTGCTTTTACAATTGTACTTTTCCGCCTTTATACCATAACACTTGATCACGTAAAGAATCCTTTGCTAATCTCGGAATAATATTAAAATCCCGCTTAAGATATTTTGATCTCACATGCAAACGACTTGCAAGTACACGGAAAGATCCAGATGTAAAAATTGGATTGGTTTTTAAAACATACGACATGGGTTCTATGAATATTGAAAGAATATGTAACATGAAAAGTGAGATGCTAAAAAATGGGGGACGTACTCCCGAGACTTCGTGTAGTATTCTCATCATATCAGAAATTTCCAAATACTCTCCAGATACAATGTAATGGCCCTCTATTTTTTCTTTTTTTTCACCTGCCATTATTGCTACATCAGCAACATCGCGAACATCCACAAAACAAAAACCTCCCTTTGCTATAGATGCAATAAGTTTCTTTGAAATAAAATCTCTCACCATTTTTCCAAGTGGAGATGTTCCATGTTCAAAAGGGCCTATAATACCTGTAGGGCATATAATTACCGAATTAATTCTTTTTTCTTTGCTTGCTTTTAGGACCTCAATAGAAGCCATTGATTTGCTCATTCCATATTGTATAAGTGTTTGAGGTGGATTAAATCCATCGTCTTCATTGTGGATTTTCTCATGTATTTTCCCCACCGCTTCTATTGAACTTATATATATAAGCTTTGCGTTATTTTCTTCGCAAGCTATAATAATATTTCGTGTACCTTGCAAATTTACATCAAAAAGCTGTTTCTTATCATACGATACTATAGAAATATATGCGGCACAGTGATATACTATATCGCATCCCCGAATAAGCTCTCTTACCGATTCCACATTGCGTACGTCTCCTTTAATAAGAGTAAGATCAAGGTTTTGTAACACCTCATCATGATTATGCACAAACGCACGAATTTTGACTTTTTTCGCAAGAAGTTTTCTAATAAGAACATTCCCCAAATATCCCGAAGCTCCGGTTACTGCAACTGTTATACTCATATTCTATTATATTACACTAATCAGTCTTCTCTGTGTAAATGAATGACTACCCCTAAATAATAAATGGAATAATTACTTTCCTAGTACTAGGATAATATGGAAACTTCATTATATACCATTTCCTATGTGCAAATGCCCTTGGAACAAGGTTAGCAATTGTGAAAAATGCAAATACAAATCCCGAAGGAGATAATGTCATTATAGCAAATCCTAACCATTGTATTATTTCTCCAAAGTAATTTGGGGCAGTGACATATTTATGAAGAAACTTGTTTGGAATTCCATACTCTCCCTTATTCTCTTTCTTAGTGTTACGAAGCACTGCATCGCTGTAAATATGTATTACATATCCTCCAAAAAATAATACTATACCTATTAAAAAATGAACCGTTGAAAAAACTGTTATAAAATTAGTGTCCTCATATACATAGACATAAGGAAGAAAAAACAATGCCCACCCATTGATAAACCCATTTATACAATTAAATATCATACCAGAAAAAACAACAGATAATGGGAATGCATTTTTCTTATTTTTACTTAAGAATGGAAATATAAATGTTCTATATATGTAATGTGTTTCCCACACCCCCAAGAACAATAGCTGTACAAGCATTATTTCCTTTTGATACAAAGAAACAGATGCTCTTTGTGAAAAAGTGCTTACACTTGCTATATAGACAAGCACTATTACAAACACAGCAGGCAATTCCATAATAAACCATCCCATCCTATATGAGAAAGCATGTTTTCTTTTATGAGAATATCTCCCATAAGGAGCAGTGTTTTTAAATAAAAAGAAAAATACACAGACAGCGAGGATTCCTTCTGCATATAACAATATTGTATATACACTCATATATAGCATTATACTTATTACTCTTTACTTGATAGATTTTTTTTATTATTGTTATACATACTTTACTAATTTGAAAAAGAAAATATATGAGGGCCGCTCGTAAGTATGAGAGACGGATTTACAATCTTATGTACATATGTTTCAAAAGAAGTATTTCCTACAACTAAAAAATATATATCTTCTTTATTTTGTATTGTATAAAGTGCTCCATTAGAACCACGCTGTATTTGCTGTTTGTTTGCACTATTTTCATTGCTACTATATACAATCTGAAATAGTTGAGATATTGGAGCCTCATCACCCACATAAGACGTGTTTTTTGATGACTCAAAATACGGAGTAATACTATATTGCTTTGCTCTTTTAACCGTAGGAAAATCCATATTACTATATTTTACATTATCATTTAACATAAAAGATTTCTCATCACTATACCCCGATAAATCGCGAAGAAGTATTCTATACTCTCCTCTTGGCAAAGAGGTAAAATCATTTACTTCAATATTAGATAATAATATCCACTGTTTTTGATCAAAGTATACCGTCTTCCATTCATCAGAAATTATTCGCCAATATAGTTCACTCTTATCGTTAATTACATATATCTCATACAACTCTTCAAACCCATCATCATCATCAGCAAGTAACTGAATAAGTAGTCGTTCTTTTATATTAGAACCACTCTTACCCTCTTGGTCTTGTAGGGCTTGTAATTGCCATTTAAAATCATAAATAATAGGATCAGCACTACTACATGACAAAATAAAAAAAAACACTCCCAACCCCAAAATAGACATTGAAGGAATGTTTTTACTATCTCTAATAATAGATAAAAATAACCGCATGATTCCTTTCATAATATGAAAAACCATAATTACTGAAGCTATCATAGAGCAAAACTATTATTCAACCATAGAATAAATCATTTATAAATAATGTGATAAAACGTAGTCTCAAAATATTCTTAATAATGCCTTCCAACACGAAGACGACGAATCTTTTTTTCAATCTTTCTTTGAAGAGACTTCTTTTTTCTATTTCTAATAATAGATGGCTTCTCATAAAACTCTCGCTTCTTACACTCTTTTATAATGCCTTCTCTGTCTACAAGTCTCTTAAAACGTTTAAGTACTTTTTCCATTGGTTCATGAGAACCTACTTCAATAGATACCGCTATAGCTAACCTCCTTTTTTAATTACTCTGTACTGTTAATGATATAGATAAAGTTTTTTATTTGTCAAGCCAGAATAGAAAATATTATATAAGAATACCAAGAATTATGCCAACTATAAATATGCTTTTTTTATATAAATTCTTATTCTTTTCCATTTTGAGTCCATATGAGCATAGTATTATTCATCTCCTTAAAAAAACTAGTAGGGTTAACTTGAATATTATTTACCCTTACTTCCCAATGAAGATGAGATCCAGTAGAAAATCCCGTACTGCCAACTTTACCTATCACGTCATTGCTAGTAACCTCCTGTCCTATTTGCACAGAGATTTCATCCATATGATAAAAAAGAGAATATACACCAGGGTAATGTGCCAATACTATCGTCTTACCTGTAACAATCCTATTATCCGCAAACACCACTTTCCCCTTTGCTGGTGCATATATATCTGTTCCCATCTCTGCAGAAAAATCTATTCCTTTATGAATACTTCTTCCCACATATATGTCTTTTCCGCTTTTATATGTTCTTCTATCTCCATACTGACTTGATATTCTTTTATATGTTTTAATTGGACACAAAAACATGTCGTATTGATATACATCTTTTTTAAGTATAGTCCCCGTTAAGTTCCAAAGGAATCGTGCTTGTTTAATTTTTTCTTTGTCTTGTTTTAATATTTTTGCGGTTTGTGGTTTAACAAACACTTCTTCTGATTTGAATTTCTTTTCTATAACAACAAGCATTTCTAATGGATAATAAAGCAATTCATTCTTTTTTAAAAACAATACATATCTGCCTGCTTTTATAATGGAAGATAATGCAACAAAAAACATAGCGACTTCATTATTTTCTACAAGTGGAATGTCTTCCAATATAATGGTTCCATGTTGCATAAGCACCACTGTGAAATTAGAAATTTCATTCTTAGGTATATTTATTTGTATTGCAACAACAGCGCCAGGAACAGCTGTAATTCCTACCCCTACATTTTTTGTAATTCCTACGTCCTTTTCATTGTCTTGCAAAAAAACATTTTTACTTCCTACGCCACTCGCATAACTTATAAAAGAATAACAAAGAAATATAAATAAGAAAAAATATAATTTCTTATGCTCCCTTACAAATGAGTATAACCCCTTTTTAAATTTAAAATATATTATTACGTACGACCCCTTTACCTTTATATCATATTACTCCCAAAGCATATCTTCTACAATGAAACTACATACTTCACTCTCTAAATAGCTCTCTATCTGGAAAAAACCTATAAATGACGCTTTCTTTATAGAAGATAATGCTGTGTAATCTATGATATTATCATTTAATATTTTCTCTTTGTATTGCCAAAGAAGTGCAGGTATTTTATACTCTCCTATCTGTAAAACCATTTTAATATGCTCATCTTTTTTCCCTATAAGATTACAACTACAAATAGGAACCTTTTCTAAAAGAACACAAATAGGACTCCACCCTTCGCCATATGGTTGAAAAAACTGTATAAGATCCTTTATAGCTTTTGGTAAGAAATGTGCTGGGGGAATTTCTATATCCACAAACGTGATAGAATCTTTCCCTCGTTTCTTATTATGTGTGTTATATTCTACAAACACTCTAGAAAGATCTGCTAAAAAATCATCCTTTTTTTCTTTTGGGATAGAAAACCCTGCCGCCGCCTTATGACCGCCAAAATCTATTAACCATGACGAAAGCCTCTCAAAAAACTTTGTCGCACAAAAACTATGATGACAACGCATGGAACCACTTATAACATCGTCATTTCTTTCAGAAAGCACAATTGTAGGCACATTATATTTCCTCTCAAACTGTCCTGCAAGTATTCCTGTAAAGGTGTGAGGTATTTTAGGATTATAAACAACAATTATATCTGTATTTTCTTTCAGGCTCTTCTCTGCTTGTTCTGCAAGCTCGTTTTTATATTTTGCCATCTGCTTCTTTCGCTTATCATTAAGTAGAACTAAATATTGTGCCTTTTCAAGCGCCTTTTGAGGATTAGTTTCAAGTAAGAGTTCAACTCCTTTATCCGCTTCTCCCATTCTTCCGCTTGCATTGATAATAGGCGTTATTCTCCATCCGATTGTCTTTGTTTGTATCTTTTTCTTCTCAAGTCCTATAGTTTTCAAAAGGCCCCGAATACCCACCGAGGGACTATTTTCTAACTTACGCATGCCATTGTAAAGCACAATACGATTCTCATCCATTACAGGCATAATATCTGCTACTGTAGCAAGTGCAGCCAAATCTATCACAGATTCAATACTATGACACAGCTCCTTTTGCTCTTTAAAATTTACAAGCTGATATATCCTAAAAAGGGCATCAATTTCATTTCTATTTTTTTCTACCACATCGGAGCTTGAATCCATATATGTAAAATACCTCGTATTCTCACATATATATAATAAAGACTTATCTTTAAGAGCCGGAATATGTTTGCATGCAATTTTTTGTATATCTTCGCAATATATATCTATTTTTTCTCCTAGAGCAATACGTATGAGGCGTTCTTGTTGTATTTTGTTATATATAATAATTGGATTATCACCCAAAACACCAACAAGCCTCTCTATCATCATGTCTGCATTATCTTCTGCCACAGTAATACTCTTTTTCCATTGGGAAACAAGATTGCGCACGCACATTACATCAAATCGATGTGCTCCTTGTAAGGGCACAACATTTAAAAGACAATATTCTTGTTTAAAGAGATTAGTATGAGCTAGAGCAAGTGCAACTCTCAATTTGAGTGCTAACACTCCCGCACAAATATCATTAAAAGGGTACTGTTCTTTCTCTCGCTTTGGATTCACTATTGCAAAAGCATCAGGAAGTTTTTGTGGTGTATTGTGGTGATCAAATATTAAAACATCAATACCTAACTTATTTGCATAATCAACTTCTTCAACACTACTGATTCCGCAATCTATAGTAACTATAAGAGTAACTCCTTCTTTTGCTCCTTTTGCAATTGATTCAAGAGAAAGCCCATATCCACTTTCGGAAAGTGGAACCTTCCACACAGTGTTTATTCCGTATTCTCTTAAAGATTGAACTACAATAGTTGTTCCAACCATACCATCTGCATCTCTATCACCAAACACAAGCACCTTCTCTCCCTCTTCCTTTGCCTTTAGTATTCGATCAATAGCCTGCTCCATCTGAAGAAATAAGAATGGTTGATATAAATAGTTAATATCTGTTTCTAAAAAAAACTTGATATTCTCTCCCTCAACAATACCCCTTCTTACTAAAACAATTGCATTCATCAATGGAATATTATATTTTTGAGAGATATGTCTTACAAGTTCTTTATCAATTTCAGTTTTTTTCCATGCCATAATATTACAATTTATATATCCTTAGAAACGGTTACTATAATTATACTATTCCTTACCCTAATATAATTGAAAAATATTCATTTTATAAATGCAAATAGTATATATATGGTACACTTAATGCAGTATGAAATATATCCTCATTCTTTTTGCAATGCCTATTATTCTTTTTTTAGGTTCGTGTTACTACACAACGCAGGGATATTATCTTCTTAATTATTCTTACTCGGGGAAAAAAATAAACACTCTCCTCAAAGACTCTATGCTTCCAAATGAAACGAGACAATTATTACAACATGTGCAAGAAATACGAAGTTTTTCCAAAGATACATTTTCTCTTAACTTAGGAAAAAGTTACACACGGTATGTAGAACTCAATAGGAATTATCTTTTATCTGTACTTCAAGCATCACCCAAAACAAAAATAGAAGCTTATCATTGGCCGTATCCTTTTGTCGGACGCCTCCCTTATAGAGGGTTTTATATATTAGATGATGCAAAGCAAGAAGCAAAAAAACTACAAAAAAAAGGATACGACACCTATATTCGCGGCGTACGGGCATTTAGCACACTAGGTGTACTTCCTGACCCCCTCTACTCCTTTATGAAACTCTATAGCGAATATGATCTCGCAGAAACGCTTATACACGAACAAGTACATGCCACCATATGGCTAAAAAAACAAAGCTCTTTTAACGAACAACTTGCAACGTTTATTGGAAGAAAAGGTGCAGAAGAATATATTACTAAAAAATACGGACGTAACTCAGACCAATATAAAGAAAGAAAAATACACGAAAAAGAATCTGTAATATTTAGGAAACTCCTTTTAGAAATAAAAGACACACTCAACGCTATGTATAGCGATAATAACCTAACCGAAGAAGAAAAACTATCTCAGAAAAAAGAAATACTCAAAACATTCCAAGATTCTTTTGAAAAAAATTATGATTCGCTTTTTGCCACAGATATCTATAAAAATATAAATTTTACAAAATATAACAATGCCTTCTTTGCTCTTATATCTATATATGAAGAGAACACATCACTATTTGAAGATGCATATCTCCGATGTATGTCAATTTCTCGTTTTATACAAGAAACAAAATTACTCATAAACAACAAAAAAATAAAAAAAGCCTACAAACAAAGACCATATGACTATATCAAAAGCATATGTTCTTAACACAAAATATAGTTTCTTTGAAATAAAAAATAATTAGCAATAGAGAAAATTAGAAATAGGGCTTATTTGTTAGGCACTTGTACACTCATCTCCTCATATATCCATACCATCCTGTCTAAAAACCACATCTTTGAGAAATAAACGATTATTGTTCCAATAATAACAAGGTATATATCAAGTTTCCATAAACCAATAGCCAAGATAATTGTCCCTACCCCCTTGTAAAATAGTAAGAATCGTAATAAGTGTTTTGTGATATTCGGGAACAGGATTATGTTTTCTCTCAGACCAGAATTTTTCTCCAAGCACAGATTTTGAACCCCAATTATTAAAAGATATAGGCTTCTTAAAAAGATTTGGATTCATTGCAAGCCAAAAGATAAGAATAAAAATCGGAATACCACTATACCAACTTATCCAAGCCCGAGACCAAATTGCTAAAATTTTAAAAGGCAAGGTCGCAAATCTTGTCCAAATAGACCAAGGGGTTGCATGTTTCAACCAATTATTACCCCTTAGATTAAAAGCTTTCGCAATATGTTTTTCTAATGGCATAATTTTCCCGTCATTTACTATATGCTATAGTAAATAAAATATGTTTTTTTACCAATACATACAACTCGTTTATTGTCTTCTTCCCATAAAACGAAGAAGGAATAAAAATATATTTATGAAATCAAGATATAATTTTAGCGCACCTAAAATTGATATTCTAAGATAATTCTCATCGCTTGCAGTATCAGTATATTCATTGCTCCATTTCATTATAATTTGGGTATCGTACGCAGTAAGCCCTAGAAACAATAAAAGGCCTACTAGCGATATTAAATTAGTAAAGCCCGAAGAAGGAATAAATATATTAAGTAAAGACATAACAATAAGACCCCACAAGCCCATAATGAGATATTTTCCCATACCTGTAAGATCTTTCTTTGTTGTCATTGCATATACGCTCATTCCTGCAAAAGCTCCGCCCGCAACAAAGAAAGCCTGATATATACTCTGTTTTGTATATACAAGAAAGATTATTGAAAGCGTAACTCCATTCAATATTGAATATACTATAAACAATAATGCGGCATTAGTAGCTTTCATTGTCATAATTCGTGCACTTAAATAAAACACAAGCCCAAACTCTATAATTATAAGTCCAAAAAGCATGAATTGTGATCGTTGCATTGCAACGACAAGATTTGAAGATGCAGACATAAGTGCTACAATTCCTGTAAGTATAAGCCCAAAAGACATCCATAAATAAGTGTTTTTGAGTATACTTTTTACACGCAATTGCTGCGTTGTTAAAATATTATGTGAATTCATATATTCTCTCCATTTTATTTTAGTATCATTTACGAAAATACCAATACAAGAAGCACAGATACTATCTTCCTACTTTTATTAGTATAAGAACTTTTTTCTATTTTGTCTATATTTTTTTTACATAAGCCATTGCGGATCAGGATCTATCTCTACATACACAGATTGCGAATTGGTTTTTCTTTGAAATTTCTTTTCTATAAGTACAGATCGCACCAATGTTACAAGTGTTTTCTGACTTTGAGAACTTAATAGTACATGAATTCTATATTGTTGGGCAAGTTTTGAAATAGCACATGCTGTAGGACCCACTATAGTAAAATGAGAGCTCCAATCTTTATCGCTTTCTTTTACAAAAGACTGTACCTCTTGCATAAAATCAGAAGCAATACGAGAAACCTTATCCTCATTCTTCCCCCTAAAAACAAGCCTCATTATTCTACAAAAAGGAACAAGTGAAAACATTTTTCTACGATCAAGTTCTTGATCATAAAAATCATCTTGTTTGTTTTGAACTAAAGCATCAAGTAATGGGTTGTTATTCATAAATGTCTGTATGATTACTTTTCCATCTGAATAAAACCGCCCCGATCGACCAGATACTTGGGTAAGTAAAGAAAATGCTCTTTCATTAGCCCTAAAATCAGGCAAAGAAAACATCCCATCTGCAAAAAGCACCCCTACAAGTTGTAGAGAAGGAAAATTCATTCCTTTTGCAATCATTTGCGTTCCTATAAGGATGTGTATATCCTTCTTGTAAAAAGATTCTAGTATTTTTTCAGTCCCTTTTTTGTCTACCAACACATCAGAATCAAGACGTCCTATGACGTATTGTGGAAGTATTTTTTTTAGCTCCTCCTCAACTCTTTGAGTTCCCCATCCCTTTACTTTTAACTTAACATAACCACAAGAAGGGCAAAAATCTGGAATTACTTCTTTATGACCACAATGATGACAGCATAATTTCCTCTCATTTTTCTCTTTATGATATACAAGATGTACAGAGCAATGCGGACAATGAATAACACTTCCACAATGTTCACATAAAAATGTATTTGAAAATCCTCGTCTATTTAAAAGTAATAAAACCTGTTTCCCTTTTTTAAGGGTATTATGCATCTCACTCTTTAACACGGGAGATATACACCCTATTGTATGATTCATTGGAACTATTTGTATATGAGGCATAACGCCTCCCCCAACCCTTTTAGAAAGATGGTACGAAACAAAATTTCCATTTTTTATATGATAATAACTCTCAAGCGATGGCGTTGCCGATGCCATTGCTACAATAGCATTGTGCAATAGTGCTCTTTTAAAAGCAACCTGTCTCGCATGATATCGTGGTGCAGAATTTGATTTATATGATGTGTCATGTTCTTCATCTATTACAATAAGAGATAACTTTTTCACAGGAGCAAATATTGCACTTCGTACTCCCAATATAATATGTGCATCTCCACATGCTATTCTATTCCATTCTTTAAGTCTCTGCGAAGAGGTTAAGCCTGAATGAAGTATTGCTACGTTGTCTTTTCCAAATCGTTTACAAAACAATAAATAATTTTGTATTACAAGAGATATCTCGGGAACAAGATATATTACTTGTTTCCCCTGCTGTATCATATACTGTGCAGACTTCAAAAACACTTCTGTTTTTCCAGATCCAGTAATTCCACTTATGTATATATGTCTCTTCTTCTCTTTTTTATATTCTTTAAGTATTTCCTGAACTCCAGATTCTTGATCTTCCGTAAGAACTGGAGCCTTATTAGCAAATTCTCCTATCTTAGATTGAGAAGGAACAAAAACAACTTCTCTTTGTGCAGATGGAAGTATGGTAAATAAGCATTCTCCTAAAGATGTAACATAGTATTTACTCATCCATTGAGCAAGTTTAAGTTGTTCTATAGTAAGCAAAGGATTATTATCTATCACCCGTTGAATAGTTTTTATACGGATATCCTTCTGTAAAAGAATAGATATTTTATGAGGATCTGTCTCTTCAATAACAATTGCAATGTATTTTTTTGATAATAAATATGCTTCTACCCGAGCAAGAATTGGTATGGATATTTCTGAGTAGTATGTATAAGAATCTATCTGGGGTTTGTTAAATACTAATTGATAATATGGCATGCGGTTACTTCGTATACTTAGGCTCATGATCTCTAAGATATCTTTGCATCCTCTTCAAATCTTCCCAGACATATTTTCGTAAAGTATTTCTACGTAAAACTGCACTAGGATGGTATGTTACAAATATAGGAATATGTAAATATTTATACATAGTCCCTCTCATACTCGCAAGCGTTGTAGTTTCGTCTTTTTCACAAAGAATACGACCCGCAATTCTCCCTACTGCAAGGATGCATGTAGGAGCTAGTATTTCCACTTGTCGCATCAAAAACATATTGCAAGCCTCATATTCATGGGGCATAGGGTCCCTGTTGTTTTTGGGGCGACATTTCACAACATTTGTTATAAATATATTCTTCGTTCTATAAAGCGAAATTGCTGCAAGCCATGTATCTAAATATTCTCCCGCAGGTCCAACAAAAGGAAGACCTTTTTTATCCTCCATAGCACCAGGTGCCTCACCAACTACCATAACAATAGGATTCTTAACTCCTTCGCCTGGAACTGCATGGGTACGCATAGAATGCAATGCACACCTGTTACAATTCTTCACCTTATCTACAATGTCATCTAGCGATTCACCCGACACATTCCCCTCTCTCTTGTCTTTCCTATTATAAATAAATCCATATTTAAGCATATCTATTGCGTCTTGTATTATCTTTTCTAAAGAATTCTTATAATTTCTCTTATTATCAATAATTTGCATGCGAACTATATATTACTCCAAAGGAATTGATCTGTACAATAACCCATACTCATGTTTATATTGTACCTCATATAAGTAAAGTCCTTGAGGTTGTGCGGGTGTTATGAATTTTTTCTTTTGCAATGCATATAAAGCAGAAGAAGTAGAAAGTACATCCTGGATTGAAACATGACATCTTTTTTGTGATGCCTTACGTATTAAAAACCCTACTATATTGCGTACCATTTTCCATAAAAATCCATTGGCACTTATATAAAAATGGAAGAAGGGTTCCCTATATATGAGAGCAACATCATGTATAGATCGTATTGTAGAAGTCTGTTGATCTACTCCAACAGTAAACAAAGCAAAATCATGAGTACCTATACATTTTTTTGCTTCTTGCAAAAACAATTTCCAATTCATCAAAAGCGGCACCCCTACCGTAATATCGCTATAAGGGGCAGGAAGAGTTATACACGGATACATGCTATAACAGTAAGTCCGCTTTATAGCACTATATCTTGAATGAAAATCTTCATCTACTTTTCTAGAATATTCAACTCGTATATCAGCATCTAACTTTGAATTAAGTAACATATAGAGTCGTTCAATAGGTATAGGGCTTTTTGTAGTAATATCAAAATGTACATACTGCCTCAATGCATGAACAGCGGTATCCGTGCGTCCAGCCGCATGTATCCGTATAGGATATCCATATATGGCTGTTATTGCATTTTCTAATACCCCCTGAACTGTGCGTACATCCTGTTGCAGCTGAAAGCCATTAAATCTTTTCCCACTATAACTAATACATAAAAGTATTCTTTCCATAGATATAGTTACAACTTTCTAGGTAAGACCAACTAACATACAAATGCTCATTCCAATAGAATTGCATGCATTTCTTTTTCGGTTTTATCAAATACGTCCCGCGCAATGGAAAGCAATATACTCGGTTTTTCTCTGGATGCCTTTCCAAACCCAAAAACTTTACTTAAATTTGTACGTGCTTTTTGCAACTCATTTCTTCTTTGAGTAGGATCATTTAAACTTTCATATTTTACAACATACCACGCGAGAAGGTATACAACTCCTTCGTAACCATAATCTTTATCTATATCTGGTCCTAAACTCCATATATTTCCTAGAGATTCTTTTCCAATCGTATCATATTGCAAAGATCGTTTATAGAAAAAATACGATTTTCTATAAAATATATCTTTAAGCGTTTTCATAAAATCCCCATATTTATGTTCCTCTAAGATCTTTGCAATCCATGCTGATCGCAGAGAGCATATTGCCATACGTATACTTGGAGAATCTCTACTTCGTATTTCATTATATGTATCCATCGCAAGCAAGTATGAAGCAAACGCAGACATTATGTCTTTTTTTTGTTTAAAATCAGGTATTTTCTTAAACAAGAAAGAAAGTGTTTTCTTTCGTTTATGTATCATATCTGAGTGAAAAAGTGTTTTTTTATTTCTTTTATGTATTACTAAGAAATCTTTTGAAAACGTTGTATATAAACATTTTGGACATGTAGTAACAGCATACAAAAAGGGATACATATTACCAAACTCTTCTGTAACATTATAGTTTCTATAAAGATCTTCTCTGAGTTCCCCAGCATCTAGTCGCCCTTTTCCACTTAAAATACTTTCTTGATATACTTCATTCTCACATGAAGGACATTCAATCGGCTTACTTGAAAAGAACGTATTACCATCTCTAATATCAGGTTTTTGTCCTTTTGTTATCTCATCTAACATTATCATGCCATCTCCCATATTACGCCCCTATAACTACCATTGCTACAACATATTCTTCATCATGCGAAATAGATAATAGAGTATGTTTTCCATTCTTTGCAATAAGTGCTTTTTTTGCACTTCTTTCAAGTCGAAGCCTAGGAGAACCATTTGCTTGCAATTCAATAACAATATCTTTTAGTTGTATTGCCGTATTCTCTACAGACTTCATATAAGCTTCCTTTGCAGCAAAAAAACCTGCAAGCCTTTGCAATGAATAATATCGTCTCTTATTTGCAACATAAGTGGTATCATGACATAAACTCTTTATCTCATCACGTGTAAAATATCGTTCTAAAAGCGATTTTTTTCTCATCCACCTGTCAAGCCTCTTTATTAATACTATATCACATCCTATTCCAACAAGCACATATTAAGTATATCTATTTTTAGAAATATATGTAATCTTTACATTATCAATTATCTTTCATTTGTATTGTCTTTGGCCTCTATTCTTTTTAGTGCAACTGTCACCGTAGAAGGTTCTATGGATATAAGTTCTATTCCTTTCTGATCTTGTGTATAAAAATCCACCGTATATACACCAGGAAGTTGATATGGAGAAAGATCAAAGAATACTTTGGGAGCATATGTATCAAGGCTATCAGAAAACCCTTGCAAAGAAATATTAACAAAAGAAAGTGTAATATCTACTTTAAGTTGTTTGTTTATTCCTACTGGTTCAGGAATTACTTTAAAATTCCGAACAAATACAGATTGTTCTACAGCAACCCTCACTTTCGCATTCTGGTTTCCAATAATTGATATAAGTGGATGAGGAGTCTTAATTTGTTTGCTAATAGAGACATCTTTTGTAATGCTATCAAGCTCAATAGTTGTTGTATCAACACTTGTAAGTTCTTCTATAAGCGATCGTGGACCTTGAACTTTAATACTTTGAGGTAATACATAATAATCTTTAAGAGTATATCCCCTTGGAAGTGAATTTATAAAAGAAGGAATTATTCTTACTACTTTCTCAACTTTCTTTTCCACTCTTGTATTTATATTTTTAGGAAGCACATATACTTCTACATTATCCATTTGAGCTAACACTCCCAACCGTTGCACAGAGATCCTCGCATCTATTTCCCCTTCTGTATTTATAACACTAAAATCTACAAAGGCTGTAATATTATCTTCTGCTATTCTATTTAACGATGCTGGATTACCTCGCACAGTGATTTCTACAGACCGTGGAATAGTATCATCCATAATAATATAATCAGGGTGTACATTAATAGACAGCGGTATGATAAAATACTTTTCTTCTACATTCACAATAAGCGTAAAAAACAAATATATTGCAATAGCAATCGAAAGTGAAATAAGATACTCTAATACATAATGTTGTTTCTTTTTCTTTGCCATAATGCCTACTGCTCTTCTTGTAAATCTTCCATCCATGACACGTTTATGCTTTCATTCTGAAGAAGATACATAACATAATCACATGTTTTTTTTACTCCAATATCGTATAATAGCTTTCCTTCAAATGCAAGCGAAATAACCGAATGTTGCTCCGAAAGAACAATCACAACCGCATCGCTATTCCTAGTAAGCGTTACTGCAGACCTATGACGTGAGCCAAGCTCAGGAGGCAGTTCCGTACCACCTTCTATAGGCAAATAGCATCCTGCATACCGTACTCGCCTACCTTCTATTATAATTGCTCCATCATGCAAAGAAGTATCATGTGAAAAAATTGTTTGTATAACTTCTGGACTAATTATCGCATCAATTTCTATACGAGTAGTAATAATACTATCTAAATTTATAGAGCGTGGGAATACTAAGATTGCCCCTCTTTTTACATGCATGAGTAAATACAGTGCTTTAGATACATACTCTAAGTTAGGAATATTTTTATTTACTGATTTAGGTGAAAAAATAGTATTATAATTTATGTGAGATATTAATGCGCGCAATTCGGGGTGAAAAATTATGAGCCCCCCTATAACAAGCCATCCAATAATATTATTAAAAACCCATAAAACCGTAGAAAGACGTAAGAATGCAGCCACTCCATATATAAAAAACACAAATAGTATGAAATTAACAAGTGCAGGAGATTTTAGATTATGAAACAACCTATATATAAAATAAGTAATGAGACTTAGAACGAAAATATCTAGCACAGGTCGTAAGGTCTGTAAGATATCAAGAGAAAGTAAGTTATTAAACATAGCTGCACATAACCTTACACAATTAGACTAAAACTATTTCTTTTTATGTCTGTTCTGTCTGAGCTTCTTTTTATATTTGTGTTTTGATATTTTCTTTCGTTTTCTTTTTCTACCACAAGGCACTTGATACCACCTACAATAAGATTTTACCTATTTATATAGTAATACTAACATAATACAAAGACTATTGCAAGTCAAATATAAGAAAACATTAGATATTTTCTAGTTCCCGAAGTGTATTAATTTGCTTTATAGGACCTATCCCATCACATGAGCGTATACAAAAACTATAAGAATGTACATCTATAGTAAGTTCTGCAAAAACCCTTCCCTTTTCTTTCCAACAAAGAGCAATCATGTTTGCTCTTTTACACGAAATATGTAATGTTCCATTAAACGCAGGATGAGTGTTTCTAAATTGAATAAGACCTAAAAGTTGCTTCACCACCGATTGTCTAACCGCTTCTTTAATTTGCTCTTCGGTATAATATCGCCTATTTATATTGCGACCAATATTTGTTTTTCTCAATAAATCACTATCGTTTTTACCTGCAAGCAGCCCCATATAATATACTTGGGGTATACCTGGTGAAAAAAATTGCAACAATCGAGCAAGTATATAAAGAGTATCGTTTTCTCCTAAAGCGGAATAAAAACTACAATTCACTTGATACAAATCAACATTACTTGCTGCCTCACCTGTGGCTTTCTTACTTTCACCACAAGACTGAATATGAATTTCTTCTACAAGATCATGGATTTGAATTGCATCCAATAATCCATCATATGTTACATCACCATCCCTATATAGTCCAACATCCACGATCCCTATGCCATCATGTGTATCTAGCACCGAAATAGTATTCTTTGGTATTTCATGTATCCATTTACACAGTGGTTGCACATCCTTTTTAAGCAACGCATATAATATAAGCGGCGGAAGACAAAAATCATAAATATAATCAGCATATTTTGCAATAGCTTTCTGAATCTTATAATGGGAATGAATTTCTACCAACATCTCCATGTTTCTTTTTTTTGCTTGTTCTTGTAATGTATGTATAAACTCAAATGTTTCATCTATCATAAAACAAGACGTACCCGCTTTCTTTATAGCGTAGCCAATAGCATCCATACGAATTACTTTTACCTTTGATGCTTCAAACATATCCAAAATACTATGCAAATATTCTTTGCCTTTCTTAGAATGCACGTTTATATCTATTTGTTGAGAAGTAAATGTTGTCCACACTAAATGTTTTTTTCCTTTCACATCCTGATACAAAGAAAAAGGGAGTCCAGGACGAGGTCTATAAAGATTAGCAAGGTCTTTTTCTAACGCACCCTTTGGAAATACAGAATCTAAACACAAAAACAGATCACTGTGATTCCCATTTAGAAAATCCTTGAATTCCTTAGATTGTGCAGAAATATGATTAACTATCATATCCATCATGACATCTATGTTATAATTCTGAAAATTTCTTATATGCTCCCATCCTCCAAGCCTTGTATCAATACTCATATGATCTACGGGATCAAACCCAGTATCCACCCCATCAAAATAACGATAACATGGTAAAATATGCACAAGTGAGAATAATGTATTAAATGTACTATTTAATAAAGATAAAAGTCCTTGTAGTCCCCTTGTTCCAAAACGAGATGCATATACAATAAGTTGAACCTTATTCTTCATATAAAAATCATAATACCTTTTTCATTATAACAAATCAATGTAACCCTATAACACTATGTCAAATAGCTTTACGCGCGATTTTCTACCTCTGTATAATACAACGTAAGATGAAGGAACAGAAAAATGATTTGCTAATATTTTTATGATCATTGCATTTGCCTTTCCATCTACAGGCTTCTCTGTAACGTATACCTTTAATATGTTTTTAGATACAACTTCTACTTTATTCTTTTTACTGCAAATCTTTACAAAAACAGATATCCTCATTAGTAATTCCAACATTTATATTTAAGTGAGCCAGTGTGAAAAATAATATCTCACACACATTACAATAGTCCCATTTTATGGAACAAGAATATTTAATCCAGTATATTCGTCTTTCTTTCTTATAAACGTTTCTTTATATGATCGTAGCAATATTTCTGTTACAGCATACACCTCTGCTTCAACAAGATGCCCTCCATAACACACGTAATCTTCTCCACATATTGAAGCATGCGAATGTGCAAATAATGTATCAGAACTATCTCTATTATAAATAGACGAAATATTCCCTACTAAACTAACAAGCTCATAATCAGAGGAAAACACCTTCGTCGTATACTTCTTCTGGGGTATGTCATACACAGCCATGGTTACGTTAGAAACAGCTCCAATTCCTGTATAGGATGCACTTGCGATACTATACTCTTTACAAAATCTCAATATAGATTCTTGAAGTTTATCTCCCGCATACAGCGATATAATATAATCTTTATTATATACTATTTCTCGAAACACCCTCATACTTCTATAATAACAAAACCTTGATAAAGGCATACGCCATTACCATACATATAACAAAACGCATCACGCATAAATAAAAAAAGAAGTATATATATAACCTTTTTTATAAAAGATTGAGAGTGAAAAATATATTATCGAATATATCGTATTACTCTTGCTTCCAAATAAGTTTCACTATTTCCAAAAATCACATAGGCAACAGATGAAGTTATATCAACAACATCAATATTTCTATCATCTCCAAACCTTTTTTTTGCTTCTTTGAGTAAGATTCCTCGTACTCCTCCTTCCTTATCTTTATTTTTTCCTAAAGTAACTTCCACTGCCCCAATAATCTCATAGTTTCTACTAAGATAAGTAGTTTCATGCACAAGAGTTGGAACATATGTAATGCACGCTTCTAAAATAAGTGAAACGCCAAACATAAGAAAAAACAACACTGCCGTTTTCTTTTTCATATAAATAAATCCTCCATAAAATTTTTATAAGTCATACTATAATTATCTACTATAAAGATATTATTATTAACAATAATATCTTTATAGTAGTATACTAGAACCATAAAGATAAGTGTTTATTTCTATAAAAAAAAATAATATTCTCCGTAAAAGAGTGTTTTCCGATTTTATTTTATTTATTATATCCATTATATGGGGAACTGCTTTTGTATTCCAAAAAGCAGCATCCACAAAAATAGATGGCATACATTTTAATATTCTGCGATTTCTTATCTCAGCAATAGCTATGTTCATTATTCACATATTTTTCTTCCCGTTGAAAAAAAAGAAAAAGCTATTACCTTCCACTGCACTTCAATATCATCTTTTGTACTTGGCGGGAGGAGCACTTCTCGCAATAGGCATAAATCTTCAACAAATAGCACTTCTTTATAGCTCGGCAGGAAAAGCGGGAGTTATAACAGGGCTGTATGTAGTGCTCGTCCCTATAATTGGAGTATGTATGGGATACAGAAATACCCTTATTCAATGGATAAGTGCTTTTCTTGCAATCGTAGGTTTATACTTTATGAGCATACATGGTACTTTCTATCTAAAGAAAGAAGACACATTGCTCATCTTCAATGCAGTTACGTGGGCATTATATATTCTATACGTAGGACACGTATCACATAAACTCCACACTATATCATTTGCAATGTGGCAATATTTATACTGCAGCATACTCAGTATAATAATAAGTATTATTGTCTCTTCTTTCTCTATAAAAACATCATTTCTACACTCACTCTTCTTACTCCCTTCCCTATTGATTGAAGGCTTTCTTTCGGCATGGGAATCAATACTATATACATCCATAATTGCAACCTGCATTGGATTTTCTTTACAAATATATGCACAAAAAAACACGCCCGCATCTCACACAGCACTTATTATAAGTTTAGAAGCTGTTTTTGCTATGGTCTTTGGAGTATTAATACTTAACGAATATCCTAGTCCTCGCGAAATTATAGGAGCAACAATAATATTTACTGCTATAATACTTTCACAAGTATATGGACAAAAAAATAATCACATAAAAAAATTAGTTAAAACGAAGCGTTTGATTTTCTTGTAACATGAAAGAATACTATTAGAACCACAGCTATAATAGCAACAAGAAGTGTAGACAATGCTGCCGCTGCACCATAACGTCCATAAATAATTTCCGAATACGTTGCAACCGGCATAGTACGTGTTTTTCCTATATATAGCATAATAGATACACTTAATTCACTTGTAGTTCGTATCCATGCTAGTAATCCCCCAGAAACAATTCCAGGAACCATAAGTACAGCTGTTATCTTTAAAAACGACCTCAGGGGCGACACGCCTAAGCTTACCGACGCTTCTTCTACGCTTGGAGAAATTTGTTCAAGAATACTTGAACTTGAACGAATAACATTTGGCCCACGTCTTATAACATATGCAATTATTAATATAAATGATGTTCCTGTTATTACTATAGGACCCGAATTAAATGTCAAGGCATACATTATACCAATTACAGTACCTGGAATAATATAAGGAAGCATAACGAATGTGTCCAAAATAGTCGTAGATGTGTTGCGTCTTCTTACGCTAAGATAAGCAATGAAAAGCGCAAGAATCACCATGATTACCAACGCTACCAAAGAATATGTAAACGTATTTATTATCTCATTAGATAAGCGCCCAAAAACTCTTCTATAGCTATCAAAAGAAAATCCGTCCTTAAATATAGGACCTTGTGTTTTCTTAAAAGAATAAAAAGCAACAGTAAACTGAGGAAGAGACGCTACTCCAACTAAAATATAACAATATAAATGAGCAAATATATTTTTTCCGCCCTTTAGTTGCTTTGCCTCTACAGAACGCATTGTATTCATTTCGAAGGATTTTTTACTGATAATGTAATGCTGTACTAAAAATAATATAGTTGCAATTAAAACAACAATTACAGCAATAGAGGAGGCAAAATAGGAATTTCCTCCCATCTCTGTAACAAACTCATCATATATTAATACTGGAAGAGTACTTATACCTCTTCCCAATAGAAGTGGAGTACCAAAATCTGCAAGTGCAGTCATAGATACAAGTAAACTTGCAGAAAAAAGCGAAGGTAACATAAGCGGGAGGGTAACTTTAAAAATAATTTTCAACTTACTACTTCCCAATCCCTCTGCAGCCTCACTCAAAGAAGCATCTATGCTTTTTAATGCTCCAGATGTATATAAATAGATATATGGAAATAATTTGAAAATAAAAACAAAGAGTATTCCTGTCATACTATATATGCTTGGAATAGCAAGCCCAAACTTTTCTAAGAAAAGACGTATGGCTCCATTATTTCCTAACAAAAGTATCCAAGAATACGCTCCAATAAATGGAGGAGATAACAATGACACAATGGTAAGCACTTTTAATAAAGTATGTCCTTTAATAACAAATCGAGTCATAATATAGGCTTGAGCAACCCCAAGAACAAGTGTTCCTGCCGCAGTTACAGTAGTAATAATAAAGCTGTTTTTAAAAGCCCTAAAGTATGACTCCCGACTAAATAAGCGAATATAATTTGCAAATGTAAATTTCTGTGTTTCTATATCTAAGAAACTTCCTTTAAACAAGGAAAACAAGGGATATATAAGAAAGATAAATATAAACAAAAAACAGAAAATCTTAATTGTTGTCCAAGAATCCCATTTTTTTAAAGATAATTGTTTTATATTTCCTATCATCAGATCAATACCTTAGTTTATTTAGAGATTATTGATACTCCATTCTCATCAAATACATTAATCATTTTAAGATTTGGTTGCAATGTGATCTTATCACCAACCTCCAAGAAATCTTTTTCTAAGAATGCATTTTCCTTAAACTCAATTTCTTTTCCACTACTAAGACAAATTTGATACTGAACAAACTGCCCTAAAAAAGTAACGAGGTCTACAGTTCCCTTTATTCCCTCTTTGGAATTATCTACTAGAATAAAACTTTCTGGACGTATACCAACTTTCACTCTTTTTTTCTCCGATGCACTTATAACTTTGTCTACAACGAATGAATAATTTCCCCATAAAAGAGTTTTATCTAAAAGAGTACATTCTAAAATATTAGTATGGCCAATAAATGTTGCCACAAAGACATTAGCAGAATTAAGATATATATCAAGAGGTTGTCCCACTTGCTGAATAATTCCAGAATCTATTACAGCTATTCTATCTGATATTGCAAGTGCTTCTTCCTGATCGTGGGTGACGTAAATAGTTGTAATGCCAACATCTCTTTGTATCTTTTTTATCGCTATTCTCATATCAATACGCAACTTTGCATCTAGGTTTGAAAGTGGTTCATCCATAAGAAGCATTGAAGGCTTTATAACAATTGCTCGTGCAAGAGCAACCCTCTGTTGTTGCCCCCCAGACAGATTTTTAGGCATTCTATCTTTTAAATGTTCTATTTGCATAGTAAGAAGCATTTCTAAGACTTGCTTTTGTATGGAATCCTTAGGTGTTTTACGAGCCTTTAAGCCATATGCCACATTGTCAAACACTGTCATATGTGGGAAAATAGCATAATTTTGAAATACCATGCCCATATTTCTCTTATGGGCAGGTACTTTATTAATATCCTTATCAGCAATAAGAAGCTCTCCGCTTTCTGCAGAATGGAAGCCAGCTACCATTCTAAGTAACGTCGTTTTTCCACACCCAGATGGTCCTAAAAGCGTGAAGAATTCCCCCTTTTTTATATTGAGGTTTAACCCGTCAATGACAGTAACATCACCATACTTTTTTACTATGTTTTTAAAATCTGCTGGTACACTCATTCTACTGGCACACTACAATACAAATCCATTCCAAGAACAGCTTACTACTTAATAGTAAAAAATATTATTGATTAAACAACTCATCATACTTCTTTAAATTCTCTTCTTTATTATTAAGTAAAGAATTATCTTTAATAACTTTAAAAGTATTAAGTGGGGCAAGTGGTGAATTTGTAAAATCTGCATTCTTTATTACTGCTCTTCTATATACTGTTTTAATTGCATTCTGGATTTTTTCACTTAACAAATAATCGACAAACTCTTTTGCTCCTTCCATGTTTTTTGCCCCTTTAAGGATTGCTACTCCGTCCGCCTTTACTACAGAACCTTCTACAGGATATATTAAGTCTATATCATCAGAATTATCTGCTGCTTCAGCAGATGCCATTTCATAACTTAATCCAACAGCAGTTTCTCCCTGAATAACATCAGTAATAACCGCGCCAGAACCCGTAGCATGCTTAGAATCGTACACAGCAATTAATTTAGCAACTCTTTCCCATGCCTTATCAATATATTTTTTTGTAATATCGTCAACTGTAGCTTCTCTTTCAAGATCTTCTTTAGCAACAATGTATGCATATGCCCACAATTGATTTATTAATTGTTCATATGATGATGAAGATTTCCCTGGGTTTGCATTGGAAATCATTCCCTTTAATGAAGGACATTTTTTTTCCAAATCGATAATAGACTGATATCCTATAATCTCTGCATTATTACCACAAATTTTTTGTAATGTTTTTTTATTTATAATTATAGTAGATGGAATAGCACTAAAGCGTGTTACTTTGCCATCAACGTTTTTAAAAGCATCTTCTACATTTTTTTCATTTGGAGAGCGATATTCTGCAAACAACTCAGATTCAGGTAAAAGCGTATTCATTGACCCTCCCCAAAAAACATCTGCATTAGTATTATCTTTCTCAACTTTTGCTCGAGCTATTAATTCTCCTGTCCCTGCAGTAATAACTTCTACTTTTTTTCCTGTATCTTTTTGATACATGTCTACAACGAGATTTATAAGTATTTCTTTGTGAGGAGAATATACTCGTAAAACATTATCTTTAGTTTTTGTACATGAAGTAAAAACAGTTACAACACCCACAATCACAACAAAAATTAATACCAATTTTTTCATATAAAATTAAAACCTCTCTTTAATAATTTAGATTATTTAATTTATTATAACATAAAACACTGATAAATTACCATAATAAAAAATAATATTTTTCAATATTTACATATGCATCATAAGTAATATAACATATTTATAATATAACATTACGTTTTTGCAATTGATGTGATAACAATAATAAAAAATACAGTAGTAAAAAAATACTCTATTATTTAATAGATACTTCTTTACTTTCTTTTCAAAAAAACAATATAGTAGGAAATACCCTCCCCACAATACAAAAAATAATATAATAAATCCTATTATTAAACAAACATTTTCTTGATACAATATTGTCTTGAAAAAGAAAATCGTTTAGTAACTTATTCCATTGTTCTGAAATCATTTGTGGAGCAAAATATAACTACTCGATAGTTCTAGTAGTAGGGCGTCTCTAATCATCTATCTCTTAAATCATCTATCTCTTAACAACAAATTCTTAAAGGTGGATTACTTGTGCAAAATTAGAATCTTGTTCTTCAGTTGAAAGCCTTTCTGAAATTATGATTTTTATACTTTTAGTTGTTTTCTAATTTTATAAAGCTCGTTCTGGAATTTAATCTTATTTTTTTCTTGATAGATAAGGAGTCCATAAACTAAATATTTATCATTTTCAAATAAATTTACTACTTTATTTTCTGTATCAATTTGTAACAAAAAGTCTTCTTTCCATCTATCACCGCTTTCAATATGTCCACCTTTTGGTTCTATGAATAATTGATAATATTTTGCTTTTTCTTTTCCATTTCCTAAAAACAATAAATAATCAGGTTCAAATCTTCTTCCTTTTTTAAAATCAAATAATTCCATTATTTTTTAGTTTCTAATAAGAAAAACTTCATCATTTTTTTTGGTAAGTCTTGATAAATTATCATAAACCATTTTTACAAGATATTTCTCTTCGTCTGTTCCGTAGTCATCATGTATACATAAAAATTACAATCCTCTGAAGAAAGATCTAAACGAGCAACCCGACTTTCTGTACTCATTGAAAGCCCAAATTCTCTATTTGAAAACTCATCTGGTTTTTCTATATACATTTCTTTTTTAATAACTTTTTCAGAATTTTTACCGGATAAAATTCATAGCTGCCTCTAAATCCAGAAGAATTTGCTTTAATTGTATTTTTAATATTTTCTAAAATCTATATTAATTTAGAAAAAATATCAGAAGCTTAAACTTTTTCTTTTGTAGTCTTTATTTCTAAAGTAATATTACCCAAATACTTCTCATCAGTAATAAATTTTTTAACAGAAGAAATATGAGGGGAATATTTTTTAAGATTTTGAAAATAAAAAAATAGTATCCTATCAATCGCTTTTCTTACCGTAATTTTAAAGTGGTATTTCAGAAATTTTGATTTGCTCTGTTCTTATTTTCCATGGTGGAAGAGTTGGTCATTGATGCTCACTAATTCTCAATTGCATAAAAAAAGTCCGGCAATGACCTACTCTCCTTCGGAGTTGCTTATTTTCAATAAGCCTCCCTCCTTATTTTCCATGGTGGAAGAGTTGGTCATTGATGCTCACTAATTCTCAATTGCATAAAAAAAGTCCGGCAATGACCTACTCTCCTTCGGAGTTGCTTATTTTCAATAAGCCTCCCTCCTTATTTTCCATGGTGGAAGAGTTGGTCATTGATGCTCACTAATTCTCAATTGCATAAAAAAAGTCCGGCAATGACCTACTCTCCTTCGGAGTTGCTTATTTTCAATAAGCCTCCCTCCTTATTTTCCATGGTGGGAGAGTTGGTCATTGATGCTCACTAATTCTCAATTGCATAAAAAAAGTCCGGCAATGACCTACTCTCCCACCATGGAAATGGCAGTACCATCGGAGCTAAAGGGCTTAACTTCCGTGTTCGGAATGGGAACGGGTGGAACACCTTCGCTAAAATCACCGGACAAATTTTTTCAAAAAAAATATGTGTGTTTCCGAAGAATAAATACTGTAAAAAAAGTTATAACAAGCAAGCTATAATACTATGCTGCATTGGTAAAACAATATAATCAAGCCTCACGGAGAATTAGTACTAGTCAGCTAAACATGTTACCATGCGTACACTTCTAGCCTATCAACCAAATGTTCTTTTTGGCTCCTTTAGAGACCTTAAAGGTCTGGGATAATTAATCTTGAAGAGGGCTTCCCACTTAGATGCTTTCAGCGGTTATCCCTTCCGAACGTAGCTACTCAGCACTTACCGTTGGCACGATAACTGATACACTAGAGGTTCGTCCACCCTGGTCCTCTCGTACTAAGGGCAGATCTCCTCAATTATCCAGCGCCAGTGGTAGATAGAAACCGAACTGTCTCGCGACGTTCTGAACCCAACTCGCGTACCTCTTTAATTGGCGAACAGCCAAACCCTTGGGACCTGCTTCAGCCCCGGGATGAGATGAGTCGACATCGAGGTGCCGAACCTCCCCGTCGATATGAACTCTTGGGAGAGACCAGCCTGTTATCCCCGGAGTAGCTTTTATCCGATAAGTGACGGCACTTCCACGTGCCACCGCCAGATCACTAAGACCTACTTTCGTACCTGCTCGACTTGTCTGTCTCGCAGTCAAGCTCTCTTATGCCTTTGCACTTACACGATGATTTCCATCCACCGTAAGAGAACCTTCGCACACCTCCGTTACAATTTAGGAGGTGACCGCCCCAGTCAAACCGCCCACCTAACATTGTCCATATACCTGATTCAAGGCATATGTGAGAAACTTAAATTGATAAGAGTGGTATTTCACCAACGACTCCACATAACCTAACGATTATGCTTCAAAGTCTCCCACTTATCCTACACATACCAATCCAAATTTCCATATTAAGCTGCAGTAAAGCTTCACGGGGTCTTTTCGTCCCACCACTGGTAACCGGCATCTTCACCGGTACTTTAATTTCACCGAGTCTCACGTTGAGACAGCGTCCAGATCGTTACACCATTCGTGCAGGTCGGAACTTACCCGACAATGAATTTCGCTACCATAGGACCGTTATAGTTACGGCCGCCGTTTACCGGGGCTTCAATTGACAGCTTCGCTTTCGCTAACCGCTCCTCTTAACCTTCCGGCACCGGGCAGGTGTCAGTCCCTATACATCATCTTGCGATTTAGCAGAGACCTGTGTTTTTGGTAAACAGTCGCCTGGACCTTTTCACTGCAACCCTACATAGTAGGGCCGTACTTATCCCGAAGTTACGTACGAAGTTTGCCGAGTTCCTTAACGTGAGTTATCTCGCGCACCTTAGAATACTCTTCCTTCCTACCTGTGTCGGTTTGCGGTACGGTCTCTTTGTACATATCTTTAGAAGTTATTTCTTGTCACCATGACTACATCTACTTCGTTTCGCCGTAGCTCCACTCGCATTCACAACTTACCTATGATGACGGATTTACCTATCACCCATAACAGCTTATTGCTTAGACCGAGACAACCATCGCTCGGTTAGATTTTGCCTCATGCGTCACTCCAATCAGTTTACAAAGAGGTACTGGAATATGAACCAGTTTCCCATCGACTACGCTTTTCAGCCTCGCCTTAGGGGCCGACTAACCCTGGGAAGACGACCTTTACCCAGGAAACCTTAGGTTTTCGGTGAAGGGGAATCTCACCCCTTTTTTCGTTACTCATGCCTGCATCCTCACTTCTGTTAACTCCAGCCTACCTCACAGTAAACCTTCAACGTCATCCAGAACGCTCACCTACCAATATATATAAATATATATTCCGTAGCTTCGGTATAACACTTAGACCCGTTACATCCGCGGCGCATTGTGACTTGACCAGTGAGCTATTACGCACTCTTTTAAGGGATGGCTGCTTCTAAGCCAACCTCCTGGTTGTCTATGCCACTAAACTACCTTACTCCACTTAGTGTTATTTAGGGACCTTAGCTGACGGTCTGGGCTGTTTCCCTTTTGTCCCCGGAGCTTATCCCCCGGAGACTGACTCCTGTGAAACATTTAATGGAATTCGGAGTTTGTCTGAGTTTGGTACCCCGCGAAGGGCCCTAGCTCAATCAGTGCTCTACCTCCACAAAACTATTACACAAGGCTAGCCCTAAAGCTATTTCGGTGAGAACCAGCTATTTCCGAGTTTGATTGGCCTTTCACCCCTATTCACAGTTCATCTCTGCCCGTTTAAATGGACTAGAGTTCGGTCCTCCACTTGGTATTACCCAAGCTTCAACCTGACCATAAATAGATCACTCGGCTTCGGGTCTACCGCACGATACTAAAGCGCCCTATTCAGACTCGGTTTCCCTACGGCTCCGAAACTTCAGTTTCTTAACCTTGCATCATACGATAACTCGCAGGCTCATTCTACAAAAGGCACGCCATCACCCCAAAAGGGGCTTTGACTACTTGTAAGTTTATGATTTCAGGTTCTATTTCACTCCCCTTCCGGGGTTCTTTTCACCTTTCCCTCACGGTACTGTTTCACTATCGGTGGCTATCTTGTATTTAGCCTTGGAAGGTGGTCCTCCCAGATTCAGACAGGATTCCACGTGTCCCGCCCTACTCAGGTACTACTTCAGAGAAATCAGTTATTTTGCTTACAGGACTATCACCTTCTTTGGTAATCCTTTCCAGAAATTTTCTGCTATAACGATTTTTTGTAACTCTGCGGTGTCATGTGTGTAACACCCAAGTAGCCCTACAACACCATAGAAGCAACGCCACACAGCTTGCACTCCTATGGTTTAGGCTCTTCCCCTTTCGCTCGCCGCTACTAAGGGAATCTCGGTTGATTTCTTTTCCTCTAGGTACTTAGATGGTTCAGTTCCCTAGGTTTCGCTTTATACATCTATTTTATTCAATGCATAATGATGGATATTAGTCCATCGGGTTATCCCATTTGGTAACCTCCGGATCAAAGGATGTTTGCTCCTCCCCGAAGATTTTCGCAGCTTACCACGACCTTCATCGCCATATAGCCCCAAGGCATCCATCATAAACTCTTATTCACTTGACCATATTGTTTTGCCAACACAGCAATTAAAAAGTATTACTAATTTGCTTATGTTAATTTTTTTTTAATAATTAAATCTTTTAATATTTAATTGCCAGCATTTATCCTTCGCTAAAATAAAAAACAACACACCCCCTAAAATTAACACTCCTTACATATCACATCATTATTCGTGAGATAATACATCAGATATTGTTTATCATTCTATGGGTAAGACCATTGTTACAAAAAAACAAAAACATGTCAAGTGTTTTTCAAAATATATAGCATATTTTATTATATATATTTTATATTAAATTCAATTGTATTACTCAATAAGTATCAGTCTATATTTTTTTTGTGGAGGAAGAAATCTCTCTTTCAAATAAACGCCTGCTCAAAATAAGATAGGATGCTGTAGTAATCCCCGCTGATCCAAATGTCATAGACATAACCATAATCTGATATCTTACAGCTATGAGCGAAGATATGCCTGATAAAATCTGCCCTGTCATCATTCCAGGGAAAGAAACTATGCCTACCGACAGCAAATAATTTACAAGAGGGATAAGTGCAGTTTGAAAAGCAATATTACGAGCTTTCTGATAGGGTGTATTCCCTTTAATTTCTGCATAAAGTCTTTCAGTAGCTAAACTTATACTGTTCATTGAATTTGCAAGAATTATTCCACTTAGAGGAATAATAAACTCCGGCTTATACCACGGGCTAACCTGCAAAACACCTTGCGTAATTAACAATAGCACCGTTCCCCCTCCTAGTGTAATAGATACTATTGCATGTTTATATAAAACAAGTCGCCTTGATGGAATAACATCTAGTGCTATCCAACATGAAATACACACCATTATTACAAGAATTATCAGTATAATCCATGCTTTATCCAATTCGAAAATATATGCTAGAAAATATCCCACCATAAGAAGTTGGATTATCATTCGTAAAACTGCATGTGAAATTCTAGTTATAGAAATGCTCCACCATGAAAATATAACTCCTGTCACAATAACGGGAATAAGAGAAAACAACAAACGTGGAATTGGAATAACATGAACTAAACTAGTCATAATTTTCTACTATAACTACAATAGTCTAATTAATGTAAATATTTCACTTATTATTAATACTTTTTCTCGTTTTAATATATTATAATTCGCTTTTTATAACAGTATAAAATCAAACGCCTAACTTAATTAGATTAATAAAAAATCATGGGAACCTGATAAAAATGTTGTTTGAGATACAACAGCTAACATTTTAATAAAAGAATTATACAATCACCATAAATTACCGTACCAGTTAATTTAGGTGTGTATTTATATTACGTAGTAGCCATTTAGTAGTTGTTACCATAAAGACAAATAGAGATTCAAAAACTCAAACTTTTTTATAGTCATTAAAATAAATAATAACATAGTATTTTGCTCTTATGATAGCAAGATCATTTCCTGTGTCTTTATGTTAGTAAGTGATGGCATGTTATAAACAATCAAGTAATATAAAATCTAAGAAGCAACATCTTCAATGTTTTCTTTTCCTTTTTTTCTGATAATAGCAGGTGTAAGTAAAGCAAAAATAATTATCCAAAGCACCCAGGAAATTGGGCTTGCAAAAAAGATAGTAAATTTCCCTGCAGATATTGCCATGGCCTGAGAAAACCCATTCTCGGCAATATTTCCAAGTATCATACCAAGAATAATAGCAGAAAGAGAAAACTTAGCTTTACTTAAAATAAATCCAACAAGAGCAAATATAAGCATAAGCCAAACATCAAGTATACTATTATTCATAGAATACGATCCTATAATAGAAAACATAGAAATAGTAGGTATAAGTATTGCTGAAGGTATTAAAGATACTTTTGCAAAATAAGGTGCAAATAAAATTCCAATAATAAGAAACACCACATTTGCTACGAATAAAGATAATATAAATGAATAAGTAATTTCTGCATGTGTGGTAAACAATTCGGGACCAGGTATTAAGCCATGAATAAGTAATCCTCCCATGAGGGCCGCTGATACTGTATTACCTGGTATACCAAGAGTTAAAAGAGGAACTAACGAACCACCAACACAAGCATTATTGCCCGATTCTGCAGCCGCTATACCTTCCACGTTTCCCTTGCCAAATAATTTTTTAAATTTAGATTTTTGCTTAGCAAAATTATAAGAAAGAAAAGCTGCAACAGTAGCACCTTCACCCGGCAATATGCCAACTGCCGTTCCCACAATGGAACCAATAAATATAAATGGTTTTAGCCCCTTGGGCATAGGTTCTCGCTTTATTGTGGATAAATCTACTTCTTTATTTGCAATTCTATGTTGTCCTGTAAGCTCAAGCATAGAGGTAATTGAAAACATACCTATTAACGCAGGCATAAATGATATACCCTCATTAAACTCAAGAAAACCACCTGTATATCTTGCCATGCCTGTCATAGGATCTTCGCCTATCAAAGCAATAACAAGCCCTAAAAGCCCAGACATTAACCCTTTAATTAAATTACCTGAAGTTAATGAAACAATACCCATAAGCCCCATAATTGCTAGAAGAAATTGCTCTGCAGGACCAAATTTCAAAGCCACCCTTGCAAGTAAAGGAGAAACTAGAAGCAAGATAAATATGGAAAATGTTCCACCTATAAAACTAGAAACCACAGATACCTTTAAGGCAAGTCCTCCCTTACCTTGTCTGGTTAGAGGATAACCTTCTATAACAGTTGCAGCAGCAGCGGGAGTTCCAGGTGTTGCAAGTAAAATTGCAGGTATGGAACCACCATACATCGCACCACAATATACTCCACCCATCAGAGCAAGCCCTATTATTGGTTCAAAATTAAATGTAATAGGTATTAACAAAGCAACTGCCATGGTCGCTGTTAGTCCAGGCATTCCGCCTATAATAACACCAGATATTGAACCTAAAACTATTGCTGTTAAAACTGGTATTGAAAAAATTATTTCTAAATAATTAAGTATTTCCATTGCTTATTGCTCCTGAAATATAGTCAACTCTGGTAACGGAACTTCAAATATGCTTACAAATAATATATAAATAAATATCAACACAAAAACCGTGCTCAGTAAAATAAGTTTTTTATTACGATACCCAAGTGCAATCATTGTTATGGGTAAGAATAATGCTGTAGAAATAAAAAAACCTATCAATGGTAAAAGAATTATATATAAAGTAATTGCAATAATAAGTGTGTAAAAATGTTTGGGGTTTTTAGTTAGAATTATTTTTTTTACATCGGTACTCATAAGTGACTTTATTAACAACAAAACACTCAAGAAAGCCATAAAATAAGCAATAACTCTAACATAATTTGCGGTCTTATCTTGAGTAAATTCAGAAAACAATGGTCTACCGTCAACAATATAATCTAGACTAGTACTTTTTATTAAAAATATCGATAAACTAAAAAACAACACAGATATTAATATATTAAAGAATTTTGTGCTCATGTTTTTTACCACAATTATGTAAATGTACACTCCCTAACTAGACTACAAATCTTAAGCTAGGGGGGGGTCCTAATTATTACCAAGGACTTTTATCATAAACCTTTTGAACGTCAACTTGAAGTTGTTTTAAATAGTCTGTGTATTCTTTTCCACTAAGCGGATTAAGAAAAATAAAGCTTTTTTCTGCCCTTGCTTTAAAATTTTTATCTGCCAACACATTTGCTACAAGTTTCTGCAATATGGTTTTAATATTAGCAGGAACATTTTTTCTAACTACAAAACCACGAGTTGCAGTCATTAAAGTATTATATCCAAGCTCTTTTGCAGTAGGTATATCAGGTGCTACAGTTGCTCTTTTTGTATCAAGAAGAGCTAATATTCGAGCTTTACCTGCCTTATGATTGGAAAGCATTTGTGAAAGATTCATAAATGCCACATCAACATGATTACCTAAAATAGCAGTCTTTTGTTCAGTTGAACCTTTTGTAGGAACTATATTAAACAAAATATTATTTGCTTCTTCAAAATTTTTAGCAGCCAAAAAGTCATCACTTCCTATACCATTGACAGATCCTGTTAGCTTTTTAGATTTTGCAAGAGCAACTAAATCATCAAGAGATTTAATTGAACTTTGAGAATTTACCACTATAATACCAGGATCAAAAGCCGCATTACCAAGTATCGTAAAATCGGATAATTTATATTTTGCCTTTTTTGATACTATATGTGCAACAAATTGTGGGGTAAATATCATGCCTAAAGTATACCCGTTAGATTTAGAACGATATATATATTCAAAACCAATGAGTCCACCAGAGCCCGGTTTATTAACTATCTTGAATTTTGAGCCTTTAAGATATTTTTTAGCAGTTTCCATAAACAGCCTTGCAGTTGTATCAGTTGAACCTCCAGCTTTTGAAGGCACGACCACACTTATAACTTTTGATGGGTATGGAGCTGCAAATAATATTGTAGTTGCCAGAAATAACAAAACAACAGAATTAAATGTTATTTTTATAAATTGTTTAATCATCTATTTTCCTCCTAATTTTTCTTAAGATTTAAACTTACACGCCATGTTATAGTACAACTATAACACTTTTACGCATATCTAGCATTATCGCAGAAAAATAGAAGCATGTCAAGTATTCTTTACCATAAATTCCCATTAATATGATTTGATTTTCAATATTTCAATGAAATATATACATAAAAATGTCATTTTAACTATAAATTGGCTTTTATTTCATTGGCGATTTCTTCATAAATATGCAAACATAAAAGGATCTTTTATTATTTGATAGATTATTATAAAAAATCTTCTTTTTCTTTTATAAGAAAAGAAATCTCTCTTTCAAAAAAACGTCTACTTAAAATTAGATAGCACCCTGTAACAATCCCTGCCGATCCAAATGCCATAGACATAACCATAATCTGATACCTTACAGCTATAAGCGAAGAGATGCCAGATAAAATCTGCCCTGTCATCATTCCGGGAAAAGAAACTATACCTACCGAAAGCAAATAATTTACAAGAGGGATAAGCGATGTTTGAAACGCAATATTGCGAGCTTTTTGATATGGCGTGTTTTTCTCTATTTCCGCATGAAGTCTCTCGGTAGCTAAACTTATACTATTCATTGAGTTTGCAAGGATAATCCCACTAAGAGGAATTATAAATTGAGGCTTATACCACGGGCTAACTTCCAAAACACCTTGCGTCACTAAAAATAATACTGCTCCTCCCCCTAACGTAATAGATACTATTGCATATTTATACAAAACAAATCGTCTTGATGGGATAACATCCAAAGCAATCCAACAGGACACACAAGTCATTGTTATAAGAATTAACAATATAACCCATGCATTATTCAATTCAAAAATATAAGCTAAAAAATACCCCACCATAAGAAGCTGAATTATCATTCGTAAAACAGCATGTGTAATTCTTGTTATGGGGATAGACCACTTTACAAATATAACTCCCGTTAAAATAACAGGAATAAGGGCAAATAGTAATCGAGGAATTGGAATAACATTAACTAAATTAGTCATGATTTTTTATAAATAATTGCCACATTGTAACATTGTAACATTTCACATATTTCATTGGTGTTCATATCTTCACTGTTTTAGTATATTACAATTTCACTCTTTGTAAGAGAAAATAAAATTTAAAGTCTTGCACTCAATTTAAATGACATAGTTTAGTGAATATTACACACAAAAGCATATGTAATACATTATGTTTTTATATCCTATTGAGTATAATGTTTTTATAATGACACATGAAACCCTTAAAGAAAAAATCATAAAAGCTTTAGAAAAGATTCCTGAACTTGAAAAACAAATAGCAGATCCTCAACTCCCCAAAGAAGCTACAAAATACAAACATGTTATGCAAGAACATAGCAAACTCACACATCTTAAAGAACAAATGAATGCTTACGAGAAAATTTGTAGTGCGTTAAAACAAGCAGAAGAACTAAAAGAATCAGGGGATGAAGAAATAACTACACTTGCAGAAGATGAAATAACACAGCTTATACCCCAACAAGAATGCTTTCTAAAAAAACTCAAAGAACTCGTTATTCCTACTGACCCTCTAGATGAAAAGAATATAATCATGGAGATTCGTGCAGGCACAGGCGGAGAAGAAGCAAGTTTATTTGTTTCTGATCTTTTTAGAATGTATACTCGTTTTTTCCGAAAATCAACACTGGAACATTGAAATTATACATAGCAGTGAAACCGGTATAGGCGGCTATAAGGAAATTATATTTGCCGTAAGTGGACCATCATATAGAATATTAAAATACGAAAGTGGCGTACATCGTGTACAACGCATCCCCACTACTGAAAGTAGTGGGCGAATCCATACTTCTGCAGTAACTGTTGCCGTGTTTCCCGAAGCAGAAGAAGCCGATATAGAAATTACCAACGAAGATATCCGCATAGATGTATTTCGTTCGTCTGGACCAGGCGGGCAAAGTGTAAACACAACGGACTCTGCAGTGCGAGTTACTCACGTGCCAACAGGACTCATCGTGTCCTGTCAAGATGAAAAAAGCCAGCACAAGAATAAAGCAAAAGCACTTAGAGTATTGCGAGCACGTCTCATTGCTGCCGAAGAAACACGGAAAAATGCCGAACGAGCAAAAGTACGAAAAACACAAGTGGGCACAGGAGATAGAAGTGAACGGATTAGGACATATAACTTTCCTCAAAACAGGATAACTGACCATAGAGCAAATATTACTTTATACCAACTAGACAAAATTATGGAAGGTGCACTTGATGAACTTATAAGCTCTGTTCGCATTGGGTTAAGTGAAAATGAATAACTCTTTAGAATGCGACTTTCACTCCCCCCAAAAAAACATCTCACAATGTACATTAGGAGCTATACATAAAAGACTCTGTTCTGAACTAACTCAATATAATATTGCTACACGTGATGCTTCTCTTATTATTGAACATGTAACAGGATTAAAAACACAAAAAATAATCGCGTACCCCGAAACAATTCTTTCTCAAAATCACATACAAGCAATAAATAAACTACTCTTCCGTAGAATACAGGGCGAGCCTTTTGCATACATAAAAGGGATAAAGGAATTTTATGGAAGAAATTTTCTTGTAGGGAAAGAGGTTCTTATTCCTCGTCCAGAAACAGAGTCTATTATAGATATGGTTTTGAACGTATTACAAAGCTCCTTTGCAAAAAAAGAAACACCCATTATTCTTGACTGCGGAACGGGGAGCGGGTGTATAGGAATAACCATTGCTGCAGAATGCATGAAAAATGTCATGCCACATAATGTAATACTGAGTGATGTGAGTAAGTCTGCCCTCTCTATTGCAAAAAAAAACATATCTCATCTTCTAGATAAACCTCTTTCCCTTTATCATTCTTATCTTCTTACAAATAAAAAATTATATGATCATTTTTTCAATATTATTATTGCCAATCTTCCATATGTAACACTGCACGACTATACGATAATGCAGCATTCACTCAAACATGAACCCTCTATTGCCCTGATAGGATCAACAGACAAGACTGGCGGGTATTTAAACTTACAAGGGCTTACTTACATCAAAGAGCTTTTACAGCAACTCTCTCATTATAATCACTCTCATTATGTATTTTTAGAATATTCGCCATCGCAATGTGATAGCATATGTTCATTAGCAGCACTTTATGAATATAATGAAATATACATACATACGACTACATATCCCCATCTTGCGTTCCTAAGAAAATAAGTATGATTACGTGTTGTTTACCCAATATTCCTTTTTAAAGTATACTGTATATAATTATGAATGTAGCATTATTTGGATTTGGAACCGTAGGATGCTCAACAGCATACTATCTATATAAAAAAAAGAATATTCTTAAAAGCCGTACTTCTTGCGATATTGTTTTAACTCACATATATACCCGCACCCCTCAAAAAATACTCAAGGCAGGATTGCCTAAAAAAGTAATATGTAATGATTGGGAAGAAATTATAAATAATAAAAACATAGATTGCATAATTGAACTTATGGGAGATGATCAATTCTCATACAAAATAATATCAAATGCTTTAAAAAATAAAAAACATGTAGTAACAGCAAACAAAGCTCTTCTTGCACGTCGTGGCAGTCAATTATGGGATCTTGCTCAGAAACATGGTGTATCTCTTGCTGTAGAGGCAAGTTGTGGGGCTGGCATTCCAGTTATAAGAGCCATTACGGACGGACTTATTGCAAATACTATTTCGGCAATTTATGGGGTACTTAATGGAACATGCAATTTCATACTTACAGAAATGGAAAAAAAACAGATATCTTTTAAAGATGCATTGAGAAATGCACAAAAAATTGGACTTGCAGAATCAAACCCCTCTCTTGACATAGATGGGTTTGACACAGGACATAAAATAGCAATAATGTCTACCTTTTCATTTAATACAAAAATCTCAATGAATACTATTCCAATTAGAGGCATCTCAGATATTAAAAATATAGATATCTTATATGGAAAAATGCTTGGCTATACAATCAAGCTTATTGCAGCCGCAATACAATTAAACAAAACATCAATATCCATATGGGTGCATCCTGTATTTATTGACAAACACAATCCAATTGCAAAAATTGAAGGTCCCTTTAACGCTATTAGCATAGTTGGAAATGAAATTGGTCCTACTATGTATTATGGACGTGGAGCTGGCGGAGACGCTACTTCTAGTGCAATTATTGCAGACATCGTTTCTATTAGTAATGGAAGCAATGCTGCAATTTACAATACTATCAAAATGCGCACCGATAAAAACAATCACCTTCTTCAACAAAACATGGGAGGGTTTATTACTCCTGCCTACATACGATTTACTGTACAAGACAAACCTGGCATTCTTGCTAAAATAACACACATATTTGCATTTTATTCAATTAGTATTGCACGTATTCTCCAAGAAGACTATCCTCACACTCCCCTTTCAACAAAAGAATCATCGCTACAAACATCAGGAAATGTAGAACTTATTATCATAACTCATACTCATAAATGGAAAATAATTACAGAAGCGTGTAACAAGATATCACGCATATCTTCTATACAGCATTCTTTTACTCTTTATCCAATACTTACTATTCCTACAGGACAATAGCAGAAAACATTATTCGTTTTTATATTTTTTGAGTATGACTACTCCATTATGTCCGCCAAACCCAAAAGTATTAGACATTGTGTAATGTATTGGTGTTTTTATTGATTTGTTAATAACATGATTTAATTTACAATCTTCATCTACAGAATCAAGGTTGATAGTGGGAGGGATTTCATCATACATAAGCGCATAAATACATGCTAAAGCTTCTATTGCACCCGCTGCACCTATACAATGCCCTGTCATAGATTTTGTTGAAGAAACAAAGGGCAATTCTTCTATTGCTTTATCTCCAAAAACCATTTTTATTGCATGCGTTTCTATGGGATCATTCGTAGGAGTAGCCGTGCCATGTGCATTTATATAATCTATACTATCGGGAGGAATATTAGCATTTGCAAGTGCATTTTGCATTGCTTTTATAGCTCCATCCCCATTAGGATGAGGGGCAGTATAATGATATGCATCACATGTACCTCCATATCCGGAAAATTCTGCATATATTTTTGCACCTCGATTCTTTGCATGCTCAAGAGTTTCAAGTATAAATACGGCTGATCCTTCTCCCATAACAAAGCCGTCTCGATCCTTATCAAAAGGCCTTGATGCCTTCTCAGGAGTGTCTACCCACTTTGTACTAAGTGCATGAAGCACATTAAAACTTCCTATCCCATATCGAGTAATAGTACTTTCAGAACCACCAGCAATAACAACATCGGCTTCATTCAGTAAAAGATGTCTTACTGCAGCTCCAATTGCATCGGTACCAGAAGAACATGCCGTTGTTATGGCATAGTTTAATCCACAAAGATTTCCTTCTATAAGAGCGGCATTAGCAGGGGCACCATTTGCTATAATTTTTGGTATTGTCATAACAGGAATACCCTTGTAGCCCCTCTCCACAAATCTATACAATGAGCTTTCATAGCTATCCATTCCACCTATACCTACGCCATGAACAGATATAATACGATAAGGGTCTATGTTTTTAAGGTTAAGTTGAGAATGAGCCAATGCCTGTCGGGTAGCAGCAACAGCAAAATGAGAAAACCTATCCATTTTCCGCATCTCTCTTTTTTCAAGATACAATAAGGGATCAAAATCCTTGACTTCGGCTGCATATTTTGTAGGGATATCGCTCGTATCAACAAGCGTTATAGGTCTGACAGCACTTTTCCCATCTCTAATATTATTCCAAAAAGCATCAGCAGTATTTCCTAATGGGGTAATAGCTCCAAATCCAGTAATAACAATTCTTTTTTGCATTTACATTCCTCCTGTTACAAATAGCACTTGTCCAGTAATATAACTAGCCATATGCGAAGATAAAAATATACACGCATCTGCAATCTCTTTTGCTTTCCCCACACGGCCCATTGGAATTTGATCAAGTAGTTTTTCTTTATATTCTGTTCTAATTGAATCTGTCATGTCTGTTTTTATAAATCCAGGTGCAACAACATTTACCCTAACTCCTCGTCTTGCAATTTCTCTTGCAAGACTTTTACTAAACCCAATAACTCCCGCTTTAGATGCACTATAATTTGTCTGCCCTGCATTGCCTGTAACACCAACAATCGATGATATATTGATAATACTTCCCGATCGTTGCTTAATCATATGCATAGTAGCAGTTTTGTTTATATTAAATGTCCCTGTAAGATTAATATTTATAACATCATTCCAATCCTCATCTTTCATTCCAATTATAAGTTTATCCTTTGTTATTCCAGCATTATTAACTACAATATCAAGGCTGCCTGCTTCTTTTACCATCGATGAAATAGTTTCTATTATACATCCCTTATCACTTACATCGCCCTGTACATATCTGAGTATCGCTCCATTTTCATCAGAGATTTCTTTAAGAATAGAATGATCTTTACTTTCTGAACGAGAAAAATATAAAAGATATTTTACTCCTTGCTCCAGAAATCCTTTCACAATGTGAAAACCAATCCCTTTTGAACCGCCAGTAACAAATGCAGTTTTATTCTCTAATAACTTTATTCTAGACATATTTTAAATTATAACACAAAATAAGACTCATGTAGAACACTTATTTGTTCTACTGTACCAGCAGATATACATTGGGGGGTCTTAATTCCATTAAGTCTTAAGAAAGCTCTCCATAAACCACACAATACATTTCCAGGTCCCACCTCTAATATACAAGAAGGGTTTTGTGCCAACACCATAGTTTCTTCAGTTATCCATCGTACTGGAGTTATAATTTGCTCTAAACACATTGTTCGTATTTCTTCTCCAGTATTAAGCATAGTACCATTTACATTACAAAAGAATTGTATAATAGGATCAGAAAAAGCAATATGTTTAATTGCACTATCAAATTGTTCTTTCGCCTCTTTCATAAACGGCGTATGAAACGGTCCCGACACCTTGAGAGGAATACACCGCTTTGCCCCCTCCTTTTGTAAAATCCTAGCCACATGCTCACGTTTTCTTTTTGTGCCAGCTATAACAGCCTGTATTGGACTATTATACATTGCAATATATACATTGGGAACCTGAATTTCTTGTAGTATTTTTTCTACCGTTGTAGGAGGCAGCCCTATAACAGCTGTCATTCCTACTTCTCCTTCGGACTTCAACTGCGTATTGAGCTTTACAGTAATATCATCCATTATTTTTCCTCTAAGCATTACAAGCTGAAAAACATCACCAATAGCTATAACCCCTGCAGCAACAAGTGCAGTATATTCTCCTAAGCTAAACCCTGCAACAAGACTCGGATGTATTTCTTTCTCTTTAAGTGCATACAATGCCGAAAGGTTTGTAAGAGTTACTGCAATTTGAGTATTCTCAGTTTTGATAAGTTCTTTTTCATCTGCTTTAAAGAGTAAGTACACAAGGTCTTTCTTGACTATTTCTGAAACCTCTGCAAATAATTCTCTTACAGATGTATGAGCATCATAAAAATCTTTTGCCATTCCAGCATATTGAGCACCTTGACCCGGAAAAAAAAATGCTATCTTATGTGTTTTCATTATTCATAAGTATATCACATCAACATAATAAGGAACCTATAATTAATAGTATTAATTCCACAGAAAAAACACTTAATATTCCCTTACAAAACTATTATTTTATTTCAAAATAGCATTTTGTAAAATAATCAGATGGTATTTCGTAACAAATCAAAGCTATGAACACTTTCTTACAAATATAAAGGTAGCTATAATAAGATTATAAATTACACCAGAAAATATAACTCCTACTTAACTTATCGTTGACTCAAAATATATAAAAACCACCCCATTGAAAATATGATTATATTTATTCTTAACATTCCAACACCCTTCAATTTTAATTCATTTATTGTAAAATAAGATGCATATTTAGTGCCATATACACTATAATAGTTGTCATGGGATCATTTTGCAAACATAATCATGACTTTAAAACTACAAATAAAACACAAACTAGTAAATATGATATTTTATTTAAACTGACATATCTTGTAATTATAACACTAATATTAGAAAGCTGTGAAATAAAGTATATTTCTAATATCTACTCTTCTCAGACAGAAACAGGAAACTCTTCTCAAACAACTAAAAGTAATCAGCTTATTCGTTTAAAGGATAAAAAAAATACACGTATTACTATAAAAAATGGAAACGACATCCCCCTTATTTACGTAGTAAGTAGCAACTCAGATCTCCGATATGAGACTACTAATGACACATATACATTACTATTGGATATAGGAATATATCCAATAGTAAATAATCGATATTTACATTTCTTTACGGATCCATATCTATCAGAAAACAATGACATATCAACTATAGAAAATATGAAAAAGAAAAAAAAGCTCGGCCTTTGTCCCAGTCTTGATGAAAAAAGAATCACTCTCCCTCTTAAAAAAGAAACAGACATCTGTATCCAAGAATTATCAAAAAGAAAAAGTAGATATAACACAATGATAAGAAATATTAAAATACCTACTAATCTAAAAAAGAAAACATATTATCTAAATTTCATAGTTAACGTTAACAAACCCAATCAACCCGATACTATTATATACCCAATAGCTGTTAGGACGATTGAATTTACTACTCCACCCAGACAATACTTTCCTATAGAAATAGTTGGCGATGGCATTGTGTATACAGGCAATGGTGCAATAAGATCTGAATCCACCTACTATAAACCTAAACATAAATATATTACCCTTCCTGTAGGAAAGCTCATTCCACTAACTGCTATACCAAAAAATAGTGATACACAATTTCTCTTATGGGAAAATTGTGAAAAGTATGACAATGAAGTTTGTTATATTACTACTACTAATAACATGGAAACTTATACTACTCCTAAAGTACAATTTATTTCATCAAAGATCATTGATAACAGACCACAAATGTGTAAAAGATATTCTGTTTTTGATGCAACAAAAAGAGATATCACAAAAACCCTGCCCAGAGTATCCCCCTCAAATGACGATGTCTATATTTCTCCTGGAAACTATCGTTTTATTGACCCAAACAATAAAGATGTCCTATACAGGATTCCATATATCAATACTAATGATAATATTAGCTTATCCTTTAAAGGAAATACATTTTTTCCAAGAGTACTCATTGAACCATATAATGGTCAAATTAATACTCCCTATACT
>CBDCGX010000031.1:0-13276 GCA_965216965.1 Spirochaetia bacterium | reverse complement strand
AAAGCAATACCACTGTTGTCATATTATTTACAGAATACTTATAATAATAATCTAGGATAGTAAATACTTTTTTTTTCGGAATTTTTTTATCATCTAGTATAAAGATATGAGGGATGGCTACTTTACACAGCTCTTGTAACTTTTCAAGAGAATTACAAGAATAAAATCCCACTCCTTCTTTTCCAAGTATTACTTCTAGAAACGAAGCTATATCCTCTTCGTTTGAATATATATAGGCTCTTGTAAGGGGTTGCACCATATAATAATTATAAAACAATTATACAAATGTGTCTTTAGCTAATACCACTACTAAAATAATATATATAATCTCTAATCTTCAATAAATAAAAACAAAATAGAATATTATTTATAATATTCTATTATCATTGATGTTATAGTTATAATTATATTTTTAACACTTATAAAAAATGAGCATTCATGAAAAAAAAAGAGGCGTAATAGTATATACAGCGCCATTTTCCGAAATTCACACACGTGTTGGCATCTATACAAGAGATGGTCTTGTATACGCAATGGCATATGGGCAAAAAAGTCAAAAAAGTAAATTAAAAAACCTTACATCCCTCTTTGTAATGGGGCAATTCATGCTTGAAAAAAATAAAAAGAATTTTTATAAAATATCAGACGTATATGTGTATGATAATTGCTATTCGCTATCCCAAAACCTTTCGTTTTATTATGCAGCGTGCGTATGCGCAGAAATTGTGAAATTTCTACAAGGGATACACCATCGCTTTCAATTTAAAATTACAATAGATGCACTATTATACCTCTCAAAGCACTCTCTGTCTCTTCACGAAAATAATGTTACAATGGAAACAGTCTCAAAATCTGCATTATGCGTGTTTTTGTGGAGAAGTCTTGATGCAAATGGATGGTGCCCTGCTATTGTCTTAGAAAAAAACTTACAAAGCGATAATTCATGGAAATTACATAGTGAATCGGGAATGTTTTCTATTGCACAAAATGCAAATCATGGTATTCCTTCTCATATTCTTTTATTATTACAAGCATCAAATAACCAAACATTCTCAGAAATTATACAAGCACTCTCCACTTTCAACTATATATATATTAAACAGACCCTTTACCATCTTTTACATCACTGGCAGTATCTTCTTGAAAGAAAACTATATACGGCACAATTTGTACTATAATTTAATGCATCTAAAGTTAGCAACATTGCTGTCCATGGCTTCAACCTATGCTATAATATTAATATGAGTAAAATCAAATCATTAATTCCACATAGAGATCCCTTCTTGTTTGTAGACGAAATAATACATGCAAGTGAAGATCACATTATTGGAACTCGTCATTTTTCGCTAGAAAAAGATACTTTCTTTAGGGGTCATTTTCCAGAATACCCCATTGTTCCTGGAGTTATTTTAGTTGAAGCAATGGCACAATGTGGAGGGCAGGTATACGGGAATTAGGGAAAATACCTGATGATCACTTATTCTTTTTAGCAACCATTGATGCCGTAAAACTAAGAAAGCCCGTATATAATAATGATGTTGTCCAATTTGAAATAATAAACGAGAAAATTTCGGAACGAATGATAAAACAATCTGGAAAAGCATATAAAGGAGACAAGGTTCTCTGTGCACAAGCAAAATGGATGTGCCTTGTTGGGGAAGCAATAAAAAATGATTAATATTAATATGAAAAGCGCTCAATTTGAAAAAATATACAATGCTAAGACAATTCCTCAAAGATTTTTAGCCGTAACAGAAAAATATCCAACTAACAATGCCCAACTTATCAAAGGTGCAGATGGGATGTTTCACCCTCGAACATATAAAGAGCTCCAAGATGAAATGTTAAGAGTTGCTTTTTTTCTAAAAAAGCAATGTTCTATTAAACAAGGTCATAAAATAACTCTTATAAGCGACAACAATGAAAAATGGATTGTTTTGGATTTAGCCTTACTTAGTCTGGGAGCAATAGACGTTCCGAGAGGATCAGACACAATGCCCAATGAAGTAATTTATATTATGGAACATTCAGATTGTAATGGAGCAATATTTGAACATGCATATATGTTTGAAAAAATATGGGAAAACAACAAGAAATGTATAGAAAAACTTTCTTTTATTTTCTTTATAAACAACTCAGAAAAGGATATTGCAATACTTCAAAAATACAAAGATATTCTAAAAAAGAAAAATATTTTCCTATGTTTTTATCAAGATACACACAGTTATTCTTTTAACGATAGCCACAAAGAATCTATACTAAAAGAAATATCTTTAGGAAAAGGAGATGATACCGCAACTATTATTTACACCTCAGGTACAACAGAGATCCCTAAAGGAGCTTGTTTATCTCATAGAGGATTTCTATTTCAAATAGATGCCATTGTTCCCGATACATTTGGTCTTACAGCAGAACACACGCTTTTAAGTGTACTTCCAGTATGGCATGCTTATGAACGTGAAATACAATATATTGTTATGGGAACAGGAGGATGCATAGCCTATTCTAAACCGATAGGAAAAACACTACTTGCAGACCTTGCCTCAACTAATGCCCAATGGATGACTTCTGTACCTAGAATTTGGGAAGGGGTATACAGTGCAATCCATAGGAAAATAAAGCAATCTTCTGTTGTGAAAAGAACAATATTTACTTTTGCTCACAAAATAGGAAAACGCCATGCCATTGCAACTCATATGGTTAAAGGAACGTTAACCGACTATAGTCCTGCAAGTAAAAAACAAAAAAGGAAGTCTCTAGTCTTCTTGCAAGGTCTTATTCCTTATCTATTTCTCATGCCATTACGATTTATACTTGACATACTTGTATTCAAAAAAATACGTGCTCTATTAGGAGAGAAATTCTTAGCAGGTGTGTCTGGAGGAGGAGCACTTCCATCTCATGTAGACTGGTTTTTTCAGGCTGCAAACATTACTGTCATTGAAGGGTATGGTCTAACAGAGGCTGCTCCTATACTTTCTGTACGAAATCAAAAACGTCCAGAAGCAAATAGTATTGGAAAAATCCTTAGGGGTGTAGAATATAAAGTGTTAGATAAACAGGGACAACCGCTTTCATACGGAGAAAAAGGAATACTTCACGTCCGTAGCCCTCAAATAATGAAAGGGTACTACAAAAACCCTATAAGCACTAAAGAAGTACTAAATGCTGATGGGTGGCTTAACACGGGAGATCTCGTTGTAATAGCAAAAACAGGCGAAATAAAAATAGAGGGTCGTGCAAAAGAAACAATAGTACTCCGAAATGGCGAAAATATAGAACCCAGCTACGTCGAAAGTTTTTTCTTGAAATCTGATTACATTAAACAAATAATGGTAGTTGGCAACGATCAAAAACATATATCAGCACTTATAGTGCCTGATTTAGAAGAAGTGAAAATCTCCTTCTCTCTCTCAGGATATACAAGTTTAGAAGATATTTGTGAAATGCCTAAACTTAAAAAAGTTATATTAAATGCTATCCATGAATATAATTCCGAACTGAGTCAAAACAACAAAATCCATCGATTTGCTTTCATAAAAAAAGAATTTGAAATAGGAGACGAACTTACACAAACACTAAAACTCAAACGATCTGTAATTAAGGAAAAATATAAAACAGAAATAAGCAATATGTACACATCTTGAAATTAATATATACCCATATTCTTTTGGAAAACTAATCCTTAAATTAAGGATAATAATTCCGACTATTAGACTATGCGTTTACACAAAAAATATGCGCTCTCATTTTTTATATTTACTGTACTCTTATACATATCTTACGCACAAACCATCTCAGATTACGCAAGCTCGGCACAAGATATTATTGCAAATATTATTAAAAAAGATCTTGCTAAAACAAGAATACCCCCAATACCATTAGAAACAAGGCAGGCACTCTCTGATAGCACCCTCTATAATACACTTGCTAATATTAAAGGAGGAAGAGAGCCTTTTCCGTATGGGAAGTATATTATATTTGTCTACTATGATGAACATGAAGATACAAGAGTGAATATTTCGTTTACTTACGAAAAATATTCACAAATATATCAATATACACGTCTAAAAAGCAACCCTAAAATACTTGTCTATGTACTAGTCCCACCTATTGGGATGTTTGAGATACAATATAGGATGATAGTCAACAGTACATGGACACATGACATACAAAACAAAAATTATATTTTAGATTCCAATGGCATCAAAATATCGACTGCAAAAGCAGCTCCTCTCCCCGCAAGCATGCTTTCTTCTGTAATATATAACACCAATTCTGGCATTGCACGATTTTATTTCCAGAAAGAAGAAATAACTCAGGTATTGAAAGATACGTTTCTAGATAAAATTACATTAGAAAACATTCATGAGAAAGCAATATATCTCACTGGGAATTTTACCGAATGGGATCCTTTTTTAATTGTAATGAAGGAAACCTATCCTAATTCAAATCTATATTATGCAGACGTTCATTTAACCCCCGGAACATATTATTACTACTTCCAAATGGGAAATTATAATCTTATAGATCCTAAAAACAATATTATCTCTAAACGGAAGAATAACAGCTATGTCAGTACCATAATTATTCCCGTTACTACTTCTACCATCCAACCAAAGACATCCATGATTGATGTGGTCTTGACCACCACTCGTCAGTCGCAGACATATAAAAAACGTCAGGTATATACACAATAGGAAAGACAATTCTAGAATTGTACGCTTCTTCATTAATTTCTTCAAGTTTTTTGTTATATTCTTCTAAACTTGTTATATTCACCAATTCTTCTATCTTTGCATAAATAGTATTCACCTTTTCATTATATGAGTGCCCAATAATAGCTGCAAGCATTCCCTCAACCTCATTAGAATAGGGAGAAAGAACAGTAAATACTATGTCTGCATCATCTATAGAAGTGTGTTCAACAGCAATTCCTATTGTAGTAAAATATGCAAAGAAATAATGTTTAAAAAAAGCATATATTTCTTTATTGACATGTAACCCGTTGGATCCTTCTTTTTCTAAGCGTACCGCAATTTTTATACCACTTTTCCCCTGCTTAAAACATGCAATTATCTGTTGATATAAATCATTACTATATAACTTTTTCAGTATTTTTTCTTCTTTACTTGAGACTTCATTGTTAAGATTTGAACTTTTATTATTGCTTATAGGCGACACCATAAAAGGAAGATATATATTTTTAGCTGGCTGTATAAATTGAGAAATATAATTAGGGATATCTTTTTTCATGTCTTTTATAAGCATCATAAAAAAAAATTGTAATGCTTTTCTATTTATTTTTGTAAGAGATACCGTCTGGGATTTGCTTTTTAAGATATTAGAATATAGTGGGGTATTCTTTAATGCATCTATAATACTTGATCCATCTTTTATTGAGGCAGCAAGAAGATGTGAAAAGCGCAAGTAAAACGGTGCCGGTACCATATTCTTTTTAGTATCTTCTTTGCCTTGTATTTCACCTCCTATAAATGGGATCAATGGAATACGTATAAAATCATATTGTTGTGTTTTTGTATCAGCCGCACTATATACGCCACTCAATTGTATTAACTGTATTTTCTTGATCCATTGGTTTCCAAAAAAAGATTTATTTCTTATAAAAGTAAGAATAGCAGTATTGGAATCGTTTTTTTCGGATATTTCTGTTTCTTCAACAGAAACAAGTACATATGGTCCGCCATAAGAAATAGGAGTTGCATTTTTCTGCTCAATAATTGACTGTATTGGAAGAAAAAACTCCCTAGGAATACGTTCTTCATCGTTTCTTCTATAAACACTATCTTTTATATTTTCGGCATCACCTAACTGAAATGGAAGGATTACAAAAGCAGGATTCGCAAGCATTGAAAGTATATTTACTGAATTAGAAGTAGTTGTAATAGCAATCTTTTTGCGAGAAAGAACGCGTATCTGTACACGTGAAAGTGCATCTTCTAATGCAGTGTCAGAAGCATTATCTGTCATATTATATACTGCATACGCTCCTTTAACAGATAAAGCAATCAGACGAGAGAATGTATATCTCTTCATAAGAATTCTAAGTAAACTTTTCTTAACCTGACTTGCAGTAATCTGTCCTCCACCCAAAAAATCGCTCCACGTACTGTCTCTAAGCGTTATAGTATATGTTAGCCCTCCATTTTTTGCATCTACCACTCTCCACATTTTTGCAAGAGAAGGCTGAGCTTCACCTGTTATAGGATCAAGTACCGTAAGTGTAAGGTATAAAAGATGAGAAAGTTGCAATTCAAACTCAGAAGTAGCACCTTGGGGATCAAAATACATTTTTAGAGGGGCATTATAAAACCCTAACGTCATTGTATTCAATGGCTTATAGTTTCCCTTCTTCTGATCTAAAAAATCCTCTTCTATATATGGAACCGTTTTTTGAACATGATCTTTTATATTTATGTTAGACTCCTTATCTATAGGAGTATTTTCCTTGTGCCCATTATTCTTTGCACAAGAAAACAAAAAGAATAGTGAAATACTTAGAAGAATGGCTCTTACATATAGACCAATTACTTTCTTGTTTACATAGAGACAAATAAAGCAAATAGCATTATGAGCCATAATTTTGAAAAAAGTACGTTTTATAAAACTATAGCATGTTACTTTGAAAAGAACTCTACAATTTGTTGTTCTTCGGCAATGGTAGGAATCATATCACGAGTAATTTTCATAACTACTTCTCCCGAAACATCTCCTCTCTCAAGCCACGCAGGAACTGTACAATTTCCATTTTCTGCTATTAGTCTCCTGAGCATGTCTACAGAAGATTTTTTAGAACGTACTTGTACTTTATCGCCCACACGTACTTTTATTGACGGAACATTGACTCTTCTTCCATTAAAAAGAAAATGTCCATGGCTTACAAGCTGTCGTGCTTGTGAACGACTCGATGCCATGCCAAGTCTATATATTACATTATCAAGCCTACTCTCAAGTGCAAAAAGCATATTATCTCCTGTCACTCCTGGTTGAGTTTTTGCAAAGTTAAATACGCGCCGTAATTGTCCCTCTGATATCCCATACGAAAACTTTAGTTTCTGTTTCTCTATAAGCTGTCGAGCAAACTCAGTTTGTCGTGGACGAGACTTACGAGGTTCTCCTGGAGAGGTTGGTCTTCTTTTGAGGATTCTATCATACTTTGCGTTTCCAAATATATTTACCCCAAAACGTCGTACCAATTTACTTTTTGCTTTTGTTAATCGTGCCATAAGATAATATTATTATCTTATGTTTTGTGATGTAATGTCAAGTATTAATTTGGAATGTTTTGATTTATTTTGATAATTCTAAGCTGTATTATAAACATTACATCATTTTTATAAAAAATAATAGATAAATCATTATAATTAATATATAGACTATTTACTATAAATGTAAAATATAATTATTTTTAAATATATATAAAAATGGAAACACCAAAGAAATCCCAATTAAAATTTATTCTTCTTCATAATTTCTCTAACAAAGAAATCTCTCTTATTTTATCAAAAGTAAAATCTCTCTATCCTAACCCAGAACACAAAAAATCACTTATCTTTGCAAAAACAACAGAGAAATCGCTTAAAATGAATGTAAAGGAGCTCATAAACGATGCAAGTGAAGATCATTTGTTTTTACTAGAAAATCCTCCTCCATCTCGAAAAAAAAAATCATAATATAATGAGTGTTATCCCTTATTTTGAAGGAAAATCAAAACCAAATGCAATAAAACTATCTTCTAATGAATCACCCTTTGCTCCTTCTCCACTCATAAAGCAAGCGGCTCTCCATGCACTTAAAACAATTCATACTTACCCAAATACTGATCACACAGAAATAAAAACAATTCTTGCAAAATATCACAATATAGAAAAGTCCTTTATAATTCTTGGGAATGGATCTGATGAAATTTTATCTTTTGCTTCTCAATGTTTCTTACACAACAAAGATATGGTTGTAATACCTCACAATACTTTTTCTATATATACCATTATTTCACAATGCTCTAATGCAAAAATATGTAAAGTACCACTCAAAGAAGGATTTCTAGATCTTGCCGCTATCCGGAAAACCATAGCACCTAGCACTGCTATGGTTTTTATATGCAACCCTAACAATCCTACAGGAACAGCTCTTCCTTCTACAGAAATAATGAATTTTGCATCTAGTCTACCAAAAAACACCTTTCTAATTCTCGATCAAGCTTATATAGATTTTGCAGACCATCATTATGCTGTAAAACCCGAGGAGCTAATAAAAGCTCATAAAAACACAATCATATTGCATACTTTTTCGAAAGCTCATAGTCTGGGTGGAGTTCGCATAGGCTATGGTATAGCCCATAGTTCTATAATTGCACGGTTATCTCAAGTGAAAATGCCTTTCAATATAAATACTCTTGCTTATACTATGGCTCTTACATCTCTTAAAAATAAAGATCACTACAAAAAGGCAACACAGTACATAATAAATGAACGTAATCGCATGAACAATAAATATAAAAAACTAGGAATATCCTTCTATGAAAGCAAAGCTAATTTCATATGTCTCCATCCTTACTCATTCTTACATGAAAATTTACAAAAATATCTTGTATATATAGAAACAAAAAAACGCTTGCCCATTGCCGATATTGTCTTTGATTTTTTTTCTCATCATAATATAATGATTCGATCTCTTACATCATTTGGCATGCCATTTCATATACGAATTACCATTGGAACAAAGAAACAAAACAATGATGTCATCTCTGTCTTTCAAAAATTAATTACAAAAACAATAAGAGCTCTTTAAGATACAAAAATATAATCAAAAACTATGGGAGTACTATCTTTCGTTTAATGTTGTTTGCCTAACATAGAGCGTTTCATTATTTGCTATTTTCTACTGTTGTAAATTGTATTTCCTCCCTAATTATTCAAACTTCCTCCGATTTAGTTATTCTGTAACATCTGCCTATTTTAATTGCTTTAATCTTTTTCTCTTTGATCCACATACTAGAAGTCTTGCATTTAAGATATAGAGCTACAAGCTCATCATCTGTAATCTCTTTTAATCTCTCGGATGTGCACGGATATGTCTGTATTCCTAATATTTATCAAATATGTAAAGTGTTTTTATAACAGTAATAACAAATAACTGTTAATATTACATGCATTTTTTCTTAAAGACATATTCCTCATTATGCACCACAAAGCATCTCCAAGATGCCTTGTGGTCTCTTCTTTTATGTTTTTACTTTATTTTGGTATTTGTATTTTCACTGGAGTGTTTCTATTAGTTGTAGTGCCGTCTCCCAATTGTCCCAAACTATTAGCTCCCCATGACCACAGAGCCCCATCTTCTGCTAGCCCTACTGTGTGATAGTACCCAGCTGCTACTGCCTTCCATGTTATCCCTGCCTGCTTTACTCGTACGGGGGTGCTTTTATCTGCTGTAGTGCCGTCTCCCAATTGTTCATATTCATTCTTTCCCCATGACCACAGATTTCCATCAATATCTATCCCTACTGTAACCCTGTCCCCAGCTGCTACTGCCTTCCATTTCGTTGTGTTATCTACAAAAACTCCCGCCTCTGTTGTCTTCTGCTTTACTCGTACGGGTGTGTTTCTCTTAGTTGTAGTGCCGTCTCCCAATTGTCCATTACCATTATATCCCCAGGACCACAGAGTCCCATCGCTATCTATCACTACTGTAAAACTAAAATTGCCTAGTAATGCTGCCACTGCACTCCATGTTTTATTTCCTATCTTCTGTGGAAGACTTATTTGAGTTATGGCAGCACCACTAGCATCGGTTCCAAGATTTCCTAAGCCCAATTGTCCCAAACCATTATCTCCCCAGGACCACAGAGTCCCATCTTCTGCTAGCCCTACCGTATAATTAGCCCCAGCTGATACTGCCTTCCATTTCGTTGTGTTATCTGCAAGGGGACCCGCCTCTGTTGTCTTCTGCTTTACTCGTACGGGGGTGCTTTTATTTGCTGTAGTGCCGTCTCCCAATTGTCCTTTATCATTCTTTCCCCATGACCACAGAGTTCCATCGCTATCTATCACTACTGTGTGAGCACCCCCAGCTGATACTGCCTTCCATTTCGTTGTGTTATCTGCAAGGGGACCCGCCTCTGTTGTCTTCTGCTTTACTCGTACGGGGGTGCTTTTATTTGCTGTAGTGCCGTCTCCCAATTGTCCTACACTATTCTTCCCCCATGACCATAGAGTCCCATCGCTATCTATCCCTACTGTGTAGGCATACCCAACTACTACTACTTCCCATTTCGTTGTGTTATCTACAAGGGTTCCCCCCTCTGTCTTCTTCTGTACTCGTACGGGGGTGCTTTTATCTGCTGTAGTGCCGTCTCCCAATTGTCCTTTATCATTCTTTCCCCATGACCACAGAGTCCCATCTTCTGCTAGCCCTACTGTGTACTTTTCCCCAGCTGATATGGATGTAAACCCATACTCTTGCTCCTCACCTGCTGCTTTGTTTTCGCAGCCAAGTAGTGCTATGCCTAGCGTCGCTATGAGTACTAATAGATATGCCTTGTATTTATTTAAGAGAGAGAGAGAGAGAGAGAGAGAGAGAGAGAGAGAGCCTCGTTTATAATTATTTGTTTTCATTGTTTATTCCTCCTTAATGATTATATAATTACAATATATATTCTATATATTATTCATAGATTACTTTTTTGTCAATGGTATTTTCTGCTTTTTCTAGTAACTTAGAATACACTTTTAACCCAGCTATTTGATATTTATACATATTATATTGTTAGATACGCATATTTTTATCAAATATATAAAGTGTTTTTATAACAGCAACAACATAATAACTGTTATTAGTACATGTGTTTTTTCTTTAAAGACACATTCCTCATTATGTACCACAAGGCATCTATAAGATGCCTTGCTATGTATTCTTTTATGTTTTTACTTTATTTTGGTATTTGTATTTTCACTGGAGTGTTTCTCTGAGTTGTAGTGCCGTCTCCCAATTGTCCATATTCATTCTTTCCCCATGACCACAGAGTCCCATCTTCTGCTAGTCCTACTGTGTGAAATAGTCCAGCTACTACTGCCTTCCATTTCGTTATGTTATCTACCTGCTGTACTCGTACGGGGGTGCTTTTATTTGCTGTAAGGCCTGCAGTGCCGTCTCCCAATTGTCCATTTTCATTAGCTCCCCATGACCACAGAGTCCCATCTTCTGCTAGTCCTACTGTGTGAAATTGTCCAGCTACTACTGCCTTCCATTTCGTTGTGTTATCTTCAAAAGCTCCCGCCTCTATCTTCTTCTGTACTCGTACGGGGATGCTTTTATTTGCTGTCATAAACCCTGCAGTGCCGTCTCCCAATTGCCCTACATTATTCTGTCCCCATGACCACAAAGTCCCATCGCTATCTATCCCTACTACGTGCTCGCTCCCAACTACTACTTTCCATTTCGTTGTGTTATCTACAAAAGTTCCCGTCTCTGTCTTCTTCTGTACTCGTACGGGGATGCTTTTATTTGCTGTAGTGCCGTCTCCCAATTGTCCTGCATTATTCCATCCCCATGACCACAGATTTCCATCGCTATCTATCCCTACTACATAATTAAACCCAGCTGATACTGCCTTCCATGTTATCCCTGCCTGCTGTACTCGTACAGGGATGCTTTTATTTTCTGTAGTGCCGTCTCCCAATCGTCCACCATCATTATCTCCCCATGACCACAGAGTCCCATCTTCTGCTATCCCTACTGTGTAATCGATCCCGGCTGATACTGCCTTCCATTTCGTTGTGTTATCTACAAAAGTTCCCGCCTCTGTCTTCTGCTTTACTCGTACGGGAGTGCTTTTAGCAATTTTAGTGCCGTCTCCCAATTGTCCTTTATCATTAGCTCCCCATGACCACAGAGTCCCATCGCTATCTATCCCTACTGTGTGAGAGTCCCCAACTACTACTGCCTTCCATTTCGTTGTGTTATCTATAAAAGCTCCCGCCTCTGTCTTCTGCTTTACTCGTACGGGGGTGCTTTTATTTTCTTTAGTGCCGTCTCCCAATTGTCCATGTTGATTCCATCCCCATGACCACAGAGTCCCATCGCTATCTATCCCTACTACGTGATTAAACCCAGCTGATATGGATGTAAACCCATACTCTTGCTCCGCACCCACTGCTTTGTTTTCACAACCAAGTAGTGCTATGCCTAGCGTCGCTATGAGTATTAATACATATGCTTTGTATTTATTTAAGAGAGAGAGAGAGAGAGAGAGAGAGAGAGAGAGAGAGAGAGAGAGAGAGAGCCTCGTTTATAATTATTTGTTTTCATTATGTATTCCTCCTTAATGATTATATAATTACAATATATATTCTATATATTATTCACATATTACTCTTTTGTCAATGGTGTTTCCCGCTTTTTCTAGTAACTTATAATACACTTTTAACCCAACTATTTGATATTATACATATCATTCTGTTAGATATGTATATTTTTATCAAATATGTAAAGTGTTTTTATAACAGTAATAATAAATAACTGTTAATATTACATGTGTTTTTTCTTAAAGACATATCCCTCATTATGCACCACAAGGCATCTCCAGGATGCCTTGATATGTCTTCTTTTATGTTTTTACTTTATTTTGGTATTTGTATTTTCACTGGAGTGTTTCTCTCAGTTGTAGTGCCGTCTCCCAATTGTCCAACATCATTAACTCCCCATGACCACAAACTTCCATCTTCTGCTAGCCCTACTGTGTGATAGTACCCAGCTGATACTGCCTTCCATGTTATCCCTGCCTTCTGTACTCGTACGGGTGTGTTTCTATTAGTTGTAGTGCCGTCTCCCAATTGTCCAGAAGTATTCAATCCCCATGACCACAGAGTCCCATCTTCTGCTAGCCCTACTGTAACCCTGTCCCCAACTGCTACTGCCTTCCATTTCGTTGTGTTATCTTCAAAAACTCCCGCCTCTGTCTCCTTCTGTACTCGTACGGGTGTGTTTCTCTTAGTTGTAGTGCCGTCTCCCAATTGTCCAGATCCATTATCTCCCCATGACCACAGAGTCCCATCGCTATCTATCACTACTGTAAAACTAAAATTGCCTAGTAATGCTGCCACTGCACTCCATGTTTTATTTCCTATCTTCTGTGGAAGACTTATTTGAGTTATGGCAGCACCACTAGCATCGGTTCCAAGATTTCCTAAGCCCAATTTGTCCCAAACCATTATCTCCCCATGACCACAGAGTCCCATCTTCTGCTAGCCCTACT
>CBDCGX010000030.1:0-29249 GCA_965216965.1 Spirochaetia bacterium | reverse complement strand
AAGTTTGTGGTCATGGGGATGGAATAATATTGGACAATTGGGAGACGGCACTAGAGTAAATAAAAGCACCCCCGTACGAGTACAGAAGGAGACAGAGGCGGGAGCTTTTGAAGATAACACAACGAAATGGAAGGCAGTATCAGCTGGGGGAATACACACAGTAGGGATAGATAGCGATGGGACTCTGTGGTCATGGGGAGATAATAGGAGAGGACAATTGGGAGACGGCACTAGAGTAAATAAAAGCACCCCCGTACGAGTACAGAAGGAGACAGAGGCGGGAGTTTTTGTAGATAACACAACGAAATGGAAGGCAGTAGCAGCTGGGGACAGGGTTACAGTAGGGATAGATATTGATGGGACTCTGTGGTCCTGGGGAAAGAATGAATATGAACAATTGGGAGACGGCACTAAAATTGATAAAAGCAGCCCCGTACGAGTACAGCAGGCAGGGATAACATGGAAGGCAGTATCAGCTGGGGGGGGAACACACAGTAGGGCTAGCAGAAGATGGAAGTTTGTGGTCATGGGGAGATGCTGGTAATGGACAATTGGGAGACGGCACTACAACTGATAGAAACACTCCAGTGAAAATACAAATACCAGAATAAAAAAGTAAAAACATAACAGAAAACATAGCAAGGCATCTTATAGATGCCTTGTGGTGCATAATGAGGGATATGTCTTTAAGAAAAAATGCATGTAATATTAACAGTTATTTATTATTACTGTTATAAAAACACTTTACATGCTTGATAAATATGTTCATATATAACATAATAATATGTGTAATATGTCAATCTAGGTTAAAGGTGTATGCCAAGCTACTAGTAAAGAGCGGGAACACTATTGACAAATAGAGTAATATATTATATATGTTATAATTATATAATCATTAATGAGGAATAAAAATGAAAAACAATGACAATATTTGTAATAAACGAGAGATACTTTCTTTCTTAAATAAATACAAAGGATATATATATGTACTCATAGCGATGCTAGGTATAGGACTACTTGGTTGTGGAAACAAAGCAGCGGGTGCGGAGCAAGAGTACTATAGGTTATACATAGCAGCTGGAGGAGAGCACACAGTAGGGATAGATATTGATGGGACTCTGTGGTCATGGGGAAATAATGGATCTGGACAATTGGGAGACGGCACTGCAGGCCTTACAGCAAATAAAAGCACCCCTGTACGAGTACAGAAGATAAATAACGCAATGAAATGGAAGGCAGTAGCAGCTGGGAAATTTCACACAGTAGGGATAGATAGCAATGGGACTCTGTGGTCATGGGGAGCTAATGGTAATGGACAATTGGGAGACGGCACTGCAGGCCTTACAGCAAATAAAAGCACCCCCGTACGAGTACAGCAGAAGACAGAGGAGGGAGGTTTTGTAGATAACACAACGAAATGGGAGACAGTAGTAGTTTGGGGATCTCACACGGTAGCGATAGATAGCGATGGAAATATGTGGTCATGGGGAAAGAATAGTTATGGACAATTGGGAGACGGCACTACAGCAAGTAAAATCACCCCCGTACGAGTACAGCAGAAGACAGAGACGGGAACTTTTGTAGATAACAGAACGAAATGGAAAGCAGTAGTAGCTGGGTTTAATCACACAGTAGGGATAGATATTGATGGGACTCTGTGGTCATGGGGGAAAGAATGATAAAGGACAATTGGGAGACGGCACTACAGCACATAAAAGCATCCCCGTACGAGGTAAAGCAGAAGACAACAGAGGCGGGACCCCTTGCAGATAACACAACGAAATGGAAGGCAGTATCAGCTGGGGAATTTCACACAGTAGCGATAGATAGGGATGGAACTCTGTGGTCATGGGGAGGTGCTGGTAATGGACAATTGGGAGACGGCACTAAAATTGATAAAAGCAGCCCTGTACGAGTACAGCAGGCAGGGATAACATGGAAAGCAGTATCAGCTGGGGGGACACACACAGTAGGGATAGCAGAAGATGGGACTCTGTGGTCATGGGGAGATAATGATAATGGACAATTGGGAGATGGCACTAAAGGTGAGACAACAAATAAAAGCACCCCCGCACGAACATATCAGACAGAGACAGCATGGAAGGCAGTATCAGCTGGGGGGACACACACAGTAGGGATAGATAGCGATGGCAATATATGGTCATGGGGAGATAATGATAAAGGACAATTGGGAGACGGCACTAAAGAAGATAAAAGCACTCCAGTGAAAATACAAATACCAAAATAAAGAAAAAACATAAAAGAAGACATAGCAAGGCATCTCCAGGGTGCCTTGTGGTGCATAATGAGAGATATGTCTTTAAGAAAAAACACATGTAGTATTAACAGTTATTTCTTGCTGTTATAAAAACACTTTATATATTTGAGATATCTAACAGAATGATATGTATAAATATCAAGTTGGGTTATAAAGTGTATTCTAAGTTACTAGAAAAAGCGGAAACACTATTAACAAAAGAGTAATCTGTATCTATAAATAATATGTCTACAATAAGGAGGAATAAACAATGAAAACAAATAATTATAAACGAGAGGCTCTCTCTTAAATAAATACAAGGCACATATATTAGTACTCATAGCGACGCTAGGTATAGCACTACTTGGCTGCGAAAACAAAGCAGCAGCGGGTGCGGGTACGGGTACGGAGCAGCAAGAGTACTATAGTTTTACATCCATAGCAGCTGGGGATTTTCACACAGTAGGGCTAGCAGAAGATGGGACTCTATGGTCATGGGGACAGAATAATGCAGGACAATTGGGAGACGGCACTAATGGTTCTAAAATCACCCCCGTACGAGTACAGCAGAAGACAGAGGAGGGAGCTTTTGTCGATAACAGAACGAAATGGAAGGCAGTATCAACTGGGGACAGCTTTACAGTAGGGATAGATAGCGATGGGACCCTGTGGTCATGGGGATGGAATGGTAAAGGACAATTGGGAGACGGTACTAAAGAAAATAAAAGCACTCCAGTGAAAATACAAATACCAAAATAAACACAGCAAAAACATAAAAGAAGACATAGCAAGGCATCTCCAAGATGCCTTGTGGTGCATAATGAGGAATATGTTTTTAAGAAAAAACACATGTAGTATTAACAGTTATTTGTTATTACTGTTATAAAAACACTTTTCACACTTGACAAATATATGAATATATATAAGATTATATGTGTAACAGATTTAATCTTTAGGTTAAAAATGTATGCTAAGCCCTACAAAGCAGCTTAGTGATAATACCATTGATAAAAGAGTATTATATGAATAATATATATACTATATCATGTGACATAAAAACACATAAGGAGAAAAAAAATGGAAACAAATAATTATAAACGAGAGATACCATCTTTTATAAATAAATACAAAGCACATATATTTATACTTATAGCGACGCTAGGTATAGTACTACTTGGTTGCGAAAACAAAGCAACGGGTGCGGAGGAGCAAGAGTACTATAGGTTTACATCCATAGTAGCTGGGAACGAGTTTATAGTAGGGATAGCAAGAGATGGAAGTTTGTGGTCATGGGGAAAGAATGATTATGGACAATTGGGAGACGGCACTATAACAAATAAAAGCAATCCCGTACGAGTACAGAAGACAGGGATAACATGGGAAGCAGTATCAGCTGGGAGATATCACACAGTAGGGATAGCAAGAGATGGAAGTTTGTGGTCATGGGGAGCTAATGATTATGGCCAATTGGGAGACGGCACTACAACAAATAAAAGCAAGCCCGTACGAGTACAGAAGACAGGGACAACATGGAAAGCAGTATCAGCTGGGGGGTATCATACAGTAGGGATAGATAGCGATGGGATTTTGTGGTCATGGGGAGCTAATGATAATGGACAATTGGGAGACGGCAGTAAAGAAAATAAAAGCACCCCTGTACGAGTACGGAAGACAGAGGGGGGAACCCTTGTAGATAACACAACGAAATGGGAAGTAGTAGTAGCTGGGTATGCCTACACAGTAGGGATAGATAGCGATGGAATTTTGTGGTCATGGGGAGCTAATGATAATGGACAATTGGGAGACGGCAGTAAAGAAAATAAAAGCACCCCTGTACGAGTACAGAAGACAGAAGAGGGAACCCTTGTAAATAACACAACGAAATGGAAGGCGGTGTCAGCTGGGGGATATCACACAGTAGGGCTAGCAGAAGATGGAATTTTGTGGTCATGGGGACAGAATAATGGAGGACAATTGGGAGACGGCACTAAAATTGCTAAAAGCACCCCCGTACGAGTACAGAAGACAGGGATAATATGGGAAGCAGTATTAGCTGGAGATAATCACACAGTAGGGCTAGCAGAAGATGGAATTTTGTGGTCATGGGGACAGAATAATGGAGGACAATTGGGAGACGGCACTAAAGAAAATAAAAGCAATCCCGTACGAGTAAGGGTAGATAACACAACGAAATGGAAGACAGTATCAGCTGGGGCTAATCACACAGTAGGGCTAGCAGAAGATGGGATTTTGTGGTCATGGGGATCGAATAGTGTTGGACAATTGGGAGACGGCACTACAACAAGTAGAAACACTCCAGTGAAAATACAAATACCAAAATAAAGAAAAACATAAAAGAAGACATAGCAAGGCATCTTGGAGATGCCTTGTGGTGCATAATGAGAGATATGTTTTTAAGAAAAAACACATGTAATATTAACAGTTATTTGTTATTAGTGTTATAAAAACACTTTATATATTTGATAAAAACATGCATATCTAACAGAATGATATAAATATCAAGTAGTTGGGTTAAAAGTGTATTTAGTTACAAGAAAAAGCAGAAAATACTATTAACAAAAGAGTAATCTATGAATAACATATAGAATATATATTGTAATTATATAATCATTAAGGAGGAATACATAATGAAAACAAATAATTATAAAGAGAATCTCTCTCTCTTAAATAAATACAAGGCATATCTATTAGTACTCATAGCGACGCTAGGCATAGGACTACTTGGCTGCGAAAATAAAGCAGCAGGTGAGGAGCAAGAGTATTATAGGTTTACATCCATAGCAGCTGGAAACTCTCACACAATAGGGCTAGCAGAAGATGGGACTCTGTGGTCATGGGGGACTAATGGTAAAGGCCAATTGGGAGACGGCACTACAACTAAGAGAAACACTCCAGTGAAAATACAAATACCCAAAATAGTAAAAACATAAAAGAAGACATAGCAAGGCATCTCCAGGGTGCCTTGTGGTGCATAATGAGGGATATGTCTTTAAGAAAAAACACATGTAATATTAACAGTTATTTGTTATTAGTGTTATAAAAACATGCATATCTAATACTGTTATAAAAATATGCATGTCTAACAAATAATATGTATAAATATCAAGTATCTGGGTTAAAAGTGTATTATAAGTTACTAAAAAAAGCGAAAATATTATTGACAAAAGAGTAATATGTGAATAACATATAGAATATATATTGTAATTATATAATCATTAAGGAGGAATAAATGATGAAAACAAATAATTATAAACAAGAGATACCATCTTTTATAAATAAATACAAAGCACATATATTAGTACTCATAGCGACGCTAGGCATAGTACTACTTGGCTGCGAAAACAAAGCGGCGGCTAAAGTAGCGGGTGAGGAGCAGCAAGAGTACTATAGGTTATACATAGTAGCTGGGGATAATCACACAGTAGGGATAGCAGAAGATGGAAGTTTGTGGTCATGGGGAAAGAATGGTAAAGGACAATTGGGAGACGGCACTAAAATTGATAAAAACATCCCCGTACGAGTACAGAAGACAGGGACAACGGCGGGTACTTTTGTAGCTAACACAACGAAATGGAAAGTAGTAGTAGCTGGGAGCTATCACACAGTAGCGATAGATATTGATGGACATCTGTGGTCATGGGGAGGTAATGATTCTGGACAATTGGGAGACGGCACTAAAATTGCTAAAAGCACCCCCGTACGAGTACGGCAGGTAGGGGAGACGGCGGAAGCTTTTATAGATAACACAATGAAATGGAACGCAGTAGCAGCTGGGGATAATCACACAGTAGGGATAGCAGAAGATGGAAGTTTGTGGTCATGGGGAAAGAATGGTAAAGGCCAATTGGGAGACGGCACTAAAATTGCTAAAAGCACCCCCGTACGAGTACAGAAGACAGGGACAACAGAGGAACCCCTTGTAGATAACATAACGAAATGGAAGGTAGTAGCAGCTGGGAGCTATCGCACAGTAGGGATAGCAGAAGATGGAAGTTTGTGGTCATGGGGAAAAAATGATAATGGAGAATTGGGAGACGGCACTACAACAAATAAAAGCATACCCGTACAAGTACAGAAGAAGACAGAGGAGGGAGGTTTTGTAGATAACACAACGAAATGGAAGGCAGTATCAACTGGGGATAATCACACAGTAGGGATAGATAGCGATGGAAATATGTGGTCCTGGGGATTGAATGATTATGGACAATTAGGAGACGGTACTAAAACAAATAAAAGCATACCCGTACCCGTACGAGTACAGAAGACAGGGACAACAGAGGAACCCCTTGTAGATAACATAACGAAATGGAAGGTAGTAGCAGCTGGGGCAAGGCACACAGCAGCGATAGATAGCGATGAAAATCTGTGGTCATGGGGAAAAAATGATAATGGAGAATTGGGAGACGGCACTACAACAAATAAAAGCATACCAGTACGAGTACAGCAGGCAGGGACGGAACCTTTTGTAGATAACACAACGAAATGGAAGGTAGTATCAGTTGGGGATAATCACACAGTAGGGATAGATAGCGATGAAAATTTATGGTCATGGGGAGCTAATAATAGTGGACAATTGGGAGACGGCACTGCAACTAATAGAGACACTCCAGTGAAAATACAAATATCAGAATAAAAAGTAAAAACATAAAAAGAAGACATAGCAAGGCATCTCCAAGATGCCTTGTGTTTATTATTACTGTTATAAAAACACTTTACATATTTGACAAAAACATGCATGTCTAACAGGATAATACGTATAAATATCAAGTTGGGTTAAAAGTGTATTCTAAGTTACTAGAAAAAGCGGGAAACACCATTGACAAAAGAGTAATCTATGAGTAGTATATAGAATATATATTGTAATTATATAATCATTAAGGAGGAATAAACAATGAAAACAAATAATTATAAACGAGGCTCTCTCTCTCTCTCTCTCTCTCTCTCTCTCTCTCTCTCTCTTAAATAAATACAAAGCACATATATTAGTACTCATAGCAACGCTAGGTATAGCACTACTTGGCTGCGAAAACAAAGCAGCGGGTGCGGAGCAGCAAGAGTACTATAGGTTATACATATCAGCTGGGAAATTTCACACAGTAGGGATAGATAGTGATGGGACTCTGTGGTCATGGGGAAGAAATAATGAAGGACAATTGGGAGACGGCACTACAGCAAATAAAAGCACCCCTGTACGAGTACAGCAGGCAGGAGAAACTGCGGAAACTTTTGTAGATAACACAACGAAATGGAAGGCAGTAGCAGCTGGGTATAGTCACACAGTAGGGATAGATAGCGATGGGACTCTGTGGTCATGGGGAAATAATGGTGATGGACAATTGGGAGACGGCACTACAGCAAATAAAAGCATCCCCGTACGAGTACAGAAGACAGGGACAACATGGAAGGCAGTAGCAGCTGGGTCTGCTCATACAGTAGGGCTAGCAGAAGATGGGACTCTGTGGTCATGGGGATGGAATAGTGAAGGACAATTGGGAGACGGCACTGCAGGTGATACAGCAAATAAAAGCATCCCCGTACGAGTAAAGCAGGCAGGGATAACATGGAAGGCAGTAGTAGCTGGGAAAGCTTACACAGTAGGGATAGATAGCGATGGGACTCTGTGGTCATGGGGACAGAATGGTAAAGGAGAATTGGGAGACGGCACTAAAATTGCTAAAAGCATCCCCGTACGAGTACAGCAGAAGACAGAGGCGGGAGTTTTTGTAGATAACACAACGAAATGGAAGGCAGTATCAGCTGGGGCCTCTCACACAGTAGGGATAGATAGCGATGGAAGTTTGTGGTCATGGGGAAATAATTTTGTTGGGCAATTGGGAGACGGCACTGAAATTGCTAAAAGCACTCCCGTACAAGTACAGAAGGAGACAGAGGCGGGAGTTTTTGTAGATAACATGACGAAATGGAAGGCAGTAGTAACTGGGAAATATCACACAGTAGGGATAGATAGGGATGGATATCTGTGGTCATGGGGATATAATGCGGATGGACAATTGGGAGACGGCACTGCAGGTGATACAGCAAATAAAAGCACCCCCGTACGAGTACAGCAGGCAGGGACGGGAACTTTTATAGATAACACAAGGAAATGGAAGGTAGTATCAGCTGGGGCCTCTCACACAGTAGGGATAGATAGCGATGGGACTCTGTGGTCATGGGGAAATAATGATGGTGGGCAATTGGGAGACGGCACTACAACTAAGAGAAACACTCCAGTGAAAATACAAATACCAAAATAAAAGTAAAAGCATAAAAGAAGACATAGCAAGGCATCTCCAAGATGCCTTGTGGTGCATAATGAGGGATATGTCTTTAAGAAAAAATGCATGTAATATTTGAGATAAAAAAATATAATTAAAGCAAAGAGTTTTAAAGGAGGAATAAAAATGAAAAACAATAATTATCATAATAAATATTATTTGTTTTTTATAATTGTTTTGTGATTAGAATAATGGTAAATATTTCTTGAGAATTTGTGTTATAATAAGATATAATAAATTTACGGAGGAAGTATGAAAAAAACATTTTTAATTTTATGTATTATTTCTGTGAGTGTGATGAGCACATTTGCAAGGGGTGAGGCAGGGACTGGTTCTGGTACGGTAATTGTAATGCAGAACAAACCAGAAATAGATGCACAGCTTAAAGCATTTGCAAAAAAATTTGCAGATATAAGCGGTGTTTCTGTTGTAGTTAAAACATGCGGGGGTGATGCGTGTTCTTTAGCTACACAATTACGCGCAGATTTTAATGCGGGAGAAGCTCCCGATATTTTCATCATTGATGGGATCTCAGGGTATAATGTATGGAAAAAATATATTGCAGACCTTTCTGGTGAATCATGGGTGAAAGATACTGATGTTGCTTTTAAAGTAGGTAATAAGACATATGGATTTCCCATTGCTATTGAAGGCTGGGGCATGGCGTATAATAAAGACTTATTAGATAAAGCAGGCATAGATCCCAAAACACTTACAAACTATGATGCATATAAAGCAGCGTTTAAAAAACTTGATGGAATGAAAGCGAGGCTAGGCATAGATTCTGTAGTATCTATGGCAGCTGGTTCAGGTATGGGCTGGGTAACTGCACACCACAACCTCAATTCATACTTATCTAATGGACTTGCTCGAAATGATCGTTCTGTAGTTGATAGAGCGGCCAAAGGGAAGCTCGATACTGCTCGCTTTCGTGAGTATGCACAATGGGTGAAGTTACTTTTTGATTATTCTAACCAACGTATTTTAACCACAGGAGATTATGATGCTCAAGTAGGAGCATTTGCAAACCAGAAGGCAGTATTTCTCCACCAAGGGAACTGGGTTGAACCTAATCTTGCAAAAGCAAAAGCAAAATTTCCACGTGGATTTGCTCCCCACGGTTCTATGAAGAAAGATACCAATGGGATTTTTGTATCTGCACCTACATGGTATGTTGTTAATAAAAATGGCAATACAAATGCTGCAAAAGCGTTTTTAAAATATATGGCAGAAACTCCCGAAGGACACGACTATATGGTAAATCAAATTCTTGCCATACCTGCATTTAAATCGGTAAAACTTCAACCTAAAGCCCCTTTGTCAGTATCTATATTAAATTGGAGTAAGCAAGGGAAAACATATGCATGGAATCAATACTATCTTCCAGGTGGATTTCGTGATGAACAAATCGCTCCTATCTATCAACAACTTGCACAAAAAGCAATTACGTTAGATCAATTTATTGATTTAATGACAAAAGAGTTTGCAACGCTTAAAAAATAAGAGCGTAGCACAAAAAGGCACTATGATATCATGGTGCCTTTTTAATAATATTCTACTAATTTCTGCGCATAGATAAATATTATTTATAAAGAGTAAATATGAAAAAGCATATTTTATTGTGTGTATTATTTTTATAAGTGTAATAGGTGTATCTGCGGTAGTAGAGAAAATGATTTTATTAGAGATACATTAATTGTGATGCAGAATAAATCAGGACTTAATATAGAACTTACTGCTGGCAAAAGAATTTGCAACACTTAAGCAATAAACATACAAAAATGAGATATAGTATTGAATTATATTCCTTTATCCTATGTATATGCAAAGAGGCTAGGAATATGCAGTAAATAGAGTTGCAAAAATTGAGAATTTGTGTTATAATAAGATATAATAAATTTACGGAGGAAGTATGAAAAAAACATTTTTAATTTTATGTATTATTTCTGTGAGTGTGATGAGCACATTTGCAAGGGGTGAGGCAGGGACTGGTTCTGGTACGGTAATTGTAATGCAGAACAAACCAGAAATAGATGCACAGCTTAAAGCATTTGCAAAAAAATTTGCAGATATAAGCGGTGTTTCTGTTGTAGTTAAAACATGCGGGGGTGATGCGTGTTCTTTAGCTACACAATTACGCGCAGATTTTAATGCGGGAGAAGCTCCCGATATTTTCATCATTGATGGGATCTCAGGGTATAATGTATGGAAAAAATATATTGCAGACCTTTCTGGTGAATCATGGGTGAAAGATACTGATGTTGCTTTTAAAGTAGGTAATAAGACATATGGATTTCCCATTGCTATTGAAGGCTGGGGCATGGCGTATAATAAAGACTTATTAGATAAAGCAGGCATAGATCCCAAAACACTTACAAACTATGATGCATATAAAGCAGCGTTTAAAAAACTTGATGGAATGAAAGCGAGGCTAGGCATAGATTCTGTAGTATCTATGGCAGCTGGTTCAGGTATGGGCTGGGTAACTGCACACCACAACCTCAATTCATACTTATCTAATGGACTTGCTCGAAATGATCGTTCTGTAGTTGATAGAGCGGCCAAAGGGAAGCTCGATACTGCTCGCTTTCGTGAGTATGCACAATGGGTGAAGTTACTTTTTGATTATTCTAACCAACGTATTTTAACCACAGGAGATTATGATGCTCAAGTAGGAGCATTTGCAAACCAGAAGGCAGTATTTCTCCATCAAGGGAACTGGGTTGAACCTAATCTTGCAAAAGCAAAAGCAAAATTTCCACGTGGATTTGCTCCCCACGGTTCTATGAAGAAAGATACCAATGGAATTTTTGTATCTGCACCTACATGGTATGTTGTTAATAAAAATGGCAATACAAATGCTGCAAAAGCGTTTTTAAAATATATGGCAGAAACTCCTGAAGGACACGACTATATGGTAAATCAAATTCTTGCCATACCTGCATTTAAATCGGTAAAACTTCAACCTAAAGCCCCTTTGTCAGTATCTATATTAAATTGGAGTAAGCAAGGGAAAACATATGCATGGAATCAATACTATCTTCCAGGTGGATTTCGTGATGAACAAATCGCTCCTATCTATCAACAACTTGCACAAAAAGCAATTACGTTAGATCAATTTATTGATTTAATGACAAAAGAGTTTGCAACGCTTAAAAAATAAATCTATAAATCTATAAAGGTATCAATAAGTATGATACCTTTATAGAAAAAACATACATGCTATTAATGTATAAGAAATAATTTGAGGAGGGTTTGTGAAAAAGCATACTATCCATTTTTGGATATTTCTTGCTCCGGCACTTATAGCCTTTGTTTTGGTAATGATTGTTCCTTTCTTTTTAGGGGCATATTATTCTCTTACTGATTGGGATGGCATTGATAATAACCCTCAGTTTATAGGATTAAAAAACTTCTTGGCAGTATTTACTGCTAATCCGAGGTTTGTATATAGCATAATAATTACATTTGTTTATAGCGCATTAAATATTATCATCATAAATACATTTGCACTTTTTTTTGCATTTCTTGTTACACAAAACCTTAAATTCAAAAACTTTTATAGATCAGGATTTTTTCTTCCTAATCTTATAGGAGGGCTTATACTTGGCTATATTTGGCAGTTTATTTTCAATAGAGTAATGCCCAGCCTTATGAATAGTGATTTCCTTATGCTTGGAGGGAGAAACGCAGCTCTTCTTGCTATTGTCATTGCTGGAACATGGCAGTATGGGGGATATATAATGGTTATTTATGTAACTGCTATACAAAACATACCTCGTGAGCTTGTAGAGGCGGCAACAATTGACGGTGCTTCGGTATGGCAAAGAATGAGAGCCATAGTAATCCCTATGCTTGCTCCTGCATTTACCATTACTACTTTTCTCACCCTTTTATACTCATTTAAACAATTTGATGTAAACTTTTCACTTACAGGAGGAGGACCCTCTACATTGTTTTTTGGGAAAGCAATTAAAGGTACGGAACTCATTTCTATGAATATCTATAATGAAGCCTTTACGTTTACTAATATGGCAGTGGCACAAGCAAAATCTGTATTGTTCTTCTTAGCGTTGCTGCTTTTTACACTTGTACAAGTATATTTTAATAAAAAGAAAGAGGTTGAAATGTAATGACGAAAAGAAAAAGTTTATTTGTTTTAGAAATAGTTACTTTTATATGTTGTATATTAGTCTTTGCTCCAATAATTTTGGTGATAATAAATTCTGCAAAAAACTCATATAGTGTTACAAACACACCACTTGCTTTGCCCGAACGGTGGGGAATGATATTTGAAAATATGAAAACAATATGGGCAAGCGAGAATATTCAGTATAGTAAATCATTTTTTTCTTCGGTAATTATTACAATGGGCTCTCTTTTTGTTATTACCCTTTCCTCTTCAATGGCGGCGTGGGTTTTGGTAAGAACTAAATCGAAATTTTCTACTATTTTATTTTTAATGTTTGTAGGAGCAATGGTTATTCCTTTTCAAGTACTTATGCTTCCTCTTATCTCGTGGTTTAGAATTGTAGGGGACTTTATAGGCATCAAATTACTGAGATCATACATAGGTATTATATTTGCGTATATGGGATTTGGAGCACCACTGTCTATTTTCTTGTTTCATGGGTTTATAAAGTCTATTCCATTGGAACTTGAAGAAGCAGCGCGAGTAGACGGATGTAATAAATTCCAAACATTTTCTTATATAGTGTTTCCTATTCTCAAGCCAATATATGTTACAGTTCTTATATTAAATGGGATATGGATTTGGAATGATTTTTTACTTCCTGTCTTAGTGCTTGGAAAAGGCAATACAATACAAACTATTCCTTTGGCGGTTGCAAATTTTGTTGGGTCTTTTGTAAAAGAATGGGATTTAATACTTACTGCAGCACTTATGTCTATGATTCCTGTTGTTATATTGTTTATATTTGCACAAAAGTATATTATTCGTGGTATGGTAGAAGGATCAATAAAGTAGCACAAAAAAACGTTTTATTTTATACTCTTTACGGAGGAAAATATGGCACATATTGTTTTAATAGGGGCAGGAAGCCTCCAGTTTGGATTGGGAACGCTAGGAGACATATTCTCGACACAATCATTACGTGGAAGCACTATAACATTGCTTGATATAAATGAAAAAGCATTACATCACGTATATGGTCAAGTTAAGCAATTCTTAGAAAAGGAAGATCCATCTCATTCGTGGGGCTTTACAATTAAGGCGGTAACTAACAGGAAAGAAGCACTAGAAAATGCTGATTTCGTTATTATATCCATAGAAGTGGGAGATAGATTTTCTCTTTGGGATATGGATAGAACTATTCCACAGCAATATGGAATTAGACAGGTGTATGGAGAAAATGGAGGGCCCGGAGGGTTGTTCCATGCATTGAGAATTATACCGCCTATTTTAGACATTTGTGCTGATGTAAAAGAAATATGTCCCAATGCAATAGTATTTAACTATAGTAATCCAATGAGTCGCATTTGCACGACTGTACATAGAGCATTCCCCGATATACAATTTGTTGGTTTATGCCATGAAATAGCGTCTCTTAAAAGATACCTACCGCCGATGATACATAAAAAACTTGGAGATATAGATATTGTTGCAGGAGGACTTAACCATTTTAGTGTGTTGCTTGAGGCAAAAGACAAACACACTAAAGAAAATCTTTATCCCGAAATACGGAAGAAAGCAAAAACATTCTTTAAAACAGTTCCTTCATATGGAGACTATATAAGACATTTACAAGAGCATGGAGAGTTTATAGAAACAGAAGGAGTTACAGAAATGGCAAATATTTCCGCTTCGCGAGAATGGTCAGAACGAAGGCTCTTTTCTTTTATATTAGATTATTTTGATGTGCTTCCTATAACATCTGATAGCCATTTTGGAGAGTATATTTCTTGGGGATATGATGTGGTTGATCATCAAGGAATTATGGATTTTTATAAGTATTATAAAAGCTTTTTAGAACAAGTGAAACATTCTATTGAATTAAAAATAAGAGAACGTGTTGCTGTTATTATGGGTGCAATTGTAAGTGATGAGTCGTATATTGAATTAGCAGTTAATATACCGAACGATGGATATATTTCTGAACTACCGCAATGGATTGCGGTGGAGGTTCCTGCAAGAATAAGTAAAAATGGTGTTGAGGGTATGACATTGCCAACGCTACCTAAACCATTTGCAGGTCTTCTTTTTAATCAGGTTGCCGTTCATGATATGAATGCTGAGGCAGTACTTATGCGATCCAAGCATGCGGTAGTGCAGTCTTTACTTGTTGACCCTGTTGTGGACGTGTGTACCCACATTAAAGAAATGGTTGATGTTATGATAGACTACCAGAAAGAGTATCTTGGGTATTTACAATAAAACTAAAGCATTTAAGCATGTAGCTAACCTATTGCTTTTTGTAGTATAATTTAATGATGGATTTAGATATATTGGCATTGTTTTTCCTTTTCCTTGCAGGATTTAGTGCAGGTTTTATTGATTCTATAGCTGGGGGAGGGGGAATCATATCTTTATCTACGCTTTTAGCTGTTGGGATACCTCCACATTTTGCCTTGGCTACTAACAAACTCCAAGGGAGCTTTGGAAGTTTTACTGCTACGTTCAATTATGCAAAAAAAGGACTGTTTAAACTGAGAACGGTTTTAGAAGGTGTTTTTTTTACTTTTATTGGGGCAATTTTAGGAACTGTTTTGGTACAGTATATTTCTGCTGATTTTTTGATAAATTTTATTGTTTTTATGCTTATTGTTCTATTTTTCTTTACGCTGTTTAACAAAAAATTTGGACTCAAAGCGAGAGCACACATAATGAAACCTATTTTGTTTTATGTTATATTTGGTATTGTTATAGGGTTTTATGATGGGTTTTTTGGTCCTGGAACTGGATTTTTTTGGATGATAGTCTTGGTCTACCTTTTGGGGTTTGATTTTAAAAGTGCTACAGCCCAAGCAAGGCTGTTTAATTTTATAAGCAATATAGTATCATTAGTTGTTTTTGCATTATTAGGTTTGGTTATACTAAAAATTGGCATTATTATGGGAATAGGTCAAATTATAGGAGCTTACAGTGGTTCTACTATGGTTATAAAAAAAGAGGTGCCATTTATAAGGTATATCTTTTTGGTAGTTGTAGCTGTGACTATTATAAAACTGATATATGATAAATGGTGAAAAAGAAAATATAAAACATGTAGTTATAAATTATGTATGCAATTAGTACTGTATTATAATTGTGCACAACACCAAAAAATATTTTTATTATTGTCTAATGACACTTATACTATTGTATAGTGCAGGTCATTTACACCTTATCCTTATAAATACAAGCCCCTCTGTTTCTCGTGGTGTATATGTGCGAACTTTCTTTTTTGATAAAAGCATATATGTAGCGTTTACTTCGTCTATTTCTATAAAACATAGAAAGCATATTCTTCTTATAAAAAAATGGAGGTATTGGAATGATGAGCTTTTATATGTATATGGTGATCACCCTAGAAGCATTACAAGCAACCATATTGGATACATTAGTAAAAAGGAAGTAGTACCAATGAAGCTGATAATTCCCTTTTAAATTACTATATTTACAAGCTTGTTTGGAACGACAATTGTTTTTTTTATATGTTTGTCTGCAATATATTTCTGTATGCTTGCATCTTTCATTGCGTATTCTTTGAGTGTTTCTTGTGATATGTCACGCTCTATAGTCATTTTTGATCGCACTTTTCCATTTATCTGAAACACAACTTCAATGGTTTTATCTATTATAAGAGCCTCATCATATGTAGGCCATTGTGCGTCGCATACTAAAGTATCGTCATTGTGCAATTTCTGCCATAATTCTTCTGAGATATGAGGAGCATATGGCGAAAGCAAGCGAAGAAAAATATCTAATGCTTCTCGATGCCAGCACTTATATTTTTGAATTTCATTGAGGAGTATCATCATCTGTGCTATGGCAGTATTATAAGAAAGCGTTTGAGTATCTTCTCCGACCTTTTTAATTGTTTTGTGGAGTATTCTTTTAAGGGGCATAGGTATTTCATCGTCAGTGCCAGCTTTTATGGTAGAATGGGCGATATTCCATACACGAGTGAGAAAGCGATTTATTCCCACAAGTCCATTTGTAGACCATGGTTTTTCTTGCTTTAGTGGACCCATAAACATTTCATATATTCTTAGGCTATCAGCACCATAGGTATCTATTATTTCATCGGGATTAATTACATTTCCAAGTGATTTAGACATTTTATTTCCGTCTTCACCTAAAATCATTCCTTGGTTGATTAGTTTTTGGAAGGGTTCTTTTGTATTTACAAGACCAAGATCAAAAAGAACCTTATGCCAGAACCGAGCATATAATAAATGGAGCACAGCGTGTTCGGCACCCCCTAAGTATAAATCGACAGGCATCCAATATTCTACTTTTTCTTTTGATACAAATTCTTTTTCATTATGTGGGTCAAGATAGCGAAGATAATACCAACATGATCCCGCCCATTGAGGCATAGTATTTGTTTCTCGTTGCACAATTTTTCCATCGGGAAGAGTTACAGTGAGCCAATCTGTAAGTGCAACGAGCGGGGATTCTCCCGTACCGCTTGGTGCATAGTTTTCTACTTCTGGAAGCGTTATAGGGAGAATATGTTCGGGCATAAGAATTTTTTCTTTATTTTCGGTATGCACTATAGGAATAGGTTCTCCCCAATATCGTTGCCTACTAAATATCCAGTCGCGTAATTTATATTGAATTTTCTTTTTTCCATAGTGCTGTGATTCTAAAGACGATATTATTTTTTCTTTTGCTTCAAGCACATCAAATGAGTTAAATACACCACTGTTTATAAGAACACTATCTGTAGTGCTTGTGTAAGGATGAGATTTTTCTTCTAATAAAAGAGTTGCTTCCTTTTCGTTCTTTGGGCACACCACATAGGTAATAGGAAGATTGAATTTTTTTGCAAAATCCCAGTCTCGTTCGTCATGTGCGGGTACTGCCATTATTGCACCTGTGCCATATCCCATAAGAACATAATCTGCTATGAAAATAGGGATTTCTTTTTTATTTACAGGATTTATGGCATACGATCCTGTGAAAACACCTGTTTTTTCTTTTAGAAGATCTGTCCTTTCTAGATCCGATTTTAATGAAGTTTTTTTAATATAGTCTTCTACAAAGGATGTGTTATCCGATGTTGTAAGCTGTGGTAACATAGGGTGTTCTGGAGAAATCACCATGTATGTTGCACCCCAAAGGGTGTCGGGTCGGGTCGTAAACACATGTAATAGGGAATCTTCTGTGTTGGCAATAGGAAAATATACTACAGCACCCTCGCTTCGTCCTATCCAATTTCGTTGCATACTTTTGATAGACTCAGGCCAATCAAGTTCATCTAAATCTTTTAAAAGCCTATCTGCATATTCAGTAATTTTTAGCATCCATTGTCTAAGTGGACGCCGTTCTACAGGATGTAATCCCCGTTCACTCCGAGGACCTTCATTTGTGGGTATTATTTCTTCGTTGGCAAGGACTGTTCCAAGCGTTGGACAATACCACATTAACATTTCTTGCTCGTATGCAAGACCCTTTTTATATAGCTGGGAGAATATCCACTGTGTCCATTTATAATATTGGGGTGTGTGTGTTTGTATTTCTCGTGACCAATCATAAGAAAATCCTAATCGTTTTATTTGTCTTCGAAAGCAATCTATGTTTTTTTCTGTGGTAATACGAGGGTTTGTATTTGTTTTAATAGCATATGTTTCTGCAGGGAGTCCAAAACTATCAAACCCCATGGGGTGTAGTACGGAATATCCATTCATTCGCAAATATCTACAATAGATGTCTGTTGCCGTATACCCTTCGGGATGTCCGACGTGCAATCCTTCTGCAGATGGGTATGGAAACATATCTAATACATATCTTCGCTTTTCTTTTGGAATAGAGGGATCTTCTGAAATAGTAAATGTTTTATGTTCTTCCCAATATTTTTGCCATTTGGGTTCTATTTCCGAAAAGGGGTACATGATTATTCTTTTTGCGTGGGAGTGTTTTTCTGTGTGGTTTTTTGTGTTGTTTCTTTTTTTTCTGATAGCAGTTTTTCTTGGATAGATTGTAGATAGTCTTTAATATGAAAGTTCTCATATTGGAGTGCTATTGCAGATGGTGTATAGCCATTAAGAGTTCTAGCATAGACGTTGGCACCCTTGTCTATAAGCATTTTTACTATAGAGAGATTTCCCGAACGTGCTGCAGACATGAGGGGTACCCATCCATTTGCATTGTCTATATTAACATCTGCTCCGTTTTCTAAAAGAAGGGCAACAATCTTTTCGTTTTCATTATCTATTGCTGAGCGGAGCGGGGTAATAGAATCTGGTCTTTGATAATTAGGATCTGCTCCATTTTCTAGTAGAAATTTTACGGCATCTATTTTATTCTTTTGTATTGCAATGAGGAGTGCAGTATCTTTTTTGTAATCTGGTTTGTTTATATTTATTGTATTCTTTGCAAGTAGGGATTTTAACTTATCTACATTTCCTAGTTCAGCATTTCTATAAAAAAAGACACTTGCACAGGAGGTTAATAAGAATATATTTATCACAATAGTGATTATAAGTATTTTTTTCATATGTTGTATATATAATCTTATTATATCAATTTAAGAAAAGAAAGACAAGCAACACATTTAAGAATTAATTAGATGTAATAGTAGCCGTTTATGGGGTGTTAGTAAGCCTTTGAGAATGCATTGTGTGTAAGATATTATATGCTTCTTCATAACTCATAAAAAGGGTAAGTTCATATAAAGAATCGTATGTTGTTTTTGTGATAAGAGGATTTTTGTTTTTATTTTGAAATAAAAAGTTCCCAATAGGATATCGTAGTAGCTGATAAAGAGTCGAAGCAGGTATTCCTTTTTCTTCAAGAAATTTTGCAAATGTAAATTTTTTTGGAGAAACTTTTTTCTTATCTATGGTGTAAAGAAATTCAAAAGCATCTCGCAGTTGTTCAAAGGGACCTTTTGAATAATGGAATATCCTCTTACATGTTTCTGTTTCATTTACCCCATTATTTCTCATATTGGTTTCTTTTAATATTAGATGAAATGCAGCGGTTACATGTTTATTAAATTCTTTATAATTAAGCGTTGTTCTAATGAGTATTACAGCACAGTTGGATGTTGATATTGTGTTAAGAAGCACCGCAGGCATCTCGTAGTTTATAATATAAAATGGTTTACGATTTTTAAAAGAAGAAATTTTATTTATGGTTTGTCCAGCTATTTTATAATAATGTTTAGAATTCATTTTCATATTAAAAAGTGTATTTTCTTCTAAATGAAGTTGCTCCATAGCTTCAAAAGCTCCCATTATTTTTGCTGATTCAAAATCCTCTTTGTATCTTTTCTCAAAAAGAATTTTCATTTCATTGCTAAATGCTTTTTTCCCATTTCTAGCGAAAAAAAGTTTTGTTTCGTAATGATGTTGAAGCATCTTGCTTTGCAAAATGAACTTTCCCGGCAGATTTGCAAAGTATCGAATATGGATTGTTTTTTTATATTCTGGGGATTTTCTAAAAACTGATAACAAAAGGCTTTCTATTTTATAGGTATTGGTATGAGGTCTCAAGAGAACAAAGATATCTTGTTCTTCTTCTTTTGTTGCTTCTTCATATTCAAGCAATACGTTGGGGTAATCTTGTATAGTATCTTGGAAATTCATGTATATCTATATATATGGTTTATTCGGTATTGTTTAAAATATCAATCTGTATTTCACCTGCTACTATAGGCATTGTAATATCAAATGCTTCTAATACACGAGGGTGGATTTCACCAAATATACCCAATGTTGTATTATCTTTTTTTCTTATAATATGTGCAACGCGGTTTTCTATAAATCTACTGTCTGATATGGTGTGGGCATACCATTCTATATTTTCATAATATAAAAAGGCAGAAACAATAGCATTTATGTTTGTAAATCCCATTTGTGTATCTGCCATAATAAATGACAGTACTGTGTTTGTTCGTGTTCCGTAGTTTTTAGAATCATCTAATAGGGCTGTTTTCCCAACTTCAAACATTTTATGAGGGTATATGCTATGAGCCGAAACACGTTCTGCTTCTAACAAATGGGGCAATCCTGATGGTCGCAAGAGGGCGTAATTTTCGGATAATGGATTAGCCACTTTTACTATGTTTTTAAGCACGAGGGTGTGATCCTTCTCTGGATACATGGATCTTATAAAAATTTTCTCACTTCCCAAGTATGGGAAAAGCATTTCTTGAAACCCCATCCCCACCATAAGAGAAACAACGCGGCGGGAGATCTCTTCTTTATATGTTAGCCTTCCTATAGTAAAATTTTGTATGGGTTGAGGAACTATATTAGACATGCCATATCCTATCATTATATCTTCTATAATATCGACTTCGTGGAGAAAATCATCTCTATATGGGGGCGGGGTAATGTGTATTTCTTCTTTTTTTTCTTCTACTTTCAGGTTCATTTTTTTGAGCGACTCGCATATTACAGTATTTGTAAACATTTTTCCTAAATATGATTTCACTTTTGCAACGCTTGTGTAAATAGGTTTTTGAAAATAATAAGGGGACGCTATCTCTCTCCCTTCTTGTGTGTCGTAGGGGTATTTTGAAATAACTCGTGTAATAGTAAAACCAAAATCGGCACAATCACAGGCAAGTATTGCAGAGGCAAGCAACAGCATGTATATATCAGATCCTGTACACTCTATAAAAAGTCTTTCGTCACCTGGTTGTACTGCTCCTATATAATTGCTGTTGATGATAGGAGGCATTGAAAGTATTTCATTGTTAGAATCTACTAATAAAGGGAATTGTGTATGAGATGATATTATGGAGCCATACTCTTTCCCTTTTTGATGTGTTGTAAGTATTTCCTTGAGAGAAAGTTCTTCATCATAATCAAGCGGTGTAAATTTTGTAGTATGAGGGTTTGCGGCTTTATAATGTATTGGCCATGTTATTTTGTTTTCTCTATAAATGCCTATTGCAAGTGTCTGTCTTTTTTGTCCGAAATTTTCACACAGTTTCTCTTGAATTTGAATGAGTTCATCCAAAACATGTGGAGTTATCTTTATTCCACTTGCAATAAAACCAGTTACATATGGTCGTATAGCGTGTATGTTTTTATCTACAGATATATATTTTTCTTTTGATGGAACTTCATTAAAAAAATGGTATGGATTTATTTCTTCTGTAAACAAGTGAGAATGGTAACATTTTAATTGTCGTGCAAGCCCCGCTCCTGTCCAAAGATCAGGACGGTTTGTATCATTTAATTCTATTTTATAAGAATGCTCATCTTCACCATCAAGCTCTGCTTTTGCACATTCTAAGTATGTATTAAAAGTATCAGAAGAAGCCATGAAATCTTGCTTTTGAGTATTTCCTGAGAGTAACAAGTGAAAAAGGTTTTTTGAGATTGATATTTTTGGCATTATATAATAACCCTTTTTTGTAAAGATACTTTTTCTAAATCGTAACTAAAAAGATCTCTAAGATCTTTTATATCCATTTGTAATGTTGCCATTCTATCAATTCCTATGCCCCATGCAGCAACGGGTACGTGTATTCCCAATGGCTCCGTAACTTCTGGACGAAATATACCGCTTCCTCCCAATTCCATCCAGCCGATTTGTGGATGTTTAATGTGGACTTCTATTGAAGGTTCTGTAAAAGGGAAGTATCCGGGTACATATCTTACTTCTTCTGCATGGACAAATTCTTCTGCAAATGTTTTTAATAGTCCTAAAAGCATGGGAATATTTACGTCTTCTCCCAATATGATTCCCTCGGTCTGATAAAAATCAGAAAGATGTGTTGCATCAATTTGGTCGTGCCTAAATACTCTTAATATACCAAAATATTTTCCAGGTATTTTTGCATTAGGAAGTGTTTTTGCAGACATAACAGTCCCTTGGCTACGCAGTATAAGTCGCCGTGTAAACGTTTTGTCAAACGAATATCGCCACCCCCTGCTTTTAGTATTTCCACCATTTTTGTGAACTTGACTTACATTGCTTAGATATGGTTCTTTAATTTCCTTTGCGTGAGTAGGATTTTCAATATAATATACATCGTGAATATTTCGTGCCGGATGAAACTGAGGCATAAAAAGAGCATCAGAATTCCAAAACTCTGTTTCTACAAGAGAGCCGTCAAATTCCTCAAAACCAAGTGCTATTAGTTTGTTTTTTACTTGCCTTAAAAAATTTGCGTATGAATTTTCTCTTCCTATAGATACTTTATTGGGTGGAAGAGTTATATTATATGCTCTAAACGTTTTACTTTTCCATGTCTTGTGTTTGAGCATTGCGGGTGTAAGTGCTCCTATTTCGTCTCCAGTAAGGTTAGCGGAACGTGCAGCATTTGCCCATTTTATTCCCTCTGATGTTAAGTTGTAATCTACTATTTCACGTTCTATTTTCCTAAAAGGAGAAGCAGCCGAGCCTCGTTTTTTTGCATATTGTGATATTATAGCTATTTCTTCTTTGTTGAGATCTGATTCTGCGAGAGGAGAATCAAGGGAAAGAAGACGTTGTAATATGCATGTGGTAGGAGACTGTGAAATTTTTTTCTCTTCTACTTGAAATATCTGTTTTTCTTTATTCATAGCAAGAAGCCCTTCTTTTGAAAGCGTTCCATATGCTGATCCCACATCGCTTTGTTCTAATTGTGTTTTATTTATTATTTCTACAAAGGAAAGGGGAGTTTCTGATACAGATATAAAAAGCCTTTCAAGTGGTGTCCCTTGTGATTTCCAGGTGTTTCCTAATTCTGTGTGTTCGTATAATACTTGTAGTTTTCTTGAATGTTCTTTTATAAGATGTTTAGTGGCAAGCCAACTTATTGCTTGGTTTGCTTGCCCAAGCACCATGTTTTTTTTAGCAACGAGCATGTGGGTAGAAAAAATATCGTCTTTAAAAAATCCAAGTAGGATTGTAAGCTCAAGTGGATGCAATTGTTGTAAAGTGGTTTTTGTTATATCCATAGATGTTTCTTTAATTGTACAGTTTCTTAGAATAGAGGGCAAGTATTTTTAAAGATAAGTTTTGATCTTATAGCATGAGAAATTTAAATTAATACACAATTAGTATTGTAGAGACACTGTTTCTTTTTGACGTGAACTACTCATCTTAATTATCATGCTATCGTATGGTTTATTGTAATAAACGACTTGAGATACTTCGTTTGTAAAATACAATCCCGACCAAAAGGCATTAAAAGCAAATATCTTTTTTGGAGATCCCGCATTTATAATATACATTAATTGTGAGGAGTCTTTTTGTAAAACATCTACTGTAATATCAACCGAATTGCCTTGTGTTTTTATTGATATTGGTGTTGATGATAGTATGTTGATGTTTTTAAATCCTTCTCGGCGGAATGTAGTAAAACGTGGATAATATTTATTATTTGCTATCCATTTGTATATGGTTTCTGGTGAAATAAAGCCAAGAGGGTTGATAAGCGATTTAACATCTTTGTTTTTTAGGATATATATTCGTGGAAGAAATCCCATTGTGTTAGAGAGATTTAATACTGTTATTATTATACGGTGCCCAAGATATTGTATTGGTTTTTCTTTTGAATATCGAGAAAGATAATATCCTGCAAGTAATGATGATTTTACATCTATTTCATTTTTGTTTGAACGAAGCATGTACCCATTGTTTGCAACGACAATATTATCAAGGATTGTTCCTGTTAAAATATCGTATATTTTTTTGATATTTTCTTTTGCAAGGGACCATTGAGTGTGTTTTTCTTGTGTAAGCAAGGAGACTGCTATGTTGGGTGTAAGAGTGGTGAGAGAAAGACTAGAAATAAAAGAAAGTAATATATTTTGTGTGTCTTTGTCAAAAAATATATATGCTTTTTCTAGCAAATCTAAATTGGTTAAAATATTATAGTTTTTTGTTTTAATAGATAACAATACTACTTCTTTAAATTGCCGTACTTGTCTGTACATTTGAGTAAGAGTGTTTTTATCTTGTATCCCAATTACTGCTGATTTCCATGTTTGTGAATCTAAATGAACAAACAAGCTCTTTTTTAGTGGAAGTCTATATTTTGGAAGTTCTTTTCGCAATGTAGCCTCTGCATACGATGCCATGAGTGCATCTTCAGAGAATTCATACACACCTTCTGGTTGGAGCCAACTACCCGATACTTCATCGTATCGGGAGTTTAGAATAGTTGTGTACATTTTTTCTATATATTGTGAAAGAAGTCTTCTAGATTGAGATGCGATGGTAGCGGGAATGATTGGAGTTTTTTTTATGGGAACAAACCCAGCTGAATGTATTGCCCCATAGCGTATAAATACATGAGAAGCGGAGCTTTTTATACTCCATAGTTCCTTGTTATTGATAATGCTGCCTTCTCCTAGTATTCTTAATATATAGTTTTGTTTAAGTGTTGAAACATTTACAGAGGTATGTTCACGAAACAATGTATTTTGTAAAGGTTTTATTTTTGTTAGTAATTTTTTCTTTATAGGAATTGATACAATGGTGTTATCTGGAATATGGATGGATATGGCAAGCTCTTCTTTATTTAACAAGCTGGTTTGGAAAACAATAGTTATATTTTCCGAAAAAACAAGCAAAATACCGTTGTTTGAAGGCAGTATTTGTATGCTTTGGAGAGTGGAGTTTTTTTGAGGTGTAATACTTACAGACGAATTAAATGAGAAAACAATTGCATTAAATATTATTTTTACTCGATTGATTTGTATTTCTGAGGAAATATTGTTTTTATTTGTAATATGATTTTTTTCTGTTATCTTAGGCTGTGCAATTATAGTAAGTTGTCCCCAAGAAAGTTGTATCTCGTTTTTTTGTGCATTATAATTTGCAAAAAATATAAGAACAATACTAATATATAATATAGGTACGATAAAATAATAACGACGTAAAGAACTCATTACTATGTAAAATAGTATTTTACTCTATAATGATAAAGATGTATATATCAAAATATAAAGAAAGAAGGACTCCATGAACAATACTACTATTGAACAACATACACAAAAGACGGTTAATATCACGATTAACAACAGAGCAATATTGTTGTTAGGAACAGCCCATATTTCTAAAGAAAGTGTGCAAGATATTCGCGATATTACTGAAAATTCTAATATAGATTCTATTGCGGTAGAACTTGATGAAAATAGATATAAACGGATTACGAAGCATGTAAATGACTTTGCTGATCTTGATATTTTTACCATAATTAAGAAGAAAAAAGCAATGCTTTTTTTATCTACTATAGTGCTTTCTGCGTTTCAACGGCGTTTAGGCTCGCAACTTGATATAGCACCCGGTGCAGACATGATAACTGCTATAGAAGAAAGCAAACGGCTCAATATCCCATGTCATCTTGTAGATCGTGCTGTAGATGTTACTCTTAAAAGAGCGTGGAGTTTTTCTTCATTTTGGGATAAGCAAAAGATAATCGTAACGATTATTAGTATGATATTTTCTAAGGAAAAGGTTTCCGAAGAAGAGTTACAAAATCTTAAAGAGAGATCTTTGCATAGTCAAATAATGGATGAGTTGTCAAAGTTTATGCCAAAACTTAAAAAAGTGTTAGTTGATGAACGTGATGAGTATCTTGCATGTAAAATATTTCAAATAAAAAACAAACATGTACTCGTTGTGCTAGGTGCTGCACATGTCCCTGGTGTATTATGCCATTTACAAGAGTATAAAAAAATTATAGAAGAAAAAAAGAAAGGTGACATGAGTGCACGTCTTGCACAACTAAATGAAGTCCCAAAGGTAAAAATAGGGATAATGAAATTTATAATTCCAGCAGCTATTATAGCTCTTTTTGTGTGGGGTTTTATAAAAGGTGGGGCAGATACTGGTTTACAAAACATTATTTCATGGTATCTTATAAATGGAATATTAAGTTTGGCAGGAGCATTATTTGCACTTGCCCATCCTCTTACAATGGTTCTCGCTTTTGTTGCTGCTCCGCTTACATCTATAAACCCTTTTATTGGTGTTGGTATGCTTACAGGATTGAGTGAAGCCTTTTTGCGTAAACCAAGAGGTTCTGATATTGAAGAATTACCTACGCTTAAATTATCTCTTAAAACATTGTATAAAAACCGCGTAACACGAACCTTGCTTGTAGTATTTTTAACAACGCTAGGCAGCGCTATAGGAACATTTTTAGGACTTTCTATTCTTACAGGTACAAATATTAGTTAGTTAAGGCGTATTATTGCTTTTTGGTAGTTTGGTGTTTCCCTAAAGAATTGGCAAAAATACGACCTATAGCATTGAGCACTCTTTTGGGAGCACGTGCTTTTTTCCATACTCCTGCAGTGTTTTTTACTGCTTCTATAAAAGTAGGATAAGGGTGGATAGTTCCTAGTATTTTATTGAGACCTATTTTGTGTTTCATTGCTAAAATAAACTCTCCTAGAATTTCACCGCCTCGTTCTGCTACAACAGTTGCTCCTAGTATAGTGTCTTTATTGGGAGGAGTAAGCACTTTTATGAACCCGACAGTTTTCTTTTCTGCTATTGCTCTATCAAGTTCTTTCATTTCATATTTAGTAATTTCATAAGGAATATTTTTCTCTTTTGCTTCTGTTTCGTTAAGACCTACTCGCGCAATTTCGGGAGACAAAAATGTAACGGATGGCACAACGCTATAATCTACGGGGAATTTCTTGATTTTCCCAAACAGTGCATTTACGCTTGCATACCACGCCATATGTCCTGCTATGTGGGTAAATTGATAAGGGCCTGCAACATCGCCTACGGCATAAATATTAGGTATGTTTGTTTGTAAATATTCGTTTGTTGCAATAGTTCCACTATCTGTATAAGCAATTCCCAATTCATTAAGTCCTATAGATTCTACAACTGCCTTTCTTCCTATTGCAATAAGTGCTACGGTGAAATAATCTTTGATGATGCTTGTACTATTATTTTTCTTCTGTGCGATCGTTGCTGTAAAAGTATTTCCTTTCCCTTTTTGAAAGGATTCTACAGTGCTGTTTGTGATAATTCGTACTCCAACGTCTTCTAAACTTTGTCTAGCAATTTTAGCAACATCAGGATCTTCTCTATGAAGAATATGTTTAGCACTTTGAACCATTGTTACTTTAGTTCCGAGGAGAGAAAAGCTATATGCTAACTCACAACCAATAGGACCACCTCCAATTACCAAAAGGGCAGTTGGTTTATTCTGGATTTTCCAAATTGTGTCGGACGTAAATATTTTTATTTTATCTATTCCAGGAATATCAGGAATAATAGGAGTTCCGCCTGTTGCAACGATTATAGATTGAGTGTGAATAGTACGAGAGGCTGTTTTAATTTCCCATGGTGATATTATTTTTGCTTCTTCTTTTATGCATTCTACCCCTAAATTTGTATATCGTTCTATTGAATCGTGGGGAGCAATTTCGTGTATAGCGTTGTGGACGCTTTTCATTACTTTAGAAAAAGATATAATTGGTTTTGTGTAGTGTATTCCTGATTTTGCACCTTCGTGATGTGCTTTTGCAATTTTTGAAATGGAAAGAATTGCTTTAGATGGGACACATCCTCTGTTAAGACAGTCGCCACCCATTTCTGCTTTCTCAAAAAGCATAACTTTTGCTTTTACCGTTGCGGCTATATATGAAGATATAAGTCCTCCAGATCCAGCTCCAATAACAGCAATATTGGTATCAAATTGTTTGGGCTTTTTGTGCTTGAATTTTTTATAAATAGCATTTGTTTTAAGAATTTTGATAAATTTTCGTGAAATAAAGGGAAGTATTGCGAGTAAAGCAAATGATATCCAAAGCTGTGGGCTGAGTATTCCTGCAATGTTATTTAAATTTGCAAGTGCACGACCACCGTTTACATATACAAATGTGCCGGGGAGCATTCCTATCTGGCTTACAAACATAAATACAAATACAGGAAGTTTTGTAATGCCCATTACAAGGTTAATTACAAAAAATGGAACGATGGGAACGAGTCTAAGTGCAAAGAGATAAAAAGCTCCATCTTTTTCTATTCCCTTATTTATTTTTTTAAATTGAGTATCAAATTTTGTTTCTATTCCTTGGCGAAGAAAAAAGCGAGATATGAGAAACGCAAGAGTAGCTCCAATTGTACTTGCAAATGATACAAGTAGTACCCCCCTCCACAGTCCAAATAGTGCTCCTGCTAGCATTGTGAGTATGATTGCTCCCGGAATAGAAAAGGCTGTTGCAATAACATAAAGGAGAAAAAATACTCCACTTGTGACAAGAATGTTTTCTTGTACTTGCATAGCCCATACATCAAGTTGATTTTTTACATATGAAAGTGAAAGAAATCGTGTAAGATCAAAGAAGTTTATTATAAATATTACGGCTATGATAATTATAATGAATACAATAATTTTCGAATATTTTTTCATTGATTATGTCTCCTTAACATGAGGGGCTACATCATTAATATATGCAACCTTAATTAATTATGGGCTTTGTTTATGCACAAAAAGTTTGTGTCATAAACATAATAAAAACCATGAATTAATTATTGCCTAACTAATTTTAATGGCTATATCTGTACTATAAATTTATAATGTCAATTATAGTAGCTTGTTATT
>CBDCGX010000029.1:0-24418 GCA_965216965.1 Spirochaetia bacterium | reverse complement strand
TTAGAATTAAACGCTAATGCTTATTCAAACTCTGATGTATCTTTTGAGAAAAAACACCTTATTATGCATACACTACTAATAAACCATACAAAGAAATATAAAAAAGACAAAAACAATGGATATTATTACATGACCTCGGGAGATTTCTATAAAGAAAAAGGCTCAACATTTACAAGCTCTCAAAGAGTATACTTTAGCAATAAATCTTCCACCATCTCCTCTTTATAAAACAAGCAAAAACAAAAATAGTTCAATAGAATCCCTTAAGAAAATAGTAACTATGGAAAAAGACCCCCTAAAAAAAATATATTACAACACGCTAGTACTCAGAAAACATTCTTACCTTATACATCCATCTACCTTATATTATAATATTGGAGAGGCATATTATGCCTTAGGAATATGGAAAAAAGCTTATAATGCATATAAAATATTCTTATCATATCCAGAAAGAGCACTTGATAAAAACTATGTTTCATTGATCCAAAACAGAGCGCACGTCTTCTTAAGATATACACGCTATAAAAAAAATATGAAAAAACGCATTTGGAAAAATCCTGAAAATGCAAAAAAAGCTATACAAAATGCCCTTGACACAAAACGATATTTCATTATTCAAAGATTTCGTGCTCCAGGGTTCTTTACCTCACAATGGGAAGAAAGCACACTTGATCCCAACTCACATATACCCTCATTTAGAATAGATGCTCTCTTTAGAAGATCTACTATATACCCTTCTCCCAGATTTAGTCCTCTCTCAACAAAAACGATGAAATTATGGAAAATTGTAGGTTGGGAAAGAGTGTCTACATGGTATTTTGCTTTCCGAAAAATAGAACAGCCAGATACTCCCTATATAAATGGAATGTGGGAGTGGGCCGGAATCTATTTAGGACTTGCTTATAAAACAAACATTCCAAAGTGATTAAAGTATAATAAGTATTAGAGTATGCCTGTCTTTATTTTATCCATTTTATTACTTTTTCTTCCTCTAAAAAACACATTTACACAAGATATAATAACAAACAAAAAAGAGCTTATCCCCGATAAGATATATTTTATAACCGATTGGCAACAGAAAAAAATCACTACAAAAATACATATATCATGGGATGATAATAAAAATAATATCTATGACATACAAAATATAATGTATCAAAGTGCTTATAATACGCTCCCAACAACACTATCACTTATAATAAATACACTCCCAACCTCGGGTAAATACACTCTTTTTCAATTTATAACACAACAAGATAAACAAATATCATCTTTTATAGAAATGCAAAAAAACACCACTCTCTTACAACACATACCCGATGATAACCTATTTGGCAGTACTTTAGAATATGTTACAGATATTGCTACAGTCATAAAAGGAGTCGTATATTCTGAACTTTCTTTTATTCCTTTTCCCCCACGCACTTCTATTTATAAAATAATAGACAATTCCCCTTACACAGCTCTTATTTTTATGGTAAATAAAAAAATACCATACAACATAAATACTAATAAAAAGAGTTTTTTTATTCCAAAAATAATCCCTAAGGTCTTTGCTCCTCAAGGATTTACCGTATACACACCAGAATACTTTAAAAATATTAAAGACAAAACCACCTATCCTTTTACATATGTATATGAAAAAAATATAGAATTTTATTACAAAGACATTGGCATATTACCGCTTATAATTTACCCAATGGCCATTACAGACGAAAAAGCATCAGATGTTATAGTTTCAAAGAACGATTCTTGCCTTATATTAGATAATCCTCGTGTTAAAAACCTTATTACAGAAGGAAAAGTGTTTTTTATAATAAATAAACCATACGCTCAAATAGTACATCAATCAGAAAAAATAAATACTAAAACACCATAGAAATAAATATGCTATACTTAACAATATGAAAATTATAAGTTGGAATGTAAACGGTATTCGAGCAGCATCTAAAAAAGGATTTTTAGATGTTTTTAAAAAACTTAATGCTGATATCTTCTCTATACAAGAAACAAAAGCCCAACAAGAACAACTTAGAAATGATCTTACAAATATAAAAGGGTATCAAAGCTATTGGAGTTCTTCTGAAAAAAAAGGATATAGCGGAACTGCACTATATACTAAAATACCAATGAGTGTGTCCTATATGAATCTAAAAGAATTTGATAATGAAGGACGAGTACTTATAGGAGAAACAGAGAAATTCACTCTCATTAATGCATATTTTCCCAATAGCCAAGATGAAGGGAAACGCCTCAAATATAAGCTATCTTTTTGTGATGCGATACTTTCTCTATGTAATAGATTTACTAAGAAAAAAACACCACTTATACTCTGTGGAGATTATAATATTGCACATACAGCTATAGATCTCGCTCGTCCAAAAGAAAACGAAAAAAGCCCTGGTTATCTTCCAGAAGAACGAAAATGGATGAACTCTTTTCTAGGAAAATCGAAATACATAGACACTTTTAGACATTTTTGCCCTTCTCCTCATAAATATACATGGTGGTCATATAGAGCAAATGCAAGAACAAACAATGTTGGATGGAGAATAGATTATTTCTGCGTAAATACATATGCTATGAAATACATTTCAAAAAGCACTATATTAACAAACATAATGGGATCTGACCATTGTCCCATACAACTTTCTGTAACCCCCCCCCTATAAAACCCTTCTGTTTAAAAGAGTTACTAATTCTTACTCTCGCCTGTAAGAACATCCTCAGCCTTGGGATTATTTTTCTCTAATGCTAAAGAAGGACGGTTGGGATCTGTGTTTTTATTTTTTCCCGCAATAACTTCCGTGCTATCTTTAGCTTTATTATTGAGTAAAAGGGCTTCTTTATCTATAGAAATATCGTATTTATTATACAAAGAAACAAGCATTTTCTTGAAAATATTAGTGGGAGAAAGATTAATAAGAGATGCCAATTGCTTTTCATACTTCTTTTTTAACTTTTCATTCACATACATTAGCCGAAGAATAAGATCTAGATAACGTGTCATTGCTAAAAAAGACTGTTCGCCTGTATCTTTATATTCTTCCTTAAAAAGCATATCTGTCATTAAAAAATATGTGTTTATTTTTAAAGCAATTCCCTGATCTTCTTGTTCTTCTTGATTGATATTTCGATATAAAGAAAATGCTTGCTTATATTTTTTATTTTCATGAAACTTTTTTGCTACACGTATAATTTCTTGAGCATCTACTCTTCCTTGATTATAAGCATCATTCAATATACTTAGAATTTTATTTAATTCATTTATTGTGATTTGTTGCGATGGCATATTATCCTCAATATTCTTATCTTCCACTACATTCTCCCCACCATCATTTGCATTTACTTTTTGCTCTTCTTTTAGCACTTCTTTTTTTGTCTCTTGTTCAAGTGTAGCGAAAAGTATATCTAAATATGCGTTGACTATTTTTATTGGAATTATATCCCAATTAGATATGCGTCTAAAGTAATACAAGGCTTCTTTGTTATTATTTTTTTTTGCATATATTATTGCAAGATTTGCATATACTCTCAATCTTTCTGTAGATTTATCTTCTTCTAATATCTTCTTATATCGTAGCTCTGCCTCATCAATATTACCATTTGAAAGATACCAATACGCATAAAGTTCTTTAACTAATATGTTTTGTTTATCTTTTCTTGACAGATGTTTAAGAAGACCTTTAGCTTTACTAAAGTCTTTATTAATTATAAGTAATTCAATAATTCTAAATGTAACAGTATCCCTTTTAGAAAGGGCATTAATGCTTTTATATACTTCCAATGCCTCAGAATGCTTCTCTTCTTTATATAGCTGTTCTGCTTTAGCAAAATACTCTTTTTCAAGCAAAACCCTATAGCTCTCACACGAGAAGACTATAAGCATACCTAAGATAATAACAAGTAAGAAAAAAAATCTCATCATTATATACTTTTAAGAAAAATCTTGAGCCGCACTGGGCTCGAACCAGTGACCTGCGCCTTAAAAGGGCGTTGCTCTACCAACTGAGCTAGCGGCCCAATTTTTCTATCTCCTAGGGGACTTGAACCCCTGTTACAGGAATGAAAATCCTGGGTCCTAACCACTAGACGAAGGAGACTTATAAGCAATAAGTATGTAGCTTTTATTATATAGAAAAACATTTTTTATTTCTATACTTACTCAGAAAAATAATATACCTACCCAATATCTACAACTAAACAACTATCCATTTAAACGCGTAGACCGTAGACAATTTTTTATTACCCAATATCTACAACTAAACAACTATCCATTTAAACGCTTAATAGCATTTTTAGCCTCATTATTCTCTTTATCTCGCACAAGGATTCGCTTATACGTAGAAAGAGCATCTTCTTTGTTTCCCCTTAATTCTTGTACCTTTGCAAGATCTAAGATCCATCTTAACCGAGTATCATCAAAATATACAGCAGTACTCAATGCAATATCTGATTTTCTATATTTTTCCTTTTTAAAATAAATCATTCCAACAAAATAATACACCCATGCTTTTAACTGCCCATTTGGAGCAATACGAAGATACTTATTAAAATATAATAAAGCCTTATCATATTCTTCAAGCTCATAATACGCCTCCCCTATAACCTCTATAATTCTCCGATCAGATTTAGTAAATTTATACGCGTCTAGCCCAGCTTTAAGGGCATTTTTCCATTGGGAAAGAGAAAGATATGACCAGCCTTTTACCGCATACGCAGATACATTCTCTTTATCTTTAGCAATGAGTTTATCTGCTTCTTTTATAGCTGCTCTATAATTTCCTTGTTTATAATATGTATAAGGAGAAATAATTCTTTGTTGTGTATACCCCAAAATAAATATTCCATACAATAATATAAAAACCATGAAAAAACACTTACGAAGCATTATTTTGATCCTTATCTTTTTTAACTTGTAGAGTAATCATTTGGCATTTACAGTTAAGTTTTCCTCCGTCATCTACAATAAACACTGAAGATTCCGCAGTGCCTCGAACCTCTCCATCTTTAAGAACGTGTAAATTTCCATGAGCTATCATTTCTCCATTAACTAGGCCCGATACTACTAAATATCGGACTTTGATCTTCCCTACTATTTTCCCCCTTTTTTCTACAACAACAAGTGTTCCATTTACCTTGCTACTTTCTACATTTCCCTGAATCAGAAGAGATTCTTGTGCTTCAAGAACTCCTGATATTTCCACATCAGATGCTAAAAGAGTTGCAAATTCATTTTCTTCTATGTATTCATATTTATTTGATACCATTTTCTATATTATATACACTTACATAATTTTTTTCTGCTATTTTACTATAATTTTTTTAAACTATTTATAATCAGAAGTAACTTCTTTCATTGTTTCGTGCAAAACATATAAAAAATCTTTTTGCATCTTTTCTGAGAACGTATTATATATATACATATCTTTAAAAAGCGTTATGGTATCGCTGCATGTTTGTTCTACTATCTCAAGAAGTGCCTCATATCCTTTGGTTGACACCGCTGTCTTAGAAAGCGAAAGCTTTTTAAGCGTTCTCCCTAACAAATGAGTTAGACATTGGCTATATGCTGCTTGTTGATCATGTTCTTTGGGAGACAGCTCTATAGAGGAAAGATTCATATGAGAGAATATTTTCCTCCAATACTCATAGCGACTAGAGTCTATAGCAACAGGGTGTGTTATTATTGTATGTTTATTTTCTGTATTTGTACAGGAATTATGGGTAGAAATTCTATAAGAATCTGGACCAAAAAGTGGATGGGTTGCCATAATAGGCTGCGAAGCCGGAAGTATGTCTTTCATCCACGTAACAACTTTCATTTTAACAGAACAAGTATCACATATAAGCGTATTTTTATCTAATTGAGGAGCAATGTTTTCTAAAAGCAATTTAACCTGAGAAATAGGTACACATAAAAATATAGTATCTGATTCTTTCAATATTTCTTCTAGCGAAACAACTTGAGCATCTTTAGGCAGGTCATTAGTAATTGTAGCCGAGTCAACCACTCCTATCCTACATGTAAGATTATGTGAAGAAATATATGAGCTTAATAAAGTAGTCCATAATTTTCCAAACCTTCCATAACCTATAACTGATGCAAAAAATGTAAAGTCATTCATTATATTATATTGTATCAATCTCCCTATACTTTATCTCTACTTAAAATATACATTATAAAAACTAAAAAACTTTTATAATGTATACATGAGCTTCTCAGAAGATATAATACAAAAAGCAAAATCACTACAGAGAAGTATTATATTACCCGAAGCACATGATGTACGGATTATAAAAGCAGCACACACTCTCATAAGACAAAACACCGTAAGCAATCTTATTCTTTTGGGAAATAAAAATATCATTACTCAAAAAATAAAAGAAAATAATTGTTCTTTGCTTTTGAAGCATTCTTCTGTACTCATAATTGACCCTTCTTTCCACTCTAAAAAATTAGAATATGCACATATACTCTATGAACTTCGAAAAGCAAAGGGAATGACAGAAGAAGAAGCACTTAAAAATATAGTATATCCTATCCAATTTGCCGCAATGATGGTGAAAAAGAAACAAGTACATGCCATGATTGCGGGAGCATGCACTACTACCGCGGATGTATTGCGGGCTGCATTAAGAATTATAAAATGCTCTCCTCACAGCAAGATAGTGTCATCGTATTTTGTAATAGAAGTACATAATTATAAATCTGATACAGATGAGCTTTTTATATTTTCTGACTGTGCTATAATTCCAAAACCAACAGCAGAAGAGCTTTCATATATTGCTATTAACGCAGCCCAATCATGCAAAACATTATTGGGAGTAGACCCTCAAATAGCAATGCTATCATTCTCAACAAAAGGATCTGCTAATCATGAAGAAGTTGAAAAAGTTATAGAAGCTACAAAGCGAGTCAAACACCATGATCCTTCATTAAAAATAGATGGCGAACTCCAATTTGATGCAGCAATAAATCCCCGTGTTGCTCAATCAAAAGCTCCACTATCACCAGTTGCGGGTAAAGCAAATGTATTTATATTCCCAGACCTTTCTTCGGGAAATATAGGCTATAAAATAGCTCAACAAATTGGAAAAGCTAAAGCATACGGGCCTTTTATACAAGGTTTATCAGCACCAATAAGTGACCTTTCTCGAGGATGTTCAGAAAAAGAAATAATCATAAGCAGTGCAGTCACACTCTGTCAAGAAAGGCAAATATAAGGAGAAAATATGCGTATTGGAATTATAGGATATGGCAGAATGGGGCATGAAATTAAAATAGAATCAAAAAAGCGAAACCATTCAATTTCCTTCACTGTTGATCCTCATTCTCCCGATTCATCACATAACACTATTACCGATATAAATGAGACCCTATGGAACGATACAGACGTTATTATTGAATTTTCGCTTGCCAATGCAGTAAAGCCCAATGCAAGTGTTTATGCTTCTCATCATCTTCCCTCAATTATAGGTTCTACGGGATGGGACAGTGATATCAAAAACGTGTCAAAAATAATAGAGAAATATTCTACTTCTTCCGTATATGGAGCAAACTTTTCTATAGGAGCACATGTTTTTGCTCGTCTTTCTGAAAAACTTGCGTGTTTTATAAACAATCTTCCATATTACGACATAGGAGTATGGGAAATACACCACAATAAGAAAAAAGATCGTCCATCTGGAACAGCTCTTATGACAGCCCACAAAATTCTCTCTTCAATATCCCGTAAAACAGATATTATTACTACTATTCCTGAGAATGTTCCAATGCAAGACCATCAACTTTCTGTGGTATCTCAAAGAATAGGATACGAAAGAGGGTTTCATGAAGTAATAGTCGATAGTGATTTTGATACTATAAAACTATCTCATAGTGCTCGGAGCCGTACAGGGTTTGCTCTTGGTGCAATAATGGCAGCAGAATGGATTGTTGCTACAAAAGATAAAAATAAAGGTCTTATATGTGTAGACACATTTATAGATAATTTATTACAGTAAAATATGAGGGGTAATATGTTTTCTGGATTATATACAGCACTGATCACTCCGTTTACTAAAAACGGAGAAATAGACAAAAAAGCACTTTGCAATATTGTTGAAAAGCAAATAGAAAATAATGTTCACGGTCTTGTACCAGTAGGCACAACTGGAGAAAGTCCAACACTTTCACACAAAGAACACTTAGAAATTATAAAAATTGTAATAAAACAGACAAAAAAGCGAGTTCCTATTATAGCAGGGACAGGTTCTAATAATACAAAAGAAGCTATAGAACTCACACAGGCTGCAAAGGATATAGGAGCAAATGCATCTCTTCAAGTTGCTCCTTATTACAATAAACCTTCACAAAAAGGGTTTTTTGAACACTTCACTGCAATCGCAAATACTGTTTCACTCCCACATATTATATATAACATTCCTGCTCGCTCGGGAAACAACATAGAAGTAAGTACAATAAGAAAACTTGCAAAGCATAAAAACATTGTAGGAGTAAAAGAGGCTACTGGAAACATCACACAATCTATAGAAATCTTAGCAAGCATAAAACATTTTTCTGTACTAAGTGGTGACGACTTACTTTCACTTGGGATCTTAGCACATGGTGGGCATGGACTAATCTCTGTAGCAAGTAATGTTTTTCCTAAGGAATTAAGCACCTATATTTCACACGCAATAAATGGGAATATGGAATCTGCAACTAAAAGATATAATAATCTATTCTCAATATTTAAGGTTTTGCTCTGCGATACCAATCCTATTCCCATAAAATATGCGGCATCAATTTTAAAATTATGCTCACCATATTATAGACTGCCTCTTTGTCCCCCTAGCAATGCTCACAAAACACTCATTACTACCGCTATACAAAATTATGTAAAAGGAAAAAGAAAGTAACTATTTCTTCTTATATACAAATAATTCTTCTATTAAATCACAATATTCACTAGTACTTATCTGTTCTGCTCTTAAAGAAAAGTCTATAGATATATTACGAAATATCTCACCATCATACCATTTTTGTAAATATGGTTTTAAAGTATTTGATAACATTTTTCGCCGACTTGAAAAAGAAATCTTTACTACTTCAATCAATAATTTTATTTTTTCTATATTCAAAGTGTTCTTTTTAGGAATAAATGTGCAAATAAGAGAATCAACATGGGGGGCGGGGTAAAAATATGATCGAGAAATGCCCCAATGCGTATGTAAAGAATACACACTCTGCAATATAACTGACTGTATCCCATACAATTTAGTATGAGGATGTGCAACTATTCTTTGAATTGCTTCTTTCTGCAACATTACACAAAGAGGAATATTATACATTCCTGCAAGCACCCAAGAAAGGATCATTCTAGTTCCCGTACTGTATGGTAAATTTCCAAAAATAACATCTGGCGGATGCAGTTGTTGCGCATAGATATAAGGAACTGTCTTAATTGCATCTCCCATAATAATTGAGAGTTGATTAGTAAGAAGATGTTTTTTTAATTGCATATTTAAGAATCGGATTAATCCATTATCGATTTCAAATAATACAAGATGGCTTATGCATGGGTGAATAACAATATTCTGCGTAACTGTTCCCATTCCAGGTCCTACCTCCCATATATTATATTCTGATTTTTTAGGACATTCTGGAATATCAAAGACAAGTTCTGTTAATCTTTGTATGGTTAACCCATGAAGTAGGAAATTCTGTCCCCATCGCTTTTTGAGAGCAATATTCCACTCTTTACATAATTGTTGTATATGGTGTTTAGAAAAATTCATACATAAATAACTCTTATTAGTATTTTTATTATAATATACTATTGTTTCTTACTTGCAATGCCTAGACGCTTTCTTATACAAAGAAAAATATATGGCATTAATATACCGATAAGAAATATATACAACAATATAACTCCTAATAGAGTTGTTATACTAAACATACTAGAAGCACGCGAAAGAGTAGCATTAATAGCATCGCTCATTATTGTAAGCATATTGCCCAAAAAAGATTGTAAAATAAAGATAATATTTTTAGCTATTATAATCTCACCAAATAATTGCAAAACAAAGTGTAATGCGAGCAATACTATTCCTAAAAACATAAAAATGACGACTATGGGGGTTAATAAGACAGATGTAATTATACCTATAGGATAACTTGTTCCAAATACAAAAAAACTATATAATGCTGTTGCCCCAGCTGCACCAAGACTAATTGAAAAAGGAATACTAATATGATGTGACCCTGTCTTGATAAGAAATTGAATAAATGGGGATATAGTGATTTTATTATATATAATATTTAAAAAATTATTTTTACTACTCCACACTACTTGTAATAATTTTTTTGCACCTCGTATGCATATAGAAAAATATAACACAAAAGCTCTTGTATATATTACTCCACCCCACACCACTCCACATAGTGCTAACATGGAAAGAATAAATCCAGGTGAGTATAAAGTCTCAGAAGATGCAAATATCATAATAATACCCGCCATGCTCCATGCTACTGAGAAGTTTTTTATCCCTGTTAAAATTGTAGCACCAACCGTAATACTATACATTATCGCTGCCCTCCACAGTGATGGGATAAATCCTATCCATAAACAATACACCCAAACTAAAATAATAGACAATATTTCAAATATCCGACGATGAAAACACACTTTCAAACTTGATGCTAAAACAAACAGTACGCTCAGATGGAATCCTGAAAGAGCAAGTAAGTGGCTTATCCCACTTCTTCTTATTATATCTTGCAATGCAAGTGGTATAAAACTCCTCCTTCCAGTAATAAGTGCAGAAAAAAATGCCGCTGCATTAGGAGAAGTAAAATGTGTAAACATGTTATAAATATATTCTGCAGCATTATCTGCACTCTTTTTTTCAAAGATAAAAGAATACACTTTAACAGATTCTATCTCAGTAGTAAAAGAAGTAAACTCTCGCCTTAACGCAATTATATACCCCACCACTAGACCAGCACATATGATCCCTACAAGAATTGTTGTAGAAATATCTCTTCTTGCTACATATAATAAAAACAACACAGAAAATACTAATGCAATACCAAAATCTAAAAATCGAAATAAATAAAAAGAGCTTGCACTTGCGATCCAGAATAATACTATAGAAAGAGTCACATCTTATATACTATGAGTTTATAAGATATACTTTAAAAAGATGTTCAAAGATATCTTTTTTATTATTTTTTTTCTTTTAACTCGATCTCTTTCTTCTTTGTTTCTTGCATCTTCAATTTCTCTCTATATTCAGATAATTGCAGAAATATTTTTTATAATTATAATAACAAGATCAATGCAATATACAAAAAATATTCCAAAACATTATCATTTTCATTCCCTTTTTAAAAATATTATAATAATCACGATAGGTATTTTCTCACTATTTTCACTCTCTCTTTTTCACTCATATATTTTCTCACTTCCTTCTATTTCACTCCCCTTTAAAGAAAATACAGGATTCTTCTTTTATAGTTTTATCATTCTTGCTGCAATATCAGAAGAATTATTATTTAGAGAATATCTTTTACAAAGATTTCTAGCACAAAATCTATCTATAGTGCATTCAATAATGGCTTCTGCCATACTTTTTTCTCTTAATCATTTTGGAATGGGAATGCAGGGAATATCTTTTAGCTTTATAGCTGGAATTATACTGGGATTTATACGAATAAGCAGTAACTCATTGATTATAGTTCTTAGTATACACATAGGATTTAATATAATTTCCTTATTGTATTTTAAATAGCCATTTTTAGTTACATCAAAAACCAATAAATTAGACGCTATGGTATTTTAAGCTACCTATAATTTCTCAACTACATAGGCACTAGCTTCTAGAGGTATTTGCTTAAGAACATATACATAATATATCACATCAGCACTTGTACGACACTGCACCACATCCATAGATTGAGATCCTTCATAGAGAACATTCCTTTCTTGTTCTTCATCATAAATTACTGCACTAACAGTAATAGTATATACTTCGTTTATTTTTGTATCATCATACAAAGTAGTTGCTATTATTGGGAAAAACGTATTACCTACATATAATTCCGGAAGATTATCATAATTATAATATGGAATACGATATATAGCATCCAAATTATTTCTATCAACAAAACGATAAACTCCAACATTAATATATGCATCGGAATTAGGATTCTTATCAGAAAAAAGTGTTTGAGTAATATCTCTTTGTGTTGCATCAAGCGTTGAATATGCCTTGCACATTTGAGGTCTCTTGTCATTGATATCTAATGGAACAAAGACTGCCCTAGGAAAGGTGTAATTTACATCATAATTCTTTGGAGTCTTAAAAAAACAAACAGTATTCTCAACACGATCACAATTATCCCATAAAGAAAACTCATATCCAGAATCAGGGCTAGCTGTAAGCGCAATATTTATACCTTCTGGCAACTTAATAGGAAAAGAATTAACCCCTTCAATTGTATTTGTTATTTTTGATTTTCCTCCCACCGCACTAATAGAACCCTTCCCAAGGAGGCTAAAATTAAAATAAGCATATCGTGGAATAGTTATTTTTTTTACGTCGTAGTGTTTTTGAGACACAATCAAACGAGCCGTAGGAAAATCTAATATATTAACAAGCATATTAAAATAATATGTCTTTTCATTATTATCTAAAGCAGGAGTTAAACCCAAAATATGAATGACATTGGTTTCTTGTAAACAATTATCGGGAAGCTTTCCTCCGTTTCTTATGTAATCCTCAATGGTCGCATCACATATACCATAACTGTATGACGGACTCTTCTTTAGCATATCTTCTACATTTCTTATATTATCACGCTCAGATAAATACCTATGAACATTAATCCTATATGTAGGAACTTCTTCTCCATTTTCAAAAACCAATAGTGTAAAAGATGTCGATACGTCATATGTATCATTTTCATTGTTATATGAAATAGAGAAATCTTCTATAGAACCTATCTTCTGATAATCATCAGCTCTATTAGTTTCCGTTGTAGTAATATTTGCTATACAACTTTCAAGAAATATTATAAAAAAAGGAACTATAATAAACCATTTCCTAGCCATAATATTTTATTATATATCAAATATAATATATTTAATCATGTTATTTATTACCAAATCATGTAAAGTTATAGTTACTTTAATATTTCCCTATAAAATCTTAAACAATATCATTCTTCCTACATTACTTACTATTATGCTAACTTGTATTCTCATCATTTTAGTCATTTTTCAGTATGACTCGATATACAAACCTATCTCCAGGAACAAAACTACACGTATACTCAACTACTCCTCGAATATCGTATGCAATTCTTTCTTGCCGTATACCCGGTGTTCTCTTAGAAATTCCTAAAGCAATTAATGCTTGTTTGGGCATATATTCTGCAGAAAAAGACTCTTCTGCTTTAACAAGCTCTATATTATATCGATGGAAAAACACTTCATACATTGATGTGTTTTGAAAATATATCCGTTTCAAACCCAAAAAGCGTGTAGCTGGAAGGTAAGAAATTTCATAATACATGGGCTGAGAATCCGCTAAACGAAGGCGAATAATAACATACATTTCTTTCTCATGAGAAGAAAGAAATTTATTTTGTATAAATTGAGTACACAGTTCTTTTTTAAAAGAAAAAATTTTTGACGAAGGAATCTTTCCCAACCTTTTCATTTCTTCTGTAAAAGAATAAAAATGTGCTAAATCTTGTTTTATCTGAGAATTTTTCACAAACGATCCTTTCCCATGAAGACGATAAATATATCCATTAGTTACCAACTCTTGTAACGCCTGCCGTACAGAAGTACGACTTATCTTATAAATATGGCATAACATTTCTTCGGTCGGCAATTTTTGATGTTCTTTTATTTTTTTTGTATTAATCATATACTTAATAAGTTTTATGAGTTGAGCATAAATAGGAATATATGAATTTTTATCTATGTGAGCATTCTGAAATAATTTTTTATTTTCCAAAGTGTTTCCCATATATTACAACATCCTTTATAATTGTTTTTTTATAATTCTTTGTTACAACTAAAAAATTTGCAACATTGCCAATTTGTATGCTTCCTTTTTTTTCATTATTATTTTGCATATTAGTGATACACTCCGAAGGAATTATAGAACACATATCTATTGCCGTTTTCTCTCCAAAAATTTGTATAAGATTATTATATACCATATCCATAGTAACAGTAGAACCTGCTAAACTCCCACTTATAGTATTCTTAACAACATTATTTCCAACAACACATTTTTCGCCATTAAGAATAATTTCGGTTTCATCGGGGTCGGTAGAACTTGCATCAGTAATAGCAAACAATCTTCGTCTCATTATCTTATGAGCAATTCTTAATGCATCTTCCCTCACATGAATGAAATCAGGAATAATACTTGCATAAAGTGTTTTTGATGCAAATGATGCTTCTATAAGAGAAAAAAGTCTTCCCGAAAAAGGAGCCATTCCATTGTATAAATGTGTAATGAGTTTTGCTCCAGCCTTGTGTGCATTATATACTAATTCTGCATTTGCACTAGAATGTCCAATCGCTACAACAGTTCCACTCGCAACAAGTTGTTCAATATATTTACAAGACACATTTTCTGGTGCTACAGTGATAATTTTAAGTACTCCTTTTTTAGCATATTCGCACAAAATAGAAAACATATTATTATCTAATGAACGAATATATTTTTGAATATGTGTACCCCTATGTGTTTTTCCAATAAAAGGTCCTTCTAAATGCAATCCCTCTAAAGCAGGAAAATCTTCTTTATTTAAAAGTGCTTGTTCCATAATATTTAGAGCATCTATAATTTGTTCATCAGAACATGTAATAAGAGTGGGGTATACTGATGTTACTCCATGCTTAAGACTCTTATCATGTATTGTTTTTAGTGATTGTATGCTCATATCTCTATTAAACAACGCCCCACCACAACCATTTACTTGTATATCTACAAATCCAGGTATTATTGCTCCTTCACAATATATTTTTTGTGCATTTTGGGGAATGTTATCATGTTTAACAATACCAACTATAACTCCATTTTTTTCTAAAATTGCCCGTTGCTCTTCTCCGTCTTTGGTGTATATTTTAGAAGAAATAAATGCTTGTACCATATCTCTCTTTATTTTTTTAAAGAAACCCATTTTGTAATTTCGTTGATATCCATTTTTCCAAACTTTATTGCAGCCATGAGTGACGCTCCTTCCACTGGCTTTAACAAAGGAGGCTGATAAATACAATTTACTTTTTTAAGCTCTCGTTTTAATACTGAAAATAATATATTACCAGATTGCAATACTCCTCCTGCTCCAGAAACCACAATAGGATTTTTAGAGAAAAATAAACAATTAACAACACTTTCTACCATGCACGATAGTTCTAATGCTGCTTTTCTAAATAATTCTTTAGCACATACATCTCCTTGAGATGCAAGATCAGACATATGCTTACTAAGAATAGCAACTTCTTTTCTATTAAGTCTATGAAATATATCTATAATATCAAAATCATTGGATAATTTAAAATAAGTTCGTATTTTCTCATACAAAAATGTCTTTTTAATTCTCCCATCCGATTGAAGAGTAAAATATCGTATAGCCTCTTTCCCTATCCAATATGCAGAACCTTCATCTCCTATTTCATGTCCCCATCCACCACAACGCATTGTGTTTTTTTTATCATCAACACCATACACAATAGAACCTGTTCCACTTATAATATTAATACCAGAATTAAGCCCAAGTGATCCTGCCCATCCGATTACTACGTCATTCACTATGATATATGGAATAGATTTCATTACTTTCTTAACCCTTGCTTTGAGTTTTATTTCATCTTTTCTTATTTCACCAAATCCAGCAAGCCCTATACTCGCCCCTAGAATATCTTTTATAGAAATATTTGCCTGTTGTAATAATTCATTGATACCTCTTTGTAATATTTCTTGCATTTCATCAAACCCACACTGTAAATAATTACTCCCATCGGTTGCCACTCTTGCACATACTCCAGTTGCATTTATTAAAAGAAATTCAGTTTTTGTTCCACCACTATCTATACCTAAAAAAATGACATCTCCTCCATATAACTATAGAAGTGTGGAAATATAATTTGATTTAATTTTATTACTTTTCATAAATGGTAACACCTTGTACAACACGATTTACTATACCATTTGGAAAAGGATTATCGGGGGTGATTTTTAATAAGCATGATTTCCGCACTGCTAAAATCTGAGAAAATAAAACACATGGAAATACCGCAAGGTAATCGGGAAAATCATGAGAAAACTGTATAAAAGAATTTAATTTTCTCTTATCTTTATTCTTTGGAATAACAACAAAAACTTCTCCAATACGATCTGAAAGTATTTCCTTTATAATATCTCTATCATATTTTTGAATATATTTATCTGATGACACAAAAACCACTATGAGCGTTTTAGAATTTATGAATGATTTTGGACCATGTCTAAATCCTAATGGAGTGTTACAAGAAACTGGTATCTTTCCTGCTGTAAGTTCCAATAATTTAAGTGCTGATTCTTTACATAATTCTCCTAAGATCCCAGATCCCAGATATATTATTCTTTCAAATTGTTTCTGAGAAACCGACTGTAACTCCTTGCTTTGAATAACAGTATTGCTCACTGTAATTACATCTTCCATTTGCTTATATAACTCTCTTCTCTTCTTCTTAGTAAAGAGAAAAATAAAATAAGAAATTAATAACATACAACTAAAACTAGAAGTCATTGCAAATCCTACATCATTTGCTTTTGGAAATTTTAATATTAATATATTTTTCTCTTTTTCTAGTTCTTTTGACACTTTTCCAGATGGATTACATGTAATTATAAGATTGTAGACCTGTTTGTTTTCTTTCATTACTTTTCTTATCGCAGAAAGGCTTTCAGGACTACTTCCAGAACGAGAGAATGAAACCAATACAACAGGCATAGAATACTGAGGAGGAGATGTTATTATGTTTGTTGTTGCCTTGCTTTCAAAATATACATTTACACCATATAGTTTTTTCTTTTTTTGGTTAGAAAAGTATTCACACGCAATATCTCCAATAAATTGAGATGTTCCCGCTCCCGTAAACACCACAACAACAGCCTTGTTTTTTTTCAATGAAAAGCACAAAAAGTCATCTATTGCTTTTTCACATTGCAACACATAATCTAATGTTTCTTTCCACAATTGTGTTTGCTGCGTTATCTCGCGATACGTGTGAGAATCTGTAAGTATGTTTTTATATTTTTGTTTCATCATATTTCCTACTTTAGTTATAATTCATAGAGCTTTTACTCTATTTTAAAATGGTAATAATGGTTTTTCTATCTCATATAGTTCATTAAATAAAGACCGAATTTCATCTAATGAACAAACAGCCGAAGTAAGTGGATCCATACTAAGTGCATAAAATGCCATCTCTTTGTTTTTCTGTAATACCGAATCGACAACAAGTGCAAAGAATGACATATTTGTACGACACAATGCTGCAAGATGTTCTGGCAAATTATTATATCGTGTTGGATGAACACCATTTCCATCTACTAAACATGCAACTTCAACAACTCCATCATATAACAAATTGTGAACAAGTCCTTTATTAATTGCATTTCCATAAATAATTTTGAGCGTATTATTTACTATTCCATCTATAATAATTGGAGCATATTCTCCCTCTGATTGGATAGTGCATTTATTAGAATGTATAAAGTCTAATATTTCTTTATCATTCTCTTCTCTCCATATGGGCCATCCATTTGCATAAAATCCACTTTCTCCATTATAGCCCGCAACACAATGTTTTTGTATTAGATCTTTTCTCTTTCTATAATAGGGGATATATTCTGAAAAATGCCCACTTGATTCAGAAACAAAATATCCTAAATGTTTCATAGTATTAAATCGTACAGGATCTTTTTCTATTAATAAAATATTATTCTCTATAGCTTTATGCAACTGAGGATATATATCTATCCCTTTATGTTCTAATTTAGTAAACCATGACATATGATTAATTCCACATGCTTCAAACATCAATTCTTCAAACGGTATATTCATATATTTTGCTAGTTGCTGTGAAGTATTTTTAATAGAATGACATAATCCCACTATTGGAATATTTGTGTATTTTGCAGTAGCTAATGTAACTACAGACATAGGATTAGTATAATTTAGAATAAGTGTATTAGGACAATATTTTTCAATATCATCTATAATAGAAAGCCATGTTGGAAGAGTTCTCAATGTTTTGAAGAGTCCTCCTGGACCAAGCGTATCTCCAATACATTGATCAACACCATATTTCATAGGAATATTATATTCATATTGAACTGTTTCTAATCCTGCTACTTCTATTTGATTTACTATGAAATCACTTGATGGAAGTGCTTTTATTCTATCTAAACAAGCACTTACTTTCCATTTATTATCTTGTTTTTTTATTGAAATAAGTTTTTCTACTAGTTGCTTTGCTATATTAAGTCTCCTCTCATCAACATCCACCAAACATATTTCTCCCGATACATTGGGAATATCAAGAATATCAAAAGTTATTTCACGGGTAAATGTACTTCCCGCACCTAAAATTGTTATTTTCATCATTACATATCTCCTATTATTTAAGTCCAGACATAGACATCCCTTTTATAAAATTTCTTTGGAAAATCAAAAACACTATTATAACTGGCAACATTATTAATACAGCTACTGACATTACTACATTATAATTAATTACATTTTTTCCATTAAAGAAAACAAGGGCAAGCGGAAGAGTCATTTTTCTGGGCGAATCCATGTATATAAGAGGAGATAAATAATCATTCCATGATGCCATGAAAGTAAATATAAAAAGAGCAGATAATCCTGGCATAATTTGAGGTAAAATTATTTTTCGAAAAATAAGAAAATTCCCTGCCCCATCAATTTTTGCTGCTTCTAAAACAGAAGTAGGAAGATTGCTTATAAACTGTCTACATAAATAAATACCAAAACCAGTAACAATGGCAGGCAAAATAAGTGCTAATAAATTATTTTTAAGTTGCAAATTAATAATAATAAAAAATCGAGGAACAAGCATAACTTGTGGAGGAAGCATTAAAGTAGATAATATTATTAAGAAAAATATATTTTTCCCTTTAAAATCCATCTTTGCAAAAATATATCCTGCAATACTACTTGTAAATAATACAAACCCTGACACAACAAGTGCAACAATAAGACTATTTAAAAACCACCAAAAAAATGGAGCTTCTGTAAGTACTTTTTTATATCCAGCAAAAGTTATGTTTTGCGGGAAAAAATGAAATTTATTACTTAAAATTTCAGCATTACTTTTAAGCGAAGTAATAAGCATCCATATATATGGGAAGAGCATTAATAATGCCCCAAATATTAAAATAGAAATAAATAGTATATGCAATATATCATGTCGTTTATACATTTAATACTCCCAATCCCTCTTAGAAATTCTTATTTGAATTATAGTAACAATGAGAACTAATAAAAACAGCACCGTTGCTATAGCAGAAGAATAACCTAATTTAGAAAATTTAAATCCCATTTGATACATATACAAAGTTAATACATTACTCGCATTCTGGGGACCTCCATGCGTTAAAATATCAAATTGAGCAAATGCTTGGGAATAAGATATTATAGTCATAACAATTGTAAAAAAAATTATTCTACTTAACAGGGGTATTGTTATATTCCAAATTACTCTTATTCTACTCGCACCATCTATATAGGCTGCCTCATAATATGTAATAGAAATTCCGTCTAATGCAGCCATTAAAATAACAATATTAAATCCTATATCTGCCCAAAGTGTTAAGATAATAATAGAATACATAACTATTGATGTGTCCGATAACCAATGAATAGTCTTTATCTCAAAAAAATCTGTAATTAATTTTAACAGTCCCGTTCTCTCATTAAATATTGTTGACCATATTATTGAAGATGCCGCAAGAGGAGCTATTGCAGGCAAAAAATATGCCGTCCGTAAAATATTTCTTAGAGATGTCATTTTTATAGAATTAAGACCTATAGCAATAAATAATGATATTATAATATTCACACTCACAGATACAACAATAAAGAAAATTGTATTTCCAAAGACCTTAATAAAAACTCTATCTTGTAACAACCGTATGTAATTTCCAAACCCTACAAATGATAATTGCCCCCTCAAAGTATCATTCCTATAAAATGATAATGCAATACCCCATATTGTAGGAAACAAATAAAATATTGAAAATAATATTAGTATGGGAGACAAAAAAAATATTATAAATCTTTTGTTATTATCCATAACATTTTAATAATTATTGAAAATCGTTAATTCTTTTTTCAATACGAGCTAACCCCTTTTCTACTGTAATATCTTCATTTACAATTTCAGGGAATGTATTAAGAAATTCTTCTTTAAGAAAATCGGTGTTGATATCTCCTATATAAGATCCATACTGCAAAAAACTCTTTAGTTTTTTCACAACAGAATTATTATTGAGAAACTCTGTATCTTCAATAATTCTTTTGTTTGCAGGAATTGTTTTGCTTATTGTATTAAAAATTGCCATATTTTCTTCTTTACTAAAAAACAATAAAAAATCACTTGCAATTTCAGACTGAGAAGATGAAGTAGGAATTACAAGCCCCCATCCAGATTCCGAAGCAAAATATGGCGGTATATTTTTAGATAGTGAAGGCATTATTTCAAATTCAAAATCTTTTATGTATTGTAACCCATACGTTTCTTCTCCGTATGCAATTGCCCAAGGTCCTCTTTGTGCCATAGCAGATACACCTTTAAAAAGCAAATCTTGAGGTTCTTCTGGTGTGCCCAATAGAGACAAATTTACAACCTTATCTTTAACTACTAAATCTTTCATTATATTCATTGCACGTATTGCTTCTTTTCCTGAAAAATCAACCTTATTGGTAATCGTATCTATATAAGTTCCATCTTGTTGAAGAATAAGTTGTAAAAATATATTTGCAACACTATCATACGAAGTAAAATCGAATCCAATTTGAGTTATAGTATCTTTATCATGTATTGTTAACGCCTTAGCTGCTAAGATAAATTCCTCCCATGTATTAGGGGGATATTTTACATTAGCTTTTGAAAATAAACGAGGATTAGTAAGCATAACTGATCCTTCAATGTTATATTCAAAAGGAAGCCCATATATATTATTTCCACTTTGATATGCTCCTTGAGTAGGGGTAAAATAATTTTCATTTATATATGTAGCTAATTTTTCAGACAATGGCATTACTGTATCTGTGTTCTTATACTCCAGCATCCATACTCCAAATACTTCCATAATATCTGGTGTCTTGTTAGATGCAAGTGCTGTTTTAACTTTCTGTACATATGCATCATAGGGAAAAGTAAGTAATGTGATCTTTACTCCCCTTTCTTCTGCATATCGTTCAATAACCTTATTAAACCCATTATTAAAAGTAGCTTCTTCGTGTGCCCACATAACAATTTCTTTCTGCTCATTTTTTTTAGTACAACTAAAAAAAAACACCTATTAATAAAACTAAAATTAAAATCTTTTTCATTCTGACCTCCTCAAAAAAACAAAAGTTATAATAACAACATTATGACATATCAACAACTATTTGTCAAGTCATTTATATCAAAATAAAAAATATATTAATATATAATTATATATAATATGTTGTATGAATAATACTTCTATAAAAAAATTCATTTCTTTATTAAGAACAAACAAAAAAAGGGGGGGATTGGCATATCTTCTATATGTACTTCTCACCCATGGGTATTGCAAGTGGCATGTAATCATGCAAAAATACATAACTCACTTCTTCTCATTGAAAGCACTTGTAATCAAGTAAATCACAGAGGAGGATATACAAATACAAAACCTAATGCATTTTATAAAAGAGTTTTAAACATTGCAAAAACATATAATCTACAAGAAAACAATCTTCTATTAGGAGGAGATCACCTTGGGCCTAATCCATGGACTCATTTACCATCTGAAAAAGCAATGAAAGAAGCAAAACAAATGGTTCATGACTATGTAAAAGCAGGTTACAAAAAAATACATCTTGATGCAAGTATGAGTTGTATAGATGATATCACACCTTTAAACAACGAAATAATATCCGAAAGAATTGCTCAACTTTGTGAGGTAGCAGAAAAAAACTCTCGATTCAATGAATGTCGAGAAAAATAATCGTTGTGTATATGTAATTGGTACAGAAGTGCCTCCTCCAGGAGGAATACAAGAATATGAAAAAATTACATATTACTAGAACATCTGATATAAAAAACAATGATAGAAAGAACAAAAAAATGTTTTTTTTAAAAAGAATCTCCAAAAATGCATGGCAAAAAGGTAGTTGCAATAGTCGTACAGCCCGGTGTGGAATTTGGAAACAAAACAATTATAAAATATAATAAAGTTAAGGCACAACATTTAAAAAAACATATTGAATCTCAATTAAATAGCTCTATAATTTATGAGGCTCATTCTACAGATTATCAAGATATTCAATCTCTAAAAGAATTAATCTCAGATCACTTTGCCATATTAAAAGTTGGTCCACAGCTTACTTTTGCAATGCGTGAGGCATTATTTGCACTTTCTCACATTGAAGACACACTCTATAAACATGGAATAATAAAAAACAAACTCTCATTTTATAGAAACAATTACAAAATACATACGAAACAATCCTATACACTGGAAAAAATACTACACAGGTTCTCAAAAAGAAATAAATTTTGCTATTTGTTTTAGCTTAAGTGATAGAATTCGCTACTACTGGACAGATACAAAAATACAAAAAACAACAGAACAGCTCATCAGTACTCTCAAAAATACAAAAGTTTCCATTTCCACTTATTTCACAATACATGCCTTATTATCAAGAAACAAATGGGCCATTTGACCCGCTTTCTGCTATAAAATGCAATATTTTACATGCCATCGAAAAACTATCATTCTGCATGTTCTCTATCATAATCCTATGCTTATATACTTATCATAAGCAATAGACAAACTTAAAAATTAACTTGTACTTTTTAAGTAAAGGTAAAAAAAAAAAACCCTTATACTATTTACTTGATATAAGCAAGCTATTTGTGTGCACATGAAGTACTTTTGCAGCAGGATACTGGGAAGAATTTTGAGGATTACATATTTTCTCTACAATATCCTTTTTTATTCTTTTCCTGGTACGTACATAATTACTTTACTAAAAGAAAAAAAGACTTTTATAACTAAGAGAAATGCGAAAAATATCCATTTACTTCATGATCACTACAAAACACTTCAGTATTTTGCCATAGCCCGATCATCTTCTTGGCTAGGAAATATTGAAGCTGTATGCCCATCCATTCCTGCTCCTAAAAACGCTATAGTTTTATGAGTTCTCGCTGTGGTTTCAAAAAGCTCTGTTAACATAGAATTATATTCTACGGCAATGCTATGTGGATCATTTAAATATACTGGAACAGGCAAAAATGTAGTACCTTTTGATAATAAATCTTTCATTGTACTGGTAATTAAATTACAATTACTATCTTCATGTGTAGCTTCTACTACTCTTTCGTCAACTTGTATGAGTATAAGTCGCCTAGCAATATGTTCTGACATTTTATGAGAAAGTACAGGATATAATGCTTTAGGACTCCCCCCCCCAGAAAGTGCACATATTAATTTTTGCGTCTTTGAATCTAGTAAGCTCACATTGTGTTCAAGATAAGAAATAATATAATGCACCGTGCTTTCTATAATGCTATCTTCATTTACTGATTTGTGTTCCATTCATATCCCTCATTTTTTAGAAGATCTATAGCACTTTGGGGACCGTAAGAATGTGTCTTATACAGATATAAAGGCACATTTAACTCAGAATTCCATACCGACAAGATAGCATCTATAAAACTCCCATTGTAAAAGTAATTCTTTATAAGATAAAAATAATGTTGCATCGTTTATAAGCGCATTATATAATATTCTATCATACCCATTATTATAGTCACCTTTAAATTTCTTTTTATAAGCAAATTTCATATCAGTACTTATAATCTCTGTCGTATTTCCTGGGGTTTTTGCATATACATTCATTTTCAAAAATGTATTAGGTTGAAAACGGAATACAATTCTATTAGACAAATTGGTATGTGTCTTCCCAAAAATATTAAATGGTTCCTTCTTAAAATAAACAATAAGTTCTGTACATTTCTTTTTAAGTGCCTTTCCTGACCTCACATAAATAGGAACACCAGACCATCTTCTATTATCTATAAACATTTTTAATGCAACAAATGTTTCTGTATCAGAGTTTTGTTTCACTCCTTCTTCA
>CBDCGX010000028.1:0-3433 GCA_965216965.1 Spirochaetia bacterium | reverse complement strand
ATCTGCCGTTACCGGCCGACCATTTTGATTGCCTCCAATATCTTCTATTACCTCAATATATGCATCACTGTACCTATCAATATATGCTTCTTTTTTGCCACAACCCGTAAATACTCCTCCAGCCACGAGAAGGGAAATAGCAAGATGAAAATACTGTTTTCTAGAACCCATATTCTACCCCCACTAATAAATTTTGTACACTATTGTGCTCTATACTTCCAGCTCCATTTCTAATATCAATAAGATGATCTAGCTTGATATATTGATATTTTGCAGTAAACGAAACATTATCTGAAATGGGAAATCTAATTCCAGTCTGTAGCCCATAAAAAGAACTTTTGGATGTCAACTTTTCGTTTTTCAGCATCCTGTGAGGTCGCTTTGTCCACTTGAGCTTACTATATCCACCTAATATACCAATATAGGGATTTAGCGACATACCAGAAAACTGGTAATTAAGGCTTATATATCCGGAATCTATATTTGCAATATCAAGGGCAGCCCGCTGATAAGCAAATTCAGCAAAGACATTTTTAGTAAAGTTATATCCAATACCCACTTCAAATGCCGCCGATTTATCATCCAGCGCCCCACGAACAAAAGAAGTATCTTCTCTTGGTTTTATCTCTTCTCCAAAGAAAGAAACCCCTCCTCCCGCAAAAATATAAAAATCTTTTTTATTTATATCGTGCGTCCATGCAGCCCCAGAAGCTGAAGGGATATCTCCACCTCCATGTGCCATACATGACAAAAATACAAATGGTAACACCATCCGTCTATTCATTATTTTACCCTCCTACGGTACTAATTTGTTATTAGAGAAATTCTGTGCCGCGAAGAGTATAAGATTAAAAAATCAAAAAAAAATCAACCCCGTATTTTTATTAAAATTTAAGGAGGAAATGAAAGGGATAAATAAGAGATCCTAGTTGGCCAGAAATAGCAATTCGTCCGTACTGTCTATCTGCAAAGCATATCCTATTTTACTATAAGAATATATAGGAAAATTTGGTAATTTTTTTCGCAAACTATAAATAAGTGTTCTTAGGGTTCCTATTGCAGTCTCTATTGATATATCGGGTCCCCAAATTCTATCTATCAATACCTCAAACGGAACAGTTCTGCTGTACATTTCACACAGGGTGTCAACTAGCAATAACTGCTGCTTATTTAATTTCACGGGAATGTTATTGTGATAGAGCATCATAGGTGTTTTTGAATATTTATACTCTTTATTGATAACAAGCATATCCAAGTTATCAAAATTTTCTTTCTTCTCCATTATGCTTTTTTGAATCAAATATCGGTTATATGCCAATTGTAAATGCAGTTCGATGTCTCGAATTGAAAAAGGCTTAACTATAAACCCATAGGGATTCAATGAGAGAACTTCATTGAAAGTCTCTCTGTCACCATAACCTGTCATAAAAACTATAGGGAGTTCCGGATACGTATGCAATATAATTTCGGCCAATTGAATACCATCTATGGCTCCCTTTATATTAATATCCATTAGAAGCATATCATACCCTTCTGTTCTCATCTCTGCTAGTGTATCCGTTGCATTATCAAAACAATTTATATTCTGCACACCAAATTGCGCCAATACATGTTTGAGATAACGCTGAGTTAACACATCGTCCTCAACAATCAAGATACTTTTAGGAATTACCATAATCCCCCCCCTATTCTTTGTGTTGCAAGAATAAATTAAAAAAATCAGAAAAAAATAAGTTTTAATATAAGTTAAATCTATTTTACAACTTCTGGTAAAACAATCACAAAACTATAGTTAGCTCCTCAAAGAAAAGATTTCCCCAAAAACACGCATATGGCAAGGGGAGGCCCTATATCCACATAAAGACACATTCTATATACAGATTTTAACTTTATTGGAAAATATAATACTGAAAAACTAAATTATAATATGATTTTAGCATAATTGCTGGGAACTTATTTATTTTTACACTTATAAAGTATTAGTTTTCTCCCCCCCCTGAGCAACCTGATTTAATTTGTATACCAAAGGGGAACGATGTGCCACAAGTTTTTACAAGACAGTAATTCAGCAAGGAAGCTATTGGTAGACATATGAATACTTTTCAGGTTATTGCTTTTTTCTTGTTGGCTCTTCGGTCAAAAGAGCATAGCCAATTTTACTATATGTCACAATAGGGAGATCAGGCAACAGTTGGCGCAACCTTGAAATATTAGACCTCAATATGTTATCAGAATCAACATGCTCTCCCCAAACTTTTGATTTTAATACTTCAGCCTTTATGACCCTGTTATGCATTTGACACAATATATCTACAAGATGGGCTAACTTTGGGGGGAGTATTACCGGCTTTTTATTGCAATAAAGCGTTCTCAAAGATTTTGAATAGTGATAGTTTTTATTAATAACAATAATTTCTCTATTGTCCTTATCTCCCCTTTGAGTTAAGAATGAGTTATACGCCAAATGTAGATCTATTTTCATTTTCTTTGCAGAAAACGGCTTGATTACAACCCCATATGCATACAGATTGAACACTTCATCAAAAGTATATATCTCCCTATAGCTAGTTAAGAAAACAACCGGTATATCCTTATAAATATTTTTTGCCAATAAAATACTATCCGGGACACGAATATCGATGAGGATCATATTATATTTTTGTGTTTCTATTTTTACAAGCACATCTCGTGTATTGTCACAAAAATCCAATCTATGTGCAAAGCGCAATATATTTTCTAATTTTTTCCGATTCACATATTCATTCTCCATAACTAATATATTTGACGGCAAAAGTATCATAAAGGGCTCCTTTTTATTGTGTAGTCTGTGTTGCTTAAAATTATAAAATTTCATAATCAGAAAAAAATCAATTGTGAAAACTGGGAATTTAAATTCCCAGTTGATCTGCAATGCAGCCGTAAAGGGTTCACGACAAGACAGCATCATCTCCTTGCCAAACTTTATATACTCATTTGCTATTTTCAGTATCTTCCCAGAACTTCACGCAAGTCCCGCCACAAAACTTATTTTGACATATTATTTTTTTCTCATTTTTTTTCTATACGATTGCGATGTTTGGATTCACTAAATTAAAAGGAAGAAAGATGAAAAAGACACTATTGGTTGCCATCTGTGCAACTGGGTTGCTGGCAACTTCTTCTGCCGCAGATATCTTCGATGGCAGTAAAGAGGGATTTCTACTTGGGTTTGGCGTCGGGGGGACATATGTCTCAACTGATGTTGACTTTAAAAATGGTGCCAGACTGGATGATAAAAGAGCAGGTATCGCCACATCATTTAAGCTTGGGTATGGGTTCAATGAACAGTTTGCTCTGTACTATACCAATCAGGTTGATTGGTATAAATTCAAAGGGGATGGGACAATAGTTGGCTTAACCGGTATTGGAGTGGACTACTATTTGGGTGCAGGCT
>CBDCGX010000027.1:0-20172 GCA_965216965.1 Spirochaetia bacterium | reverse complement strand
TTGTTCTTTAATTGTTTTTTGATATTTATGTATAAAAATAATGTGTATACTATATAGTTGACATATGAAATATATTTCTTCTATAGTATTTGTTGGTGGAAATGCTCCTAGGAATCCTATATTGAACTGGGACTGTGTTTTGTGTATTGTAGCGGATAAAGGCATAAGAAATTGTAAAAACTGGAATTATGAACCTCAATATGTCATTGGTGATTTTGATAGTATAACGAAAGAAAAGGCAATTCATATGTTTCCTAATGTGGAACTCGTATCTTTTAGTCGAGAAAAGAACAATACAGATACAGAGCTTGCTCTTATGTATGCGTATAATTGGGGGGCTAATGATATTACACTTATAGGCGGTGAAGGAGGGGAAAGAGTCGACCATTTTATAGAAATATTAACCTTTTATAACAAGTCACATCCCCCTCATCGAATTATAACTACAACACAACAAATTGAGTATATTTCAGAGGGGTGCGTTCTTCGCTTACAGACAAAAAAAGACAAGATTATATCTATATTTTCTGTTGGGAAAGGAGGCTCATCCCAAAAGACCAAAGGATTATATTGGAATTTAGATGATATTACGTTAAGTACAGAAAAAACAAGCATAAGCAATAGAGCAACGTGCGACTCTGTTGAAATTGCTGTATATAGAGGAAATCTTATAGTAATATGGGAACATGAGAACTGTGTGCAACGACCTGCTAAGAGTTATATAAAATATTAAAAAACCAAAACTCGTTTTATTCTTGTAAAAGTTCTGATATGATGTCTTGAGGAGGAATTGTTTTTATTATATCTATAACAGAAGGCGATTTTTCTATAAGTGTGCTTAATTGAGTGATAAGGTATATATAATATGAGAGTGCTTGTTTTTTAGACTGCGAAGAGGGAGAAGCTAAAGTGGTAGTACTAATATTAGAAATGGTTCCCTCTGCTTCTGATTTTGAAAGTTTATATATTGCCTTATTAGGAAAGGTTGATACTTGTATATTTAAATTGGTAAGAAGGATAGGAATATTTTGTGCTATCGTTGAGGCAATAGATTGGGATTGAATATTATCTTTTGTCGATATAGAAAGAACTGTTTTGTATAAAGTATCAAAAAGTCGCGCTTCTAATTTTCTCTGTATAGAGAGATGTATAGCGTATATATCTAGGAGCGGGTTGTTTTTTATGTATTCCTTTATGTTTTGAGGATTTATTTTATATTCCATTGTTATTGTTGAATTAAATGAGAAAATATCCTTAGGAAGATTTACAAGGCTCGCGTATAGGGTGGCATTTGGAAGGGTAAAAGATATTTTTGTAGAAAAAGTTCTCGTTTGATTAGAAATAATAAAAAGATTTGTTTTTCCGGGAATAATTCGTTGCCAATTCCATGAAAAAGAAGAAGGCATTATTACACGTTTGCTCATTATTCTCTATGCTAAGAAGACCTATGGAATTTTTAGGTACCCATATATTTGTCCAACTCCAGAATATCCCTACCATAATGGCGAGAAATACAACAGTAAAAAAGAATGTAATTATTTTTTGTAATAGTCTTAGCATACTAATAGCATATGTCTACGCACTTTTATTATATCAGATAATATTATTTATTATAATATTATTGTTTTATCAAATAGTAAAAGAAATACTTTACTTGGGTATAGAATATCCGATATATTATTGTAGATGGGAGTACAAGGTATATATACAGCTGCAAGTGGTATGCTTGCACAACAATATAGATTAGATGCAATATCAAATAATCTTGCAAATGCAGTTACTACAGGTTTTAAAAGAGAAGAATCCATAGATAAAGCGTTCCCAGAGATGCTCATACGAAGAATGGAAGAGCATGTAGTAAAATTTCCTTATAATACAATTCCAAGTGTAGGATCTATTGATAAAGCTCCTGTTGTTGGAAAAGTTGGTACGGGGGTAGAACAAAATGAGCTATTCACTGTGTTTGAGCAAGGTCCACTCCAAGTAACTGAAAACCCTTTGGACATAGCAATCTCGGGAGAAGGGTTCTTTATAGTAGACACCCCCGAAGGAGAACGATATACTCGAAACGGAAACTATATTATTGGTAATGGGAATATTCTTATGACAAAAGAAGGGTTTCCTATACTTGGTGAAAATGGGTATATTCGGGTCCAGAAAAACAATTTTAGGGTTGATGAACAAGGGAGGGTTTTGTAAATGCAAATTTAAGAGATCCTTATGGACAGTTTGTTGACAATAAAGAAAATGATTGGATGGGTGAAATAGAGCTTGACAGATTTCGAGTAGCTGATTTGAGTTTCTCGATATTTACAGAAACAAGGCGATAGCTTATGGAAATATAGCGAATATGCGGGAGAAATAAGAGAACTTACTGCGGAGGAACCATCGCGTCCTGTATTTCATCAAGGTGTTTTAGAAGCATCAAATGTTAATCCTATTAGAGAAATGGTTGAGATGATAGAAGTGAATAGAGCATATGAAGCAAATCAAAAGGCTCTTATAAGTCAAGATAGTTCAACAGAAAAACTATTAAATCTTAAAATATAAAACATAAGGGGAATATTATGGTTAGATCATTATGGACGGCTGCATCGGGAATGATGGCACAACAATTTAATATAGATACAATTTCTAATAATTTATCTAATGTAAACACAACAGGTTTTAAAAAGAATAGGGCAGAGTTCCAAGATCTTATTTATCAGACTGCGAGAAGAGCGGGTACTCCTGCAACAGAACAAACGCTTGTTCCTACTCATTTACAAGTTGGAAATGGTGCAAGAGCAGCGTCTTCGCCTAAGATTTTCTCACAAGGTGCGCCGCGTGAAACAAATATAAAAACGGATATTGCAATACAAGGAGAAGGGTTTTTTAGAGTCCTCATGGCAAATGGACAATATGGATATACTCGAAATGGGGAGTTTAAAATAGACTCAAATAGAACGTTAGTGACTACAGATGGGTATAGAGTACAACCTGAACTCAGTATTCCTCGTTTTGCAGATATGAAAACCCTAAAAATAACAACAGAGGGTGAAGTGCTTGTAAATATAGCAGGAGAAAAAACACCTCGCAATATAGGACAAATGGTCTTATATAGGTTTATAAATCCTGCGGGTCTTTCGGCTGTTGGAGATAATAATTTTACAGAGACTATAGCATCAGGGGGAGCATTTGCTTTGCAACCTGGAGATGATGGTGTAGGAGTTTTAAGACAAGGGTTTATAGAGCGTTCAAATGTGGATTTGGTAAGCGAATTAGTAAATATGATAACAGCTCAAAGAGCTTATGAGTTTAATTCTCGAGCAATACAAACTACAGATTCAATGCTTGCTACTGCAGTTGGACTTAAGCGATAATATTATATATTAAAGGATAGGAAATGGATATATCATCTGTAGTTAATCTTAGATTACAAACACTTACACAAGAAAATGAATTACAAAAGGTAAAACAAAAAAGAATTGAACTTGCTGGCGGAGAGAAAAAAAAAGAGATAGAAGATGCAAGATTAAGAGAAGTAGCAAGAGACTTTGAATCTCTTTTTACAAAGATGTTACTTGATAGCATGAGGAAAAATGTAAATAAAAAAGAAGATTTGCTATATGGGGGGGGGGCTCAAGATATATTTGATGATATGTTGTATGAGAAATATTCTCGCCTTATGGCCGAAAGGGGAAACTGTTGGAATTGCTTCTATGATTGTAGATTATTATAAGCAGTAGTGTGATGTATTGCATAAGCACACTCTTTTTTAAGTATTATTTTTTTTGTTTTTATTTTCACCGCTATTTATTAAGGGATAAGAAGGGTGGGTTCTGTTTCATATGTTTTTTTGAGCAGTGTTCTTAGTGGGGGATAAGATTGTATTGCTTTCATAGAGAAGTGAATGTGTCCAGGAATCGATTCTTTTTTTGTAAGTTTTCTAATAATATTTATTTGTGATGGAATCTCAGAATTTGTGTATTTTTGAGGAGTGCTTATAACATTAGAAGTAAATATTCCGGGCCAGACAGGAATGTTTTTAGGATTGTTGTCTTTCCACCATTTAAATAAAGCAATAAATGATTGATTAATGCTATTTATGGGCCAATAGAGTTGGGGACTTATATAATCCATCCATCCTTTTCTAAGCCAGAGCTTGGGATCTGCATATAGGTTTTTATATTGATCAAATCCTTTTGTCCCAGGAGGCATATTTGGTCTGTATATGCCAAAGGGACTAATTCCAAAGAGGATGGAAGGTCTTTCCTTTTTTATAAGCATATATATTTTTTTTACTATTTTATTTATATTTGATCGTCGCCATGCATCCCGTTTTAAAAGCCCACCTCTTTTTTTATATTGCTTCCATTCTACAATGTCGGGAAATTGCTTGTTTGGAAGAGTTGTAAGATATGATGGGTAGGGATAAAAATAGTCGTCAATGTGGACTCCATCAATATTGTAACGAGTTATAATGTCTTCTATAATGCTGAGAGTATGATTTTCTATAGCTTTATTAGATGGATCCATCCATAGCATGCCCGATCCCCCTAGTTTATATACTGCATTTGGAAAACGGTATAGTACATGGTTTTTAGGATATATCCCTTTGTATGTTGAATGTTTCGCTCTAAAGAGGTTAACCCATGCATGAACACGTATTCCATATGCGTGGGCATTATTTATGAGGAATTTCAAAGGGTCATAAAAAGGTGAGGGGGCTTTCCCCATTGTGCCGCTGAGATAGGGAGACCAAGGTTCTAAGGTAGATGCGTATAGAGCATCACCGCTTGTTCTGACTTGAAATATGAGATCAGTGAGACCTATGTTTTTTGCATCTTTAATTATTTTTAGAAGTTCTGCTTGTTGTTTCGCAGTACTTAGATTGGGAGATGATGGCCAATCTATGTTGGCAACAGTTGCAATCCATGCTCCTCTAAATTCTGGGGAGAATGACTTGATTGTTTTTTCTTTTTTCTGTATGGATATACAAGATAGTATAAGTAATAGAGGTATAAAGGCGGTAATTATTGTTATAAGTAATATATAATATTTTTCTTTCATTATTATTTTACACGTTTTAGTATTGATTTTATTGTAATAGCTTTATACAAATATTTCTTATGGAAATAAAATACTATAATAAATTACAATTATATATGTGATAATATTTGGTATAGAAAGCTCTTGTGATGAATGTTCTCTTGCTTTGGTGGAAAATGGGAAAAAGCTTATACATGTAGTAACACACAGTCAATATAAGGAACATTCTCAATATAAGGGAGTAGTACCTGAGCTTGCTTCTCGACTGCATACAAAATATATTTTACCTCTTTTTAATAAACTTCTTTTAGAAAGTGGATGTGATAAGTCAAAAATAGATGCTATTGCAGTTACTACACGACCAGGATTAAGCGGTTCGCTTTTAGTGGGATTGAGTTTCGCAAAAGCACTTTCACTAGCATTGCAAGTGCCGTTTGTTTCAATAGATCATATTGAAGCACATTTTTATTCGGCACATATTTCTGTAGATAGTAATGCTAGTAATATCTCCTATCCTTATATAGGTGTGGTAATATCAGGGGGACACACCGTTATTGCTATTGTAAATGATTTTAACAAAATAGAAATAAAAGGAACGACCATAGATGATTCTTGTGGAGAAGCATTTGATAAAGTTGCTAGAGAACTTGGGTTAGGATATCTTGGGGGAAAAGAAATTGATTGCCTTGCAGACGAAGGAAGTGATTGTGCCGCATCTTTTCCTATTTATTCGTCAAAAGACTATGCGGTGTCATATTCTGGATTAAAAACTGCTGTAATACATCATCGGAAAAAATATTGGAATAATGCATATCCTTTGGAAAACAAGCATATTGCTGCAGCTTTTAGGAAAGCAGCAATTGATATGATTATAGATAGAATAACACGACTTATTTCAGAAACGGGTTTAGTTAACATTGTATTTGGAGGGGGAGTCTCATGTAATAAGTATCTTAGAAGAAAGATGAGATCTTTTTCAGAAGAGAATAGTGTAAGAACACACTTTCCACCTGTATGGCTGTGTGTAGATAATGCAGCAATGATTGCTGGATTAGGATATCAATATCTATCAAAAGGGATAAAGAGTGATCTTACTGTAGGAGTTCAATCCAGAGAATATAAATATAGAAAGATAAATAATATAGGCTAATAAAAACCGCTTAAAATTGATTTGTATTGTGAAAAAATGTAATTAATAATTGATATCTTTAATATTTATTATAAAAAGAATAGTGTGTCTTAATTTATGTTCTGTAACAGGAATGCTCTTATTGTTGAGATATAGTAGAATATATTTTTCTTGTTGATTATAATGCTTATATGAGTACAACGCATGAACAAATTGCAAGACAACTTGATAATGTAATACATAAGGTTCCTCATTTTCCTAAACAGGGCGTATTGTTTTATGACATAACGGGAATATTGACTAATCCTGCTGCTTTCTCTGCAGCAACCGATTATTTTATAGATCGTTATAGAGAAAATATTCCAAGTGCTATTGCTGCAATTGATTCAAGGGGCTTCCTTTTTGCTTCTCCTGTGGCATATATGCTAAAAGTCCCTCTTATTTTGGTACGTAAATTAGGAAAATTACCACGGAAAACAATTAGGCGTTCCTTTGTGCTTGAATATGGAGAGGATACTGTAGAAGTAAATCCTGACGATATATCAAGAGGAGATAATGTTGTAATATTTGATGATTTACTTGCGACAGGCGGTACAGCAAGGGCAACATGTGATTTGTTTTTATCTCAAGGGGTAGTAATACAAGAAGTTGCGGGTATTATAGGCTTAGAGTTTTTATCATTTAAAGAAGTTTTAAATGATGTCCCCATTCATTATTTAGTATCGTATAACACTGAAAAGGTGGAGTAGTAAAGATATTAACAAATAAGATTGAATAATTATTTTAAAAAATTCCATTCGGGAAGTGCGGGTGCTTGCTTGCTTTGACTGAGATAAGTATATTGTTCAAGGGTTATTGTAGAAATAAATTTATAATCAAAATTAATAAGAGAAAGAGGAATTGAAGGTTTTTCAAGAGAAGGTTCTGAAGACTTTTCCAGTATATTATTAATGTCGACTTGTATTTTTTTTGTATTAAGCAGAATAGGTATCCAGCCAAAGTCCGTTGTGAGTATTTCTATCCATACATAAGGAATAGATGTTTTTTCTTTGGAAGAATCATTTTCTGAAGAAATATATTGTAACCCTATAGTTGTTCGTGCTGGTATTGCATTCATTCTCAAAATAGATGTTGTGAACCCTACAATATTAAGCTGTGAAGTTGCATTGAGTATTGAAGAATCATTTGAAATAGATGAAAATATTTTCTTCATAATAGTTTCTGAATTTTCTGTTTCAAACATTTTTGGTAGTAAGGGAAATGGTTCATTGTTTTTAATATAAAGCAGTGCTTGTAATATACTTCCTTTTAGAATGTCTTCAAGATTTTCATATTTGCTGAGAGGTAAGGGGGGGATGGAATTTTGTTTTTTATACAAGAGATCATTTTTATAAGCATATGCAAGGTATTCAGGAATCATTTTAAATGTTTGTGGGGTATTTTCTTTAGGTAAAGTTTTTTTATTTTGAGGTAAATAAGAAGGTATTGATGTTGTGTCAGAATAACGAGAAACAGAATGTATAGAAATAGAATTAAGCACAATTGGTTTTGTTGTATATCGTGTGATTGCATATGTAAGAGTTGATATATTATCGGAAAATTTAATATATCCGTATTCTATTTTGTTTTGAATATTAGGAATAGGGTTTTTAGAAGATATGCTAATATGTTGCCATTGTTTTAGATTGAGAAATAGCGGGCTTATATAGTTTTTATATGGGGTGTATTGAATGACAGCCTTGAAAGAGTATTGTTTATTGTTTATAAATGGAGGAGGAATAAGAGAAATAACGCTCCTTTCAATAACGGTGTTTTTATGAGCAATAGAAAGTATTGCATACTGTGTTGTTGAAGGAGTAAAAAGTGATATTGGAATAAGAAATCGTATAGTATTGTCTTTTTCTATCCATTCTTTAGGAAAGTATGTGTATGAAGAATGTTTTGTAGAGAGGGTAAATATATATGATGAGAGGGGGTATATAGTGTCCTTTTTTGAAATAAAAAGAGCATTATCGGCGTTTTGTTTTTTTTCTTTTGTTAAAAACGTCGGTGGAAGATTGAGATCATTTTTAAGGGAGGGGAGAGGTGCTTTTTGCGGGGAGTGTATTATTAAAAGTTTTTTATTGCTTTTTTTGTTTCTTTTTTTGATGTAGAGTATTCCTCCGTTTAGGAGACTGTTTACTATGGGTTGTTCTAGAGTGAATTTTATAGTAAAAAACGTATTTTCTTTTATATATTCCTTAGGAATTAATATATCATCAATAAAGACCATTATATCGTATGTTTTTGAGCTTAATCCTATCCCTTGTATTGTTACATTATCTTTTGTTTTTACAATAAGAGGAGATACTTTTATAATAATGGGGGATATAAAATATACTACTATTCCAATAGTGAGGATGAAAAGAAGAATTGATATTGATAAAATAGTTTTCATACTATATTTGCTTATAATTTTTTTATCGTTCATTATTTTGCATTGTACTATAATTACTACAAGACATGTATAAATTTCTAGAAGAATGTAAAGAACAATCCATAGATATTCTGAAAAATGAGTTACTTTCTCAATATTGTTCTTTCTTTACGGGAGGATGTGCCGAATATTTTTGTACGCCATATACAAAAGAACATTTACACAGTCTTTTGAAAATCATAAAGAAATATGATATTCCTCTTACTGTGATAGGAGAGGGGAGCAATGTACTTGTACCAAATGTGGGATTGGAAGGAATTGTAGTTTCTACAACGAAGTTACAAGGAGTCAGTGTTTTAGATAAAGATAGAGTTTCTTTTCTTGCGGGAGAAAATGTTAAACAAGCAGCAGTAGATCTTGCAAATAATGGGATTTCTACGTTGGCATTTATGTATGGCATGCCTGGAACTTTAGGAGGAGCATTATGGATGAATGCTCGATGTTACGGAAAGGAAATAAGTGATGTTTTTCTTTTTGCGGAGGGATTTACGTATTTTGGTGACCCGTGGACTTATAGTTTTAATAAAGATGATTTTTCCTATAAGACATCTCTGTTTCAGAAGAAGGAATGGATAATTACAGACTGTGTTTTTAGGGTGCAAAGAGAAAGATCCCATTGTGTTTGGAGAACTATGATTAAAAACGAGATTGATAGAAGAAGCAAAGGTCATTATAGTGCACCATGTGCTGGCTCTATATTTAAAAACAACTATGATTACGGGAAACCTTCGGGGAATATTCTTGAAGAGTTGGATTTTAAGGGGAAGAAACGTGGGGGGGCATATGTAAATGAAAGACATGCAAATATAATTTGTAATTCTGGTACTGCTACTTCACAAGATGTTTTTGATCTTTCAGAAGAAATGCGAAATAAAGCATATGAGGTTTTACACGTGTTGCTTGAAAGAGAGATAATTTTATTGGGTAATCTATCGTTATGGAAAAAATAAAAGAAAAAGAAAAAAATGTATTTTTAATGGGAAGTAAGGTATTATCTCCATCTATGTGGAAAGAAAAAAATAAGGATTATGATAGCGTTATTATTAAAAAAATATTACTTAGTCTTAATTCAGAAACATCTGTTGAATATTTCTTAATGCTTGATAAGGAACGAAAAGTTGATGTGTTTAATGAATTTGATTGGAGTGAGAAAATACAACTTATAGAAAATATATCAAATAAAAGTTTTTTAAATATATTGGAATATATGCAACCAGATGATTTGGTTGACTTTTTTAGAGAAGTGAGTTCTGATATAAGAGAATCAGTATGGACAAAACTTAGTAGTAAGACTCGCGAAGAAGTACAGTTTTTGTTAAGGTTTGATTGTGACGATGCGGCGGGAATAATGACTCCTCGATATGTTGCCGTAAAACAAGATATTACAATAGAAGCTACTATTGCATTTATACGAGCCAATATAGATATAGTTGAGACTATTTATTATATCTATGTTGTAGATGCCTTAGGTCGTTTACAAGGTGTTGCTTCTCTTAGAGATATAATAAAACAGAAAGATACCGTAAGAATAAAAGAGTGTATGGTTCGTATGGTGGTGACTGTGCGAGAAGATAGCGATAAAAAAGAAGTTGTGATGTTACTAGAAAAACATAACTTACTTGCTATTCCTGTTGTAGATGCATTTTATCGGTTACAAGGTATTATTACTGTGGATGATGGTATAGATGTTATGCGTGAAGAATATGAAGAAGATGTCCTTCAAATGAGTGCAATAGGCACTACTGCAAATAGTAAATCATACTTAGAAAATTCTGTATGGGAGCATGTGAGAACACGAGTTCCGTGGCTTATATTATTGCTTGTTGCAGGGACACTTACATCTAACTTGTTAAACTTTTTTTCAAAAACAATTACACTTGCAAGTTATCTTGTATGGTTTATACCTGTTTGTAATATCATCTGGTGGAAAATACAGCGACTCAAAGTTTCTACACTTATGATTAGAGGTCTTACAAAGGGGGAAATAGCGTTTAAAAATGTATTTAAAATTATAACAAAAGAAATACAAGTTGCACTCCTTATAGGAATAGTACTTGCTATTGTCATGCTTTTACGAGGTATGTTTTTTTTCTCCACATATAGGTTTACTTGAGGGAAGCGTTATAAGCGTATCACTTCTTTTTGTAGTACTTTTTTCTTCTATAATAGGAGCACTCGCTCCGCTTATTATGTCTTTTTTTAAGATAGATCCAACTGTTATAGCAACTCCGCTTATAGCAACAATTGTAGATTTATTGGGACTTACAATATACTTTTTAATTGCAAATCTTATTCTTTTTTAGCAATGTATGTATTTTTACATACCAAAACAAAATATCTCTATAATGAGTTCTGGAAAATAAGACTAATAGCAAAAAAATGAGCTCTTTACATACCATAAAACTGGTTAAGAATATCTGTTATTTTTTTATTTAAGAGTGCAAAAGAATAGTGTTTTAAAGCAAGATTGTAGTTTATTTTAGTCATCTTTTCAATTTTTTGTTTATTTGAGAGGGTATCTTCTATTTCTAAAATAATTTTTTTTGAAATAAAGTTGGTAAATTCAATACATTGAAATCCTTTAGGTTTAATATCTGTAATGTATACGGGATATTGATTTATGATTATGGGACAATTAAAGTATATTGCTTCTAAGAATGCATTTCCAAAGCCTTCAAGTATTGAAGGATATGTAACAATATCTGCTTGGCTATAGACATCGCTAAGACTATATATCTTTTTACCTTTCTTTTCGCTACGATCCTTGCCAATGCGGGGAAGCAATAAGTTTAATAGTAACTCCAAGTATTTTTGCATATTCCAATACACGATTTTGGTATTCACTTCCTTCATCTCCTGATTCATGAGAAATAATGAGCACAGCTTTTTTGTTTTTTCGGGTGAGTCTATGTGCAAGTTCTATTGAGTTTTCAATACCTTTGCGTTGAACAATACGCCGTTGGTTGTAGAATGCAAATATCATTTTCTGATATTCCAATGTCTTTTTTTAGACTGTTAGAATATTCGTCTTCAATTTCAGAGCGTTTTTCAAACTCCATAACATTGGGAACAAGGATACTTGATATTCCTGCTCGATAACTAAGCTGTTGCAATGCAATCGTGTTTATAGTGACATGCACTACATTTGGTACTGCAGGTGGAAAACACCCACTCAAAATATCTTGAACACAGTTTGTTTTATAACGATCTCTTTCCCAATAAAAGTCGTGATGATGGGCAATAGTAGGAATTTGTGTTTCTGTTATTACTTCTGTAACTGCCATGCTCAGTGGAATATTCATAGGAATGGCAAGAATGTTTTGAAGAACCAAAAGATCTAAATTAAATTCTTTTATAAATGAATAAAGAATCTTTTTAATATGCACTCTTTTTTCATGGATTTCTTCTGTAAGAGAGGGTGATCGGGTTTTTGAGCCAAAACATCGTTGTGTAATTGAGGCGATATCTTTAGTTGTGAAATGAAGTGATTTGTCTAAAAGTGTATGGCGTTTTGAAAAAACGCATTCCCCTGCACAGAAAAAACATTCCCATCCTAATCTTTTAAAGATTTCTATCCACTTTTCGGTTTCTAATGTAACTCCATCAACTCCTGCAAAACGAAATGAAATAAATCCTGCTTTTTTTGACATGCTTTGTAACTCCTTACATTTTATTGTATATGGATCAATAATTTATTGCGAGTGTAATTCAGTATACAGAAGTGATGGTTGTACTCCTGTGTTTTTCTGATATTTTCCTGATGCATATGTTTCATATTCACCTTCTATAGTATGATAAAATATTTGGCATATTTTAATGAAGGGGTATATAATTATTGGTTGCACACATTGTATTTCTAATGTCCAATATCCTTCAAAACCTACATCTCCAAACCCTGCAGTAACATGAATAAAAAGCCCAAGTCGCCCAATAGAAGAACGCCCTTCAAGCATAGGTACATAACAATTTGTTTTTGTATATTCTACAGTTCTTCCCAAATAAAGTTTTCCAGGAAGAAGTTTCAAGCCATTTTGAGGAATAGAGATTTTTATTATATCATTTTCTTTTTTTCATGTCAAGTGTGTTTTCTGTATAAGTATATATTTCGTTGTGAAGAGATAGATTATAGCTGTTGGGGTTTATATTTTCGTGAGAGAAGGGGTCTATATGTATATTTTTCCCCAATATTTTTTTGAATTTGTTTTCCAGAAAGAATCATAACTAGTGGATGTTGTGAAAATTGAAGTATATATTTCTACAGCGATTATTGCATTAGATCTCTAGGTTTGCGAGCCTGTGTTCCAGTTTTTTCGCATACGGCAAAGAAGTGGATTTTCCCATTTTCAAAAATGGATTTCATTTGTATTTTCCCTCCCCATTTACTGGTAAGAGTTTTTGAACCTTCGCGACGAGCATTTTTTGATACTTTTGACATTTTTATTCTCCTTAAAAATATAAATTATAGATGATTCATATCATTTTTCTTTATAATACTAAGTTGTTCTTTTTTTTTCAAGCCCAATATGTGTATTTCTAGAAAAAAAAGACCGGTTCTTGTGGAACCGGCCAAGCCGGCCGATACTTAATAGGAAACTGGGAGGGGACCTAAAGAAAGTATCGACAGTATTTATATCGTAATAAAGTGTAAAATACTTAAGGAATAAAAATAAATTATTCTAATTTCACTTTATGCTTGTATTGTAGCATACATATAGTGTATTGTAAAGGATACAATCTTGTTTTATCATAGGGAAATATGAGATAAAAAGTATTAATGAGTTAGCTGATTAAAATCAATGGTTTTCATAGGATTAACTGGCTTATTATTTTCGTGTATTTCAAAATGGACATGTGCTCCAGTGGAAGCTCCTGTACTTCCCATTCTGCCAATCATTGCTCCTGCATATACGAATGATCCTACCTTGACAACTATGTCTATCATGTGTCCATAAAGAGTTGTTAATGTTTTGTCGTGACGAATGATAATATAGTATCCAAATACACTATCATATCCTTCTTTTTCTATTGTTCCGTTTTGTGCAGTAAATATTTCACTTCCTGATTTGTATGCTATGTCTACACCTTTGTGGAATATTCTTTTTCCTGAAATTGGACTAATTCGATACCCAAAGCCTGAGCTAACGTACCCTTTAAGTACAGGAGAGCGAAGTTTCTTACTTTTCCAGAGGGCTATTTCGTGCTTTGATAGTTTAACATTGGGAATAAAGTAAAAAGTAGTTTGAAGGTTGCTATAATTTGATCGTATTGTAATTGGTCTTTGTTTCTTTAGAGAAGAAGAAAGGCGTTCGTTTATTAAAAATTCTACATCGCTTTTGGGGGAAAGCGATATGAATACCCCAGAAATATTAGGAATAATGACGTATTGACTTTCTTTGGGGGAAAGATACCGTGTAGAATACCTGTTTACAGTAATGAGTGTAGATAATGATATTTGAATAGTATTAGCAATATTTGCGGTGGTTTGGGATAATGAATTATTATATTCAAAAAAGACAATATCATTATTACCCTTAAAACTTGAAGAGTCTTTTTTTCGAAGGATAAATTGTTGGTAAACAATGTCGTTTTTGTTTATTGAAGATATAAGAGGATATGCAAAAAGGGCATGGGAAACAAAAAAGAATATAAAAACTATATAAATAAAAGTGCAATATGATATTAGTACATTGTTATTTTGAGGAAGTATTTTCACAATATATGATTATTATACTGCATATAGTACTGTTATATAGATAAGAAAATATATAAATGGTAGTAATAAAGTAGAAAACTAAGTGTAGATAAAATAATATGTTACTATATAAAGAGATAGAAAACACTGGATTATTTCAGTAATACAATTGATTCGATAATTTAAAGTATTTAAATTACGAAAAATAAGATATTGTAAAAAAAAACTACAAAATCCTATGAAGGTGAAATAAAAACAAAATATTTTCACAATTTATTCAATCAATATTTAAGCAAAGGCGGTATATCTTTTTTACCTAGAAAATGTAAAAAAATTATAAATAGGAGGAAAAAGTGAAGAATTATGAAATAACACATCAGTACAATATGTATAAGAATGATTCTAAGCAATATAAAAAGCTATGTGATCTTTTACATGTTTATATTTATTCCTATCCATCAAAAATCTCTTATCGATACAAGGATTTTGGTGGAGATTTTTGGTTTTTGATGCAATCGAAAATTGAAAGTATTATAAAAAAATTTGTGTATAGGGGAATACCATTTGAAGCTTATATTGCAACAATATTAAAATATCAATTTATTACTTTTTTGCAAAAGACCATCAATAATAACAAAAAAATACATATGTATGATAATAAGAAGGCTCTTTTTGCTATTACACAAGAGAAAAAGTATAGACAGCAAGAAGTAAGAGAATGTGAAGATGGGTATATCACTTTGAGAGCTGAGAAACCGAAAAATTTCTTCACGATTTCTCAGCTTATTGTATTTCTTAAAACATGTATGAAATCTAAAGCTTCAGAAAAACGAATATGGTGGTTTATTCTTAAATATAGTCCAGTTCTTCCAAAAGACAGAGTAATTGAGCTTTCAGAAAGTGTTGGAATTTCAGAATCATATATTGAATCGATTTTTAGATCATTGCAAGATGATATAGCTAAGCAAGAAAAAAGGAGAGAGAAAATTGTAACATTATGTAATACATATTTTTCAATGTATAGCTATATCGAAAAAGTATTGGGGGATGATACATGTACGCATAAAGAGGTAAAAGAATTAAATAAAAGGAGGCTTGATTTAAAAAGAAAATATAAAAAGAAGATAAATACCCTTCAGTTCTTGAATTTTACAGTATCAAATGCTCGTATATCAGAAGTTCTTGGAATCCCAAAAGGAACGATAGATTCTGGTATATCACTTTTTAAAAAAATGTGTATAAAAGCAAGGGAAACAACTCAATTTCAAGAATAAAAGCATACCATAGGGCTTGGTAAGAGACAATAATACCATTCTATAAGATGGCATAGAAGATATAACTGTAAAATAAAATAAGTGTGTTTTTTAGATCATCTTAAAAAAACATTATAAAATGTTGCTGAAATCATGCATATTTATATGTTTCTAGCAAAAACATGTAATTTTATCTATTGACATTATTGGGAATGAAGTAAATAATATTTACAGTGCATGAAAAATTGCCATCTTAGCTCAGCTGGCTAGAGCGCGGGATTTGTAATCTTGATGTCGTCGGTTCAAATCCGACAGATGGCTTTTGGGGAGTTTCCCGAGTGGTCAAAGGGGGCAGACTGTAAATCTGTTGGCTTCGCCTTCGCAGGTTCAAATCCTGCACTCCCCATGCAAATAAGATTGTTTTCTGTGATAGTTAGAAAACATAAAATTATAAAAAGGTCTGTACTATGAAATTTAATTGCAGAGGCGTAAGAGGTTCTCGTCCAGTTCCATTAGGAAACGAAGAAATGATAAATCTCTATTCTAGACTTACAGGAGTTTTTGGGAGGGATATTTTAAAGTATGCTAATAAGCCTAAAGAATTTTTGAGGGGTATTTTAGATTCTGAAAGACATATACTTCTTGGGGTGGGAGGAAACACTCCTTCCGTGGAAGTATTATCAAAAAATAAAAGTTCTCCTCATGTTGTTTTTGATCTTGGAACTGGTGCTTCAAAAATTAAAATAGAAAAAAGTAGACCTAAGGTAGTTCATGTTTTTATTACTCACTTTCATTATGACCATGTTCAAGGGCTTCCCTTTATATCGTGGATGTATGACAAAGATGTTGATGTCCATTTTTACAACCCAGAGAAAAACTTTGAAAGCATTCTTAGGAATGTTATGAGATATCCTTATTTTCCCATAACTATGGAAGGGGTTATGACTCCCAATGTGCATTTTCATACCCTTTCAAATAAAAAGTCAATTAAAATTGATGATATGGTTATTACTTGGAAAGCACTGAGGCACCCAGGTGGTAGTTATGCGTATAAGATTGTAGAAAGAGAAAAAGCATTTTGTTATTTTACTGATGTAAATATACAAAGAGAGCTTTTTGAAGACATAAAGGGGAATAGAGATTTTTTAGAAGGAATTGATGTGATCGTGATTGATTCTTCTATGAGTTTTGTAGACAGTATTACTACAAAGAGATACTGGGGACATAGTAGTGCTTTTGAGGCACTTAATCTTTGTAATAAATGGAATATTAAAAATGCGTATCTTTTTCATTATGATCCTGTATTTCACAGTAGCTTAATTGCTTTATTGTATCAAACAGCACTTTGGTATAATAAGGCAATACAGTCTTCTTGTAAAATATTTCTTTCAAGAGAAGATGCATTTATTTCTGTATAGTTTATATGCCACGCATATCAGAAAAAACTATTGAAGAAATTCTTGCTCGTGCAGATGCTATAGAAATTATTGGGAAATATGTACACCTTGTTAAAAAAGGGAAAAAATATTGGGGGTTAAGCCCGTTTAAAAAAGAGAACACACCTTCATTTACGGTAGATCCGATATCAAAATTATATTATTGTTTTAGTACAGCTCAAGGTGGTTCTGTATATACATTTATACAGAAAATGGAAAATGTAAACTTTGTAGAATCTGTGAAAATATTGGGGAAACAGGTTGGAATAGAAGTCCATAATGGAAAGAAGAATCTAAAAATAGAAAGTGATACACGATCTATACACGAATTATTAAATCGAGTTACAAAAACATTTGAATATTTTTTCTGGGATGTAGATATAAAAGAATCCCAAATAGCACAAGAATATATGAAAGAACGTGGCATATCTGAAGAAACATTAAAGGTATTTAAGGTTGGATATGCTCATACTTCTACTCCTTATGGAAAAAAATGGCTTTATTATTTTTTACAGAAAAAAGAATACTCAAAAGCACTTTTAGCAAAAGCGGGATTATTTAGTACACACCATCCTATGGTGAGCATATTTAATAATCGAATAGTTTTTCCTATAACAAATTTAATGGGAGATGTACTTGGGTTTGGAGGGAGAATACTATTTGGAAAAGGCCCAAAATATATTAACTCATCGCAAACTGTGCTCTTTTATAAGAAACGTTTGTTATATGGATTGGAAACGAGTAATAAGAGCATAAAAGAACAAAAAGAAGTATATGTAGTAGAAGGATATATTGATGTCATGACTTTATATCAAATTGGTATTAAAGCAACAGTTGCTCCGCTTGGAACTTCATTTACTGATGAACAGGCACTCATGCTAAGGCGTATGACAGATAGTATTGTTATAGTGTTTGACAATGATCAAGCAGGAAAAAATGCAGCAATAAAGGTTGCTATTTCTTGCGAAAAAGTGGGATTCCATTCTATAAAAACTGTTGTGCTTTCGGGGAAAGATCCCTCAGATGTCTTGATAAAAGATGGTGCTTCTGCATTACACAAACAGCTTCTTTCTCATAAAGATTGGTTTGAGTATTATATTTCTTGTATATTCCCTTCAGAGACTGCAAGTTATGAACAGAAAGAAAATGCCCTTACAAATCTTATGGACTATGTTAGTAATGTTCGATCAGATTATAGGAAATCTCTTTATATAGTGAGAATATCAGAACTTTTTAAAATAGATTCTTCAGTCTTGTTAAAGAATGATTTTAAGGTAAAAAAGACATTGTACTCATCGGGCTTTAAAAAGATGTTACATAAAGACACCCCTCAAATGCTTACTGATAACAAGGAGCTACAAAGGAAACCTTTCAGAAGAACTTTTGAAATTCTTGCGCTTTCCATGGTATGTGCATATCCTGAGAAGTTTGAAAGTATTAGGATGAAACTAAAAATAAGTGATTTTGCAGATGAAAACTCACGAATAATTTATTCTGTGTTAGAGAATTGTTATAGAGAAGGAAGAATGAATATAAATATAATACTGGCATCTCTTCCAGAGCATATATGTCAAAATGTTACTAAAATTATTGCAACAGGAGAAGTGGGGGAAAAAGATGAGTTAGTAATTGAAACTCTTATGTATCGAACAAAACTTGCTCGATTGCGAAGATATAGTAGAGAAATTGATATGAGAATAAGACAGACTATGGCGATTGATGGGTATTCAAAAAAAGAATTAGATAAACTATTAAAAGAAAAGCAATTTTATGCACAAAAACTTTCATATTTACTTAGAAAAAATAAATAATTAGATTTTATTGATGATATTTGCCATATTTGCTATACTTGTAGAAAGTGTATACTATAAGAAAAAAAATAGAAAGAATAGTATTTGTATTGTTTCGACCATGGAAATGGGTGTTATATGCAAAAGAATTATCAAAATTAGCACATAACAACAAAGTTTTTCAAATTTTAAAAAAAATAATATTTGTACTTTTTTGTCCATGGAAATGGACTATGTATGTGAGTAAATTTTTAAGACTGTTGTTATGGAGAATAGATATTCATTATATCTGGAAGGTGAATAGCGAAAAAACAGAGGCTGTTCCAATGCAATATATAAAAAAGAATGAGAAATACGCCAATACTAAAATACACAATTTAGCGGATATTGAAAAATTACTAGAATTTCACCCCAATGTATTAGAGATATGGGATAAAATACCAAGATGGATTATCAAAGCAGACATTGGGAGAATATTATTAGTGTATGAGTATGGAGGGTTTTATTCTGATATAGATGTATTGATAATGAAGAATTTTCTTATAGATATAATACATAAAAAAGACATGATATTATTTATAGAAGGTATCTTTCCTAGAGAAGATGCTCCATTTGATTTTCTTAATTATGAAGAGTATGCAGATAAAGATCTAAAAAAGAAAGAGCATATAAGAATTGCAAATTATTTTTTTGGATGCATGTTCCCTAAACACCCTTTTTTGTTAGATCTACTTAACGAAGCGGTGAAAAGAATAAAAATATGTATAAAAGAAAACATCGAGATTACAGATAGCCAAGTGTTATTTCTTGCTGGACCTGATGTTTTTTGTTTCACTTATCATAAAAAAGATATATATCCAGGTGTGCATTTGATGGATGAAACATACTTAAAACATATGTGTTATAACACATGGAAGAATAAATGATATGATATGATATGTAGTAATGCTGTATTTGATTTAGATTATATAATGTACACGATATGAGTCAAAAAAATAAAATTACAATGAGAAACAAGAAACATGATATGCAAGTAAATATTCCTAAAAAGATACATTATGTTTGGGGATATAAGGAACCTAAATCAAGACTTGCGTTGGCATGCATTGCTTCTTGGGCTAAGGAAATGCCTGATTATGAAATAATAGAATGGAATGAAACTACTATTGATTTTGAGAAACTTTCAGAAGAATGTGAGTTTTTTAAATATGCATGTCGTATACGATGTTGGGCGTATATGGCTGATTATATACGCTTTAAAATATTGCATGAGTTTGGAGGTATTTATCTTGATATAGATGTTCAGATAATAAAATCATTAGATTGTTTTAGAAAGCATGCGTTTTTTGCTGGGTTTCATGAAGG
>CBDCGX010000026.1:0-33405 GCA_965216965.1 Spirochaetia bacterium | reverse complement strand
TTTTGGAAAAAAGTAGAGAAAAAACATGACACTAAGGTACTTGCCTATGCACTTATGCAGTATATTCCTACGCAAACAAGAAAATCTAAAGAGTATATATGGGGGATTGGATATACTACAGAAAAAGTGTTTTGTTTTTACCATTTCCCCAATCAAAGCTGGTTTGGATCTTTTATGAAACATTCATCAGCTAAAGAGCTATATTTAGAGATCCCTTTTAGTAGTATTAACAGTTGGTCCCTGCCATCCAAACTATTATTTTGGAAAAGACTTGTTTCCAACGCAAAAAGAACACCTTACTCTTGTGACGGACACGGATACATATGTGTTTATCCCAGATGTTCGAAAAAAAGGAATTATAGATACGCTTACCACATATGCTAAAGAAAAGCATAAAAAAAGAAAAATGAAATTATGTCTTTGACGTGTGTATTTCATATGACACAAGCGATGAACTTCCATTAAAGAGAATAACTATAAATGCATTATGACCTTTTTCTGAGGGTATAAAAATAATCTTACTGGGATTGTTTGGTATGAGAGGTTGTAAGTCTTTGTGTGTGTCAACATACGCTATAAGTAATAATTTTGCACTTTTTGTAATAGTAAATATGGCAATATCACCGGTTGTTTGTAGTGTAACAAAAAGATAAAGCTGGTTTTGTATAGTTCCAATTGCAAGGTCATTAGGACGTGGTCCATATGATGTACTTGTAGAGTCTACTTGAGGGCTAAGAAAAGATGCATTAAATCGATTGGGAATAATATTCCCCTCTGCATATTCTATTTGTTGCCCCGAATCTGTAATGAGAGATGCGTTAGTATTCCATATTGATATTGATCTACTACCAGGAATGTAAATTTGTTCTGTAAGTCCGTCTTGATTTATATCTCCGTCTATAATTGATCCTAAAAGGGTTGGTGTTTTCTGTATTAAAGGGCGCAAGAGTGGATCTCGTATAAAATTAAAGGCTAATCTATTAATTGGAACGAAGTCCGAGAAAGGTTGGTATTGTCGAATCCACCCACTATTGGCTGTTAAAAGGACTTCTCTTTTTATGGGTGATCGTAACTTTATAGTCAAAATACTTGTTGGCATATAAAAAGAGAAAACAGGCTCTGGTTTTAATTTTATTTTGCTATCATTTACAACATCTATGGCAAAGAATCTTTCATTTTTATATCCAATAGGTTTTATAAATAGTAATTGTGCATCAGCAAGCTTCACCTTTGCTATTGCATTATTTACTGGGAGTGTAATGTATGCGAAAAGAGAATCATGGGATATAGCTACAGAATGGGGCTGTAGATCTGTAGAAGCATTAAGAGTGTCTGTTGTGTTTATGGTTCTTAGTTTTTTATAAGCAGATGAAACAAGCATGATTTCCTTTGATTCTATTTTTATATTTTGAGAATTTGCTATTTCTGTTCCTGTTATGGAAATAATATGAACAGATCCAAGTGGATTTATTGTGTATGAGCTATTTGCAAGCCCTTGATTTACAATTACAATATATCGTCCATCTTTACTAAAAACGGGGTTAATAGGATGTGCTCCCAGTGGAATAGACGAAAGAATTACTCCTTGTATATTCATAAGCACAAGAAATCCAGGTTCTTGGAAGGAATTTACAGATACAGATATGGCAATTATTGTTTGCGATTTATATGAATATGACGTAATGCCGGTAATCTTGTTTTTTTTTGCGATAGGAATAGTTATTGTTTCTTCAAGAAAAAGGACTCCTTTGTTAGTGAATTCATATTTATAGATTGTATCTTTTTTAGATACAAGTATAAGGTGTTTATCTTCTATGTAGGTCATTGTTGGAATGAATTCAAGTGTCTTAGAGGGAGGGATATGTGCTGTATCCTTATAAGTAATTACAATATTTTTTGCATAACGACTATCTAATCCCGTGGAACTGCGACATGATAGAAGTATAAACGTGAAGACAGTAATACAACAAAAAATAAAAGTTGATGGTTCTTTTTCCATATTTTTACTTAGATAATTATTCTTATTTTAGTATATACTATTTTCATAGTTATGGATCTTTTTAATTCATTACATATTGAAAATCCTCTACATCTTTCTAAAATATTACAACAGTTTAAGGAAGTTTTGCTTACAAACCTTATATTGTGTTCTGAAATACCATCTCCAACAGGACGAACAGAAAAGAAAGCAGAAATAATAGCGGAACGACTCAGTGAGTATGATTCTCTTGATATTTCTATAGATGAAGCAGGAAATGTCACAGCCGAATTTGAACGAAAGGAATCAGCTTCTACAATAGTATTGCTTTCGCACCTTGACACATATTACAAAGAAGTTCAAGACCATACAGTTCGTGTAGATACGGATAGTGTAAGTGGCGTTGGTCTTTCTGATAATAATCTTGGTGTAGCAACACTTATAAGTCTTGTACATATTTTTCGAGAGTTGGAATGTACAACCAACAGTAATATTATTTTATGTTTTTCTGCTGATTCATTAGGAGAAGGAGATTTAAGAGGAACACGATTCTTTTTAGATAATTGCCAAAGGAATATAGATTTTGGAATATGTGTTGAAGGATACCCGCTTGGGAGAATAAGCTATTCTTCAATAGCTATATTGCGTGGAAAAATACAACATAGTGTTCCAGAAGAGTTTGATTGGTCTCGTTTTGGAACTACAAATGCAATTTCAAATGTAAATGATATCATAAATAGGATAATGGAAATATCTTTGCCAAATAGGCCGCGAACATCAATTGTGTTTAATAAGATTAGAAGCGGATATTCTTTTAATGTTACACCCACAGATGCAACGCTTCTTTTTGAGGTAAGAAGTCAAACAAATGAAATGGTTGAGCAAATAAAGCAGCGTATACAGGCAATAATTTCTGAAGCAACAGCAGAATTTGGTGCAGATGTTCAATTTAAAGAAATAGCTCGGCGAAGTTTAGGGGGGCTTTCTTATGATCATCTTCTCGTTAAATCACTTTCGTCAATTTTAGAATCTCTTTCGGTTGTTCCGAGGGTTACACCAAGCACATCAGATTTGTCTGCATTTATAGATAGGAAGATCCCAGCAATTGCTTTGGGACTTACTACTTGCGAGAAATACAATCAACTAGAGGAACGTATGCATATTAATCCTTGTTTTACAGGGCTTGCTCAATTATTATTGTTCTTACACGCAATAGACATACATGATATAAAGGATGAAATAAAAGCATTATGAGTGTATTATCAAAATGGTTAGAGGAAAAAACATTTCATCATTCTCAATTTAGTAATATAAAGCAACTTGTAGATATCAAAGAAAAGAAAGGAATCACAATATCATTGTGTATTCCAACTCTTAATGAAGAGAGCACCATCGGAAAAGAAATTGTCATTTTTAATTCGGAATTAAGACAACGATATCCTTTATTAGATGAAATAGTGGTAATAGATTCTGGCTCTTCGGATAAGACACTTGAGGTGGCGACATCTTTTGGTGCAGACACATACTTGTCATCGGACATTCTCCCTCACCTTCCTTCTAAAAAAGGGAAGGGGGAAAATTTATGGAAAGCAGTATATCAGCTTAAGGGTGATATCATTGTGTATATTGATGCTGATATAAAAAATATCCACTCGCGATTTGTATATGGGCTCGTAGCACCATTATTGTTTTATGATGAAGTAGAATACGTTAAAGCGTTTTATGATAGACCACTCTCTTTTTCTCAAGGAGTGCGTCCAAGCGGAGGGGGGAGAGTTACAGAAATTCTTATTCGCCCTCTTTTTTCTCTATTTTACCCAGAACTTACAGGTATAATTCAACCGCTTAGCGGCGAGTATGCGGCGCGTCGAGGAGTGCTTGAGAAGATTCCTTTTCCTGTAGGATACGGTGTGGAAACTGCACATATTATGGATATTTATAATCTTGTAAAAGATTCTAATATTCTTTCGGGGAGAGAATTAAATGCGTTTGCACAAGTAGATCTTGATATGCGTGTACATAGAAATCAACCAACGCTAGGGTTAGGAAAAATGGCATTTGGTATATTACAAACATTTTTAGGAAGAGCCGAACGTAGTGGTGATGTATCGCTTATAAAGAAATATTCTACCGTGTTACGTCAGTTTCAAGCAAGCGGAGAAAAATATGAGGCATTGGAATATACAATTATTGAAGATGAACGACCTCCTATGCAAAGCATAAAGGAATATAGGGAGTTTTATAAAAACATCTAATAGGAAAATATATGACTATAGGTATAATTGGAACGGGCTATGTTGGACTTGTAACATCAGTAGGCTTTGCTCATCTTGGGCATTATGTAATTGGAGTAGATAACCAAAGGGAAGTGGTTGAAAGGTTACGAAAAGGTATTTCTACTATTTACGAAGAAGACATTGAAGAATTACTAGTAAAAGAAAAAGAATCATTATATTTCACTACAGATTATGCTGATCTTGTGCAGTGTGAAGTGGTGTTTATTGCTGTAGGTACTCCCAGTTTGCCTAATGGTCATGCAGATCTTTCTTATGTTTTTACTGCAATAGATAAACTTATATCTATTGTAAGTAAGGATACGGTAATAGCAGTTAGATCTACTATTCCTGTTGGTAGCATGAAGAAAATACGAGATTATCTAACGGAAAAAAACGTCTTCCATAGGTTAGGATTTTGCCCTGAGTTTTTAAAAGAAGGAGTTGCTATGTCTGATTTTCTTTTTCCTCAGCGAGTAGTTATTGCAAGTGATAGTGAGGAAGGGTTTGAATCTTTAAAGAAAGTATATGCTCCTCTTATTGAGTCTAAAAATATTCCACTTGTACAATGCGATACATTTGAAACAGCGGAGCTTATTAAATATGCGTCTAACTCTTTTCTTGCTACTAAAATAGCATTTATAAACCAAATAGCAGAGTTTGCCCAGAGTGCAAATGCCAATATTCATACCATTACAAAGGCAATGGGACTAGACATTCGAATAAGCTCTCATTTTTTACAGGCAGGACCGGGATATGGAGGAAGTTGTTTTCCAAAAGATGTTCTTGCTCTTACAAAATGTGGACTTGAGCATGGAATTCACCTTAGTCTTATAGAAGAAACTCACAGAGCAAATCTTTCTCATCAGAATTTTGTAGTATCATGGATATTAGAGCAATTAGAGAAAAATGGGATGTATGAAATGAAAGAAAATATAGTAATTGCAATATGGGGACTAACATTTAAAGCAAATACAGATGATGTGAGAGAATCTGTATCTATACAGATTGTGAAAACAATGATAGAAAAAGGATTTACTGTAAAGGTTTATGATCCCAAGGGAAAAGAAAACTTTATAAAATGTATTGATCATAACAATATTGTTGTTTCTTCAAATGCCCAAGAGGCGATAAAAGATGCAATTGCTCTTGTAGTTCTTACTGAATGGGAAGAATTTGCTTCCATACCAGTAGAATCAGTATGTGCCACGATAAAGAGTCTCAATGGAATAAAACATATATTTGATACAAGAAATATTCTCAATGCTGATGAATATAAAAGAGCAGGAGGAACAGTGTTTTCTCTTGGCGTGATGCCTTCTTCTTAAAAAGTATTATATTATTTCCAAAAACGAGGGGAGAATATAATAAGCACTACAAATAATTCAAGTCTTCCTGTTATCATTATAAAACTTAAAAATGCTTTTACCCATGGACTGAAGAATGCATAATTATTTACTGGCCCAATGTTTCCAAATCCAGGTCCTATGTTTCCTAATGTTGCTAAAGCAGTAGAAAAACTAGTGAGTATGTCATTGTTGTCAAAAGAAACAACAAGTGTTGTAAATAAAAGAAGAGTTATATAACAAGTTACAAAGAGTAGTATTTTACGGATAAAATCCTCACTTACTACTTTTTTATTTATAACAATTCTTTGTACCTTGTGTAGAATAAAAAAATGAGTAATTTCTCTTAACGCATATTTAAAAACTAAAAATATCCTAATAACTTTAATTCCGCCTCCGGTGGACCCTGCAGAGCCCCCGATAAACATTAGTAGCAATAGAATAGTCTGTGCAAAGTAGGGCCAATGTTCAAAGTTTACTGCTACAAATCCCGTTGTGGTAATAATAGATGCTACTTGGAAAGAGGTGATTCTTAGTGCTTCCACGATATTTATTTTCATAGACATGGCAAGGTTGAAGACTATAAGAAGGGTCGCTATAATGAAAAAAGATATATATAGACGCCATTCGCTATCGTGCCATAGTGTTGCAATATTTCCTGTAATAAGGGCAAAATGAAGAGCGAAGTTTGTTCCTGCTAAAAGCATAAAGACAGTAATAATTATTTGAACGGAAGGGCTTGCTGCAATAAGGCTATCATTATAAGTAGAAAACCCTCCCGTAGCCATTGTTGCAAATGCGTGAGTGATTGAATCAAATATACTCATGCCCGCAAGATAAAGAAATTCGGCTTCTATTATGGTAAGTGCGAGATAGATAAGCCAAAATATTTTTGCAGTACTTGTTATACGTGGGGTGATTTTTTCTAATCCAGGACCCGGTGCTTCTGCTGCAAGCAGTGTATTTCCACCTATTCCAACGAGTGGAAACACTGCAACTGTTAGTACCACAATTCCCATTCCACCAATCCAATGAGTGAGTGCTCTCCAAAATAAAATTGTTTTTGGAAGTGTATCTATTTGATTTAAAATAGATGCTCCTGTTGTTGTAAGTCCAGATACCGTTTCAAATAGAGCATCAAAAAATGAAGGTATAGATTCAGAAATGATGTAAGGGAATGCTCCTAATATTGAAACACAAAGCCAACTTATGGGGACAATAAGAAGGCTTTGTTTAAGAGAAATATATCCTTCGTGTTTTTTTAAGGCAAATAGTATAATGGGTCCCGATATAATTACGGTAAGTGCTGGGATTAAAAAAGAGTTTAACAAGTACATTTCGTTATAAAAGAACATTATTATAATGGGCACAAGAAGAAAAAAACTATAAAGAATAAGTAAAAAAACTATGATACGAAGAATTAAAAATAAACCAATATGACCTTTCATAATTTATTTATGTGTCCTTGAGTTTTTTCTTAGGAGGAGAAAAATAACGCTGTGTTTTTTCTGAAAATTCATAAGGCGATATACATAGAAGGATATCATTAGGTTCCAAAACGGTATTGCCAGTTGCTATTATTGTGCCGTGTCTCACGCTTTGTATACAGAGCAAAAGTGAATTGTCGGGAAGTTTGAGGTCACTTACTTTTGCAAATGCTGCGGGGCTATTTTCTGAAACTTCAGTTTTAAAAATCTCATAACTTCCATCAACTATTGAATAAAGAGATCTTGCTCCTCTAAGATAGGCGGTAATTGATTCGCTTACTACATTTTTTACATTAAGAGCAAGTCCTATTCCAAGCTCATGTGCAATTTCTAAATATGTTGGAGATCCTACAAGCGCAATGGTATGTTTTACGCCAAGTATATGGCTATGGGCAGCAACAACAATATTAAGCTCTTGCGAGTCTGTTGCGGCGATGACCATATCAGAAGAAGAAATTTCTATTTCTTTGAGAACATCTTCTTCGCTTACGTCAATATTAAGAATTGTTATATCGTAAAAGATTTCAGAAAACGCCTTGCATTTTTCTATATCGCTTTCTACAACTGTAATATCTCTGTTTGCAAAGCGCCGTTTTCCAACGAGGTTTGCAAGATCATTTCCTTGTGTGTTTACATAGCAATCTACGATTTGTTTGCTTACTTCACTTGCTCCAATTATTATTATTTTCCGAATTGCTTTTGCTTCTTTAGAATGTTTTCCAAGATGAGAATAGAGCATGTCAAGTATATCGTGGAGAGCGATAATAAATAATTCATCATCTTGTTGTATAACAAGATCTCCATATGGAATGATGCTTTTTCCTTGTCTGTTTACTAGTGCAACTAGAAATTTCCCAGCAAAGTGAACCGGAACATTCATGGCAGTCATAACGTTTTTAAGTGGCTGACCAATAAGGGGGGAATGTGTGGTTACAATAAAATTACGCATGATCATTCGTTTAAAATCTTTAAACGTAAATACATCGCTTACGCCACCGCCATATTCTATACTTCTAATAATTGAAAGGGCGGCTTCTCGTTCGGGACACACTACATAGTCAACATTAAATACCACATCAAGATCCTTGATGTTTTTGAGATATGCTTTTCCTCTTATTCGTCCAATACATTGGATTTTTGATGAGAGTTTTTTTGCTATACTACAGGTGATAAGATTGACCTCATCTAAATTGGTAGCGGCGATGAAATAATCTGCATGCTCTACGTCTGCTGCAATTAAAACTTCTTTTTGCGTACCTTCATCTATAATTACCTGACAATCTACGCGTGTGCTTATTCGTGCTGCTTTAGATCTATTATTCTCTATGAGAACAACTTGATGTCCATCGTCAGCAAGCGTTTGAATAATTTGGCTTCCGACTTTTCCTGCCCCTAATACAATTATTTTCATAATGATACTCTCTTTCTTAGCATGAAATAATTATACATTAAATGTGAAATGTAGTATATCGCCATCTTTTACCTTATATTCTTTACCTTCTATTCTTAGTTTTCCTGCCGATCGTACTCCCGCTTCATTTTTGAAGGTACAAAGATCGGCATAAGAAAATGTGTATGCTTTTATAAAGCCTCTTTCAAAGTCTGTATGAATAATTCCTGCAGCTTGTGGTGCGAGTGTTCCTGCTTTAAATGTCCATGCACGAGTTTCTTTTTCGCTAGCTGTAAAATATGTTCGTAATCCTAATATATGATAGGCTGTTTGTATAAGATGAGAGAGTCCTGTTTCTTTTATGCCAGCAGATTCTAGAAATTCTTTTTGTTCTTCTTTTTTAAGTTGGCCAACTTCTGCTTCTAGCGAAGCACATATTGTAATAGAAGCAGTATTCTCATCTGTAGCATATTGCTCTACAAGACGTGTAAATGCATTACCGCTTTGTATGTGTTCTTCTGCAACATTACATATATATATCATGGGCTTTTCTGTAATGAGATGAAGAGGATATAAAAGTTCTTTTTCTTTATTAGAAAGAGATAAGGAACGTATTGGAGTTCCCTCATTGAGGGTTTCTTGTATTTTTTCAAGCAAAGGCTCAAATACGGGAAGTATTCTTTTTAGTTCTGGCTTGTTACTTCGTTTTTCTGTGTCTAGTCTATCTATTCTTTTTTGCACTGTTGCTAAATCTGCAAGGGCAAGCTCTGTAAGTATTGTATGTATATCTGATATAGGATTTATGGTTCCATTTACGTGTGTAATTGTATTGTCTTCAAAACAGCGTACTACATGAGCGATCAGTCCAGTTTCTCTAATGTGAGATAAAAATGTATTTCCCAGCCCCTCTCCTTTGGATGCACCTTTTACGATCCCTGCTATGTCTACGAATTCCATAACAGTGGGGATAGTTTTTTTTGAGCTATATATATTTGTGATATGGTGTAATCGTTTATCGGGAATCTCTACAAGCCCAATGTTGGGTTGTATAGTACAGAATGGGTAATTTGCTATTTCTGCTTGTACAGAAGTAAGCGCTGAAAATAGAGTTGATTTTCCTACGTTAGGTAATCCTACAATTCCACAATTAAGAGGCATGTTATTTATATTATAGTGTAGCAGTATGTATACTATTTAAGTGACAAAATAACACTATACACATAATGATATTATAATTTTTTTGTTTATTTTTTGTATGAAATAATGTATAATTATAAATTATATTATATAATGTGTGTCATATGAATGTTGTGTACATATAAACATATCAAGAGGAGTATATATGAATAATGGTACTATAAGAATAATAGAGACTGAAGAAAGGTTAGATTACAATATAAAAGATATTCGTTTGCACGAATTGGGGCGTAATGAAATTGATATAGCAGAAAAAGAAATGCCCGGGCTTATGGAATTACGACGAAGGCATTATTCAAATAAACCACTACGAGACGTGAGGATAACAGGAAGTCTTCATATGACAGTACAAACAGCAGTGCTCATAGAGACGCTTGGTATTCTTGGAGCAAGCATCCGGTGGGCAAGTTGTAATATATTTTCCACACAGGACGAAGCTGCTGCTGCGGTAGTGGTAGGACCTCCACAGAGTGAAGGAGATAGAGATAATCCCAAGGGAGTGAGTGTGTTTGCATGGAAAGGAGAGTCGCTCCAGGAGTATTGGAAGCAAACGCTCAATGCGCTTACTTTTGAGAATGGAAATGGAGTGTTTATAGGTCCACAGCTCATAGTAGATGATGGAGGAGATGCAACATTGCTTTTTCATAAGGGGGTGGAACTTGAGAAAGGAAGTTCGTGGGTGCAAAAACCTGCTATAAATGAAGAGGAAAAATACATAAAAGAAACACTACGCAAGCGGTACGAAGAAGATCCCACGTTTTGGAGTCGTTCTCTTTCAGAATGGAAAGGTGTGAGTGAAGAAACAACGACTGGTGTAAAAAGACTATATACTATGGCGGATAGTAAAGAGCTTCTTATTCCTGCCATTAATGTAAATGATTCTGTAACAAAAAGTAAATTTGATAATCTTTACGGCTGCAGAGAAAGTCTTACTGATGGAATAAAAAGAGCTACCGATAGAATGATTGCAGGAAAGCATGCAGTTGTATGTGGATATGGAGATGTTGGAAAGGGGTGTGCACAGGCACTTTCATTACAAGGAGCTCGAGTAAGCATTACAGAGATAGATCCTATTTGTGCATTGCAAGCTGTAATGGAAGGATATGAGGTGACAATACTTGAAGATACCTTGTGCACAGCAGATATTTTTGTTACCACTACGGGTAATAAAGATGTTATTACCAAAGATCATATAATGAATATGAAAGATCAAGCGATAATATGCAACATAGGTCATTTTGATAATGAGATACAGGTCTCCGAGCTTTCTTTAGAAAAGAATATTATACATAAAAATATAAAACCGCAGGTAGATAAATATTATTTGCCAAGTGGTAATAGCGTGTATCTCCTTGCAGAGGGAAGGCTTGTGAATCTTGGATGTGCAACAGGTCATTCAAGTTTTGTAATGAGCACAAGTTTTACCAACCAAGTATTTGCCCAACTCAAGCTATGGGAGGAACGTAATGTTTTAGAGAAGAAGGTGTATGTGTTACCAAAACATTTAGATGAAGAAGTTGCGCGGTTGCATGTAGATCACTTAGGGGTAAAACTTACTACGCTAACAAAAGAACAAGCAGCATATATAGGAGTTCCTGTCAAGGGACCTTATAAATCTGATTTATACAGATATTAAACCAAGATAAGAATGTATAATGAAATACTTATTTACTTCAGAGTCTATTAGTGAGGGGCATCCCGATAAAATTGCAGATCAAATATCTGATGCAATATTAGATGAGTGTTTAAGGCAAGATAAAAATAGCCGTGTAGCATGTGAGGTATTTACATCTACAGGATATGTGCTTATTGGTGGAGAAATTAGCACCAAGGGTTGGGTGAATTTTCAAGACATTGCACGTGAAACTGTGCGGAAAATAGGTTATATTAAGCCAGAATATGGGCTTGATGCAGATTCAATGGCAGTATTTGTTACTATTGGACAGCAAAGTTCTGACATTGCTATGGGAGTAAATCAAAAGAAAAAAATTGGAGCAGGTGACCAAGGACTGATGTTTGGGTATGCGTGTGATGAAACAGAAGAATATATGCCTGCAGCATTACAATTTTCTCATGAGATACTCAAGCGGGCAGCAAAATTGCGTAAGAATGATAAAAATTTCAAATGGCTTCGCCCAGATTCAAAATGTCAAGTAACTGTTGAATATGATAATGAAACAGTCGAGAGTATACATACAATAGTGGTAAGCCATCAGCATAATGACGTATGGAATGGAAAAAAGATAACGGAATCGTGGGTAAGGAATCAAATAAAAAAACATATCATTGAACCAGTACTTGTTCCCACTAAACTACTAAAAAAAACGACAAAGTATCACATAAACCCCACGGGGCGATTTGTAATTGGTGGACCACATGCAGATGCGGGACTTACTGGACGGAAGATAATATCAGATACATATGGTGGTATGGGAAGACATGGCGGGGGAGCGTTTAGCGGTAAAGACCCTACAAAAGTAGATAGATCAGCAGCATATATGGCTCGTTACATAGCAAAAAATATTGTTGCAGCAAGACTTGCGAAAAAATGCGAAGTGCAACTTGCATATGCAATAGGAATTGAAGAACCAGTAAGCGTAGCGGTGTTTACTTTTGGAACGAGCACATATAGTGAAGAAAATATAGCAAACGCAGTAAGAAAAGTATTTCCTCTTACCCCGCTTGGTATTATAAATACACTTGCATTGCAACGACCTATCTTTTCACACACATCAGTATATGGCCATTTTGGAAGGAAGGGAAGTGATGTTTTTACTTGGGAGAAAACAAACAAGATAAAAAAACTCCTCAATATATTAAAGAAAAAAAGATAGTTGTATACTTGTGAATAAAGACCCATTTATAACATCTTTTTTTACTCACGATAATAAATATAAACAATTGGGGAGTGTACAAGTAAAAACAAGATGGAGTATTGAAGTATATCCTCCAAAATCTCAAGAGAAAAATGAAAGACTTATAACTCTTCTTCAAGATTATCAAAGGTACGGAGTCACTCATGTAAATATTACAGGAAAAATTGGTGATAATAAAACAACTGTTTTGTGTACAAAACACATCAAAGAAGCTATTTCTTCTTTGATTGTTATTCCTCATATAGTGTTGTACTCTTTGAGTTTGTATGATCTTAAAAAGATAGTAAAGGATTATAGTGATCTTGGAATAACAAATATGTTTGTTGTGAGAGGAGATATTCCGTATGAGAAATGTGTAGCAAAATCTGGAGGAAGAGATTTTCTGTACGCATCTGATGTTGTAAAACAAATAAAAGATATGGCACCCGATATATGCATAGGGGTTGCGGGATATCCTTCGGGACACTATGAACAACCTAACTTTTTAGAGGATATAAAAAATTTAAAGAAAAAAATTAATGCAGGAGCAGATTATATAATTACACAAATGTTTTTTTCTAATCATGAATACTTTGATTTTGTTAAACGATGTAAATTGTTCGATATAAATGTGCCTATTATTCCGGGTATAACATGCGTAAAAAATGTTGCTCACAGTGAGAGACTTGCTGATCTTGCTATGGGTTCTATCATACCTGCCGATTTGCTTAGTGGCATATCTAAGGTATCAAAAAAATCTTCGTATAAAGATATAGAAGAATCACAAATAGGAGAAAGATGGTTTTTCCAACAAGTAAAAGAATTACAGAAAGAAAACACCTGTATTCATTTTTATGTATTTAATTCAAAGTTCCCTTTTATAGATATAATCTTAAAATTATCATAAGAACCAGTATTTCTCATTATCCCCCTTATAAAGCAAAACACCCAACCGGAGTTGAGTGCTGATTGGTGCTGCTCCGTTAAGAGCAACTTGTTAATGAATCCCGAAAAATTCCTTAATGTGATATAATATATTATATATTATATGTTGTAATGGTAATAAATATCAAGTGATATTTTAAAAAAAAATAAAAATAATTGAGAGTAGTTGTATGAGTAAAAAGATTAGATTTGGTTTTGATGTGGGCAGTAACTCTATTGGATGGAGTGTATTAGAGGGAAATAAAGATGGTGATAAGCCAACGGAGATGTGCAAGCTTATACATGCAGGTGTTCGTATTTATCCCAATAGTAGAGATGCAAAAACATATGGAACGCTTTCTTCTGAGCGAACTATGGCTCGGTCTGCACGAAGACGGCACGATAGGTATAAACAACGGAGAAAAAGGCTTGTACATAACCTCATAAAATATAGATTCTGGGATGAGAAAAAGGCGAAAGGAAATGTATATTGTGACCCTACAAAAGGAGAAGTTGTTGATACTCCCTATGTGCTTCGGGGTAAGGTGCTTGACGAATCAGTAAGTCCTGCTGAGTTTGGGAGAATATTATTTCATATAAATCAAAGACGTGGGTTTAAGAGTAACAGAATAAGTGGAGATAGTAGTGAAAAAGGAGTGATACAGCCTGTAATAAAGAAAATAAGAGAAAATATGCAAAGTATGGATGCTCGTACCATTGGGGAATTCTTGTCTAAAAGATATGAGAGAGGAGAGTATGTAAGAGCACGCAATATTTCTTCTACAAGCAGGGCACAATATGAGTTGTATTTTGATAGATCCATGTATGAGGAAGAATTTAATAGCATATGGGATGTTCAAAAAAAGATTTCTTTGCATAAAAGATTATATACCGATGAAGCACGGGAATCATTGCGTTCAAGTATTTTTTTTCAAAGAAAATTGAAATCGCAAAAGGATGCAGTAGGAGGGTGTGCACTTGAAGAAGAAGAAAAACGAGCTCGTAAGGCATTACCTTCTAGCCAATTATTGCGAATATACCAAGATGTATGCCATATTACATATGGCGAAGTGCAGGGGAGAAGAGGAGAAACACATGAGATAAATACAGAACAACGAGATGCACTTGTTACATGGCTGTGTTCAAGATCGTCTGCTGCATCTCCATCTGATGTTATAAAACAGCTTAAAAAGATAAGCGATATTTCTGGCGATGTTGTTATGAATTTTGAAAGAGCAGAAAATAAAAACTTTAAATCTGCAAGCACTCATGTGATACTATCGGAAATAGTAGAAACGTGGAACAAATGGGATATAAAAAAACAAGATGAATTTGTTCTTATGATATTCGATCCAGAAAAAGATGATGAAGAAGTTGTGCAGGAACTTGAAGAGAAATTTTCTATAAGCAAGATAGAGGCAGAAAAAAGCATACAGGTTGTAGGAAAATTAGAACCATCATATGGAAATTTATCAAAGGTAGCAATATATAAATTATTGGAAGTGTATAAAAAAGATGAAATTCTTACATACGATAAAGCGGTACGATGTGCAGGATATGAGGACCATAGAATGCAATTACGGACAGGATATAAAACATTGCCATATTACGGGGAAATCTTACATCAATATACTGCAAGTTCTACTGGTGAGTTAAATGATCCTCCAGAAAAACGATATGGACGAATAGGAAACCCTACTGTTCATGTAGGGCTTAATCAGATGAGACATGTGGTAAATGAGCTTATACGTCGATATGGTAAACCCGATGAAATAGTAGTGGAATTACTCAGAGAACTCCCATGTGGCACAAAGCAATACAATGAGAATAATAAATATATGAGAGAAAGAAAGAAAAAAAATGATGAGATAAGAGCCGATTTAGAAGAAAAATTACATTACTCAAAAATAAGCAGAGAAGATATAGAAAAATATCGTTTATGGGAGGAGTTGGCGAAAGATCCGTGTGCAAGAAAATGTCCATATACGGGGAAAAATATTGGTATTTTTGATTTAGCAAATGCTACTGAAATAGATCATATACTTCCCAGAAGTCGCACATTAGACAATAGTTTTTCTAATAAAATATTATGTAGTATGGGGGCAAATCGTGAAAAGGGAGAGAAGACTCCTTTTGAAGCATGGGGACACACGGAGAAATGGGATGGCATATATGCTCGTGCATGTTTACTACCTGGAAATAAAAAATGGCGATTTAATAAAGATGCAATGAAACGCTTTCAAGAAGATGGGGACTTTATTGATTATCAACTCAATTCTTCTCAATATCTTGCAAAGGTAATGCAATATTATTTAGCATCGTTAAAAGAAGAGGGGCATAACTTAGACATATGGGTAACACCGGGAAAGCTTACAAACTGGCTCTCTCATGATTGGGGCTTGCCTTCTTTATTGGTAAATGATCCAGAGTTGAAAAAAAGAAAAGTTAAAAAGAATAGAAATGATTACAGAAACCATGCAATTGACGCAATTGTAGTTGCATGTACTGGGAGAAGTATATTACAAAAGATAGCAAAAAAACTTAAAAGGTCAGAGGAAGGAAAAAGAAAAGATGAGGGAAAAAGATCTATAGCACCAGTGCCATGGGAAGGATTTCGAAGAGATGTAGAAACTGTTATGAATGCCATTGTGGTATCGTTCAAAAACGATAGAAGTAAAGAGGGGAGATTGTTATGCGATACCGCATATACTCTTCCCAAACAATTTGAAATATCCGATAGTTATATGACAAAAGAACCGATGACAGTATCTTCTAAGGTGGATATTATGGTAATTCAAAAGAAAAATCTTAAAAGAGGAGGAGGGGGGGGAAAGACGGTAGCGAGTGAGAAAACGAGGAAACTTCTCTCTTCGTATTTTGATAGATATAGTAAGGAGAAGGAAGCAATGGAGCAGTGTAAAAAAGACCACGCAATACGTCATGTAAAATGTATTGAGACGCTGACCCTTATTCCCATCAAAGATAAAGCTGGAAATTATTATAAGGGGTATCAGTCTGCAGGCAATTGGGCAGTGGAGATATATGAAGATGAAAAAGAAAAGTGGCAAGATGAGATTATAACTCGGTATGCTGCACATCAAAGGGGCTTTATCCCTTTGTGGAGAAAAAAATATCCCACAAAGCCTATGATTATGAGGCTGCACATTAATGACATGCTCATTATGAATAATCCAAGAGAAAAGAATTCTACAGAGAAAGTTATTCTCAGGGTATGCAAATTGTCAAAAGGTGAGATAACTATGAGCGAACACAACGAGGCAAATGTATCAAACAGAAGTAGAGATAAAAAAGAAACATTTGAATATATTAGAAAGAGTGCAGCTGTAATACAAAAATTAGATGCTAAAAAAATACACGTAAGTCCCACGGGATTGTATCATCGATAAAAAAATAAGATACATATACTGTCTATTATTCCGATATTATTATTATGCCAGGAATAATTATGGAAGTAATGGGAAGTCCGAGAAAACTCTCTCACTTTAGAGGGTTTATCGTTGTGGGTGACGGAAAGTGTGAAATTGCACGGATCCCTTATGATGAAATATTGTCTGTTGTAGTTAATTCGTATGGGGCGAGTATTTCTAACCAGCTTATGCAGAATCTTGCAGATAGAGGAATACCACTCATTATAACAGGTTCTAATTGTGTTCCTAAGGCTATCAGTCTACCCATATTATCGCACCATGCTATAACAGAGCGGCTGTCTCTACAAACGCATATAAGCGAACCCATTCGAAAGAGGCTATGGCAAAATATAGTACAGGAAAAAATTGCGAGGCAGGCTGTAGTGCTTGCCATGTGCAAAAATAGTGCTGTGAGTAATGTGTTATTTGCCATGTCGCGTAGAGTGTGTTCGGGAGATGTAGGCAATGTAGAGGCACAAGCAGCGCGCATCTATTTTAAGAACATCTTTGGAGATGGATTCAAAAGAGATAGAGACAAGGAAGGAATAAATGCCATGTTGAATTATGGCTATATGGTAATGAGAAGCATGGTGGCAAGGGCTGTGGTGGCGTGTGGATTTCATCCAAGTATTGGCTTGCATCATTCTTCGTGGAATAACACAATGCAATTAGTAGATGATTTTATTGAACCGTTTCGACCTATTGTGGATTATGGAGTATATGTGCTTGTAAAGGAAAATATACAATCGTTATGTCAAGAAGCAAAGCGGGTCTTAGCATCTCTTGCATCTGTTGATGTTGCTTGTAAAAGGGGAATGAGTCCAGTTTTTATAGGGGCAACGGAGATGATTCATTCGTATAGAAAAGTTTTAGAGAAAGAAATAAAGAAATTATATATTCCCGCAATGCCGGTGGAGAATATATTTACAGATATTATGAATACTATTCATGTTTAGTCGGTATCAAATGATGTGGTGCTATGTAATGTTTGATCTCCCTGTAATTACTAAGAAGGAACGAAGAGAGGCAACACAATTTAGGAATGCTTTACTTAATTTAGGGTTTGAGATGTCGCAGTATTCTGTGTATATTAAGTTGTGCTCTGGCAATGAGAAAGTTGCAACGCTTGCTATACAAGTTAAAAAAGCATTTCCACATCATGGACGTGTAAGTATTCTTGCAGTTACTGAAAAGCAACAAGAAAACATCATACATCTTTGCGGTGCAGAAAAGAAAAAAATGACTCAACAGAGCTCTCAGTTGAGGATATTTTAGCAGTTTTCTGTATAAAAAAGCCCCCTAAGTTTTTGTTTTAAAAAAACTTAGGGGGGAAGTATTATATCACATTAAGAAATAATCGGTACCCACAACAATTCATGTTTGATTTTTATTGTTGTTGTAATTATATCACATTAAGAAATAATCGGTACCCACAACCGAACCCAATAGTTTTGATTCTTGCAGGAAATTATATCACATTAAGAAATAATCGGTACCCACAACGTCCCATGCAGGAATAAATATTTCTTTCGAATTATATCACATTAAGAAATAATCGGTACCCACAACATCCGCAATAATAGATTTATATTCTGTTTTATTATATCACATTAAGAAATAATCGGTACCCACAACCTTTTGATTTCACAAGAAATAATTTTGAAATTATATCACATTAAGAAATAATCGGTACCCACAACTATTACACGTCTTGAGCATAAATATAAAATATTATATCACATTAAGAAATAATCGGTACCCACAACTCGAATAAATTATACAAATCCTGTACCGTAATTATATCACATTAAGAAATAATCGGTACCCACAACCAATCGGAACTGTTGCAGAACAACTTGTTAATTATATCACATTAAGAAATAATCGGTACCCACAACAGGACCATCCTGATGGAATGGACTTCTTAAATTATATCACATTAAGAAATAATCGGTACCCACAACTTCGCTATATTACATGAAATCCCACAAACTATTATATCACATTAAGAAATAATCGGTACCCACAACACTATCGAGATGTCACGTACCCAACATATCATTATATCACATTAAGAAATAATCGGTACCCACAACTGAGTCGGGAGGGACTCTTTCTCTCTTTTTATTATATCACATTAAGAAATAATCGGTACCCACAACTGGTTTCTATAACATTCGTGTTTGGGTTGTATTATATCACATTAAGAAATAATCGGTACCCACAACCGCAAGGAGAACTCTTATGCGAATTGGATAATTATATCACATTAAGAAATAATCGGTACCCACAACTTGGGCCAACCAAGAAAATTGCACAGCAATATTATATCACATTAAGAAATAATCGGTACCCACAACAAAAATTATACAAAACAACGCTGGTTATGTATTATATCACATTAAGAAATAATCGGTACCCACAACAATTTGTGCTTGATTTTTATTGTTGTTGTAATTATATCACATTAAGAAATAATCGGTACCCACAACTTATAATAACCATCTTCAATACCTTCACTTATTATATCACATTAAGAAATAATCGGTACCCACAACTCCTATCAATCGCTCGCTGAGCTATTTCATATTATATCACATTAAGAAATAATCGGTACCCACAACTATATTTTTGATTGGGATTGTTTTTTTTGAATTATATCACATTAAGAAATAATCGGTACCCACAACTGTTGTTCACAAAGCTCAACCGCCTTGTCAATTATATCACATTAAGAAATAATCGGTACCCACAACAGGCGTAACATGTGTTATTAATGTTGTTAAATTATATCACATTAAGAAATAATCGGTACCCACAACTAACTAAAGTAGGTAATAACACAGCAGAAAATTATATCACATTAAGAAATAATCGGTACCCACAACAACCCCCACTGAGTCGCAGGACAATACGATATTATATCACATTAAGAAATAATCGGTACCCACAACCATTTTCACTACTGCAGCGTAGTATTTTTTATTATATCACATTAAGAAATAATCGGTACCCACAACGCTTGCTACAGCCTCAAAAAAAGCTGATGTATTATATCACATTAAGAAATAATCGGTACCCACAACTGGATGCAGTTACAACTGGAATTGTCAGAATTATATCACATTAAGAAATAATCGGTACCCACAACTCAATTTCTGGAATATTAAAGTCAGTATTAATTATATCACATTAAGAAATAATCGGTACCCACAACGTAAATTATAAGTATAGATTGTAGACAATTATTATATCACATTAAGAAATAATCGGTACCCACAACGTATGCAATAGGCAATTTTATATCTGCAATATTATATCACATTAAGAAATAATCGGTACCCACAACATATTCATATAAAGTTTATGTGAATTTATATTATATCACATTAAGAAATAATCGGTACCCACAACTTCTGTTCTGCAACATTGTTAGATTTTTATATTATATCACATTAAGAAATAATCGGTACCCACAACTAATGATCGATCATCACACGTGATCTGTGAATTATATCACATTAAGAAATAATCGGTACCCACAACTTGGGTGAACGAAGGAAATTGCACAGCAATATTATATCACATTAAGAAATAATCGGTACCCACAACTAAGCGTGGCGAGTCCCGCACCGAGTTCACATTATATCACATTAAGAAATAATCGGTACCCACAACTTTGTGTCGTTGCGAGTCCAATTGATACACATTATATCACATTAAGAAATAATCGGTACCCACAACGGATATCGTTGTGAAGTTTGTGGAATTTCAATTATATCACATTAAGAAATAATCGGTACCCACAACTATGCAGATCCGGCCGAGCCGATTAACACAATTATATCACATTAAGAAATAATCGGTACCCACAACTATTCCACATCATTCTTACAATTACCAAAAATTATATCACATTAAGAAATAATCGGTACCCACAACGGGCATTCAATAAAGAAAACATTGCAGATATTATATCACATTAAGAAATAATCGGTACCCACAACTTATGGATACGAATACCGCGGTTGATGTGTATTATATCACATTAAGAAATAATCGGTACCCACAACATGTTAGGCCCAATACCAATTGTTGGAATTATTATATCACATTAAGAAATAATCGGTACCCACAACTAAGCGTGGCGAGTCCCGCACCGAGTTCACATTATATCACATTAAGAAATAATCGGTACCCACAACGGATATCGTTGTGAAGTTTGTGGAATTTCAATTATATCACATTAAGAAATAATCGGTACCCACAACTATGCAGATCCGGCCGAGCCGATTAACACAATTATATCACATTAAGAAATAATCGGTACCCACAACTAATGATCGATCATCACACGTGATCTGTGAATTATATCACATTAAGAAATAATCGGTACCCACAACGCACGCGAATGACTTAAAAAGACTATACCCATTATATCACATTAAGAAATAATCGGTACCCACAACGCACCCGACCCAATAAGAATATCAACAACAATTATATCACATTAAGAAATAATCGGTACCCACAACTTGATGAAATTGTGAATGCAACATTAACTAATTATATCACATTAAGAAATAATCGGTACCCACAACCATCGAACATTATCTTCATCCCTTGAGAAGATTATATCACATTAAGAAATAATCGGTACCCACAACCAAGCAAGTATAGCAAGAAGACTAGGCGTTATTATATCACATTAAGAAATAATCGGTACCCACAACCAAGCAAGTATAGCAAGAAGACTAGGCGTTATTATATCACATTAAGAAATAATCGGTACCCACAACCAAGCAAGTATAGCAAGAAGACTAGGCGTTATTATATCACATTAAGAAATAATCGGTACCCACAACCTGCTGGGTCACATATTATAATATCGAATTATTATATCACATTAAGAAATAATCGGTACCCACAACCTTGCGGGGTTAGCGTAATTTCAATACCGCCTGAAGACAGCATAGTATAAACTGAATTTGTATATACATCTATTCCTATTGACGCAAGCTTCCCGGCTTGCGTCAACCCACTAGCCATTCTTTTCGCAGCATTTTCTATGCTATTAAAAGTTTGCGTGGTATCGCCAGAAATTGCATTTGTTGCGGTGAGCACAGTCGAAACTCTAGCCATTCCCGTTTCGAATGACGCAGCTATATTTCTGGGTGCGCTTACGAGCGCATTAATCTGATTAGCAGTATTACTGAATGCTTGTGATGCAAGCGCGAGGTTCGCTGCGGTTTGAGTACGTAAACTATCATTGTTAAATTGATCCCACGCCGATTTTAATTTGCCTATTGTTTTTGCGCCACTACTACTAAAATCAGATATTCCGGCTTTTATTTTAGTAAGCGGCTGGGTGAAGAGATCCTTAAGTTGGAATGTAATACTTGCTTTGTATTGTGACATATGCTATAATATATTTATGGGTTTGTTAGAATTTTTTGTTGGGATACCGCTTTTGATTATTTTTGTTATCGTGCCAATCCTATTTCTTGCACTTTTTATTTTTTTTCTAATTCTATCCGTATTGTGGGCAGATAGGCCAATAGGCCAATAGGTCCTATATATAAAGAAGAAGATAAAAATAAAGATAAGTAATTATTCATTTTTACCACCAAAACATTTTGATATTGCAATTGCCATGTCATTAATTCCAAGATTTTGGATAAATTGTGCTTCTTTGAGAAGATTGGCAACATAAAAAACACACCGCCACCACAAAAAGGGTTCGGTCAGAATCCTTACGATAAGGAGTCATTTTGGAAGTTATCTGATGGCATGATTCAGCGTGCAGAAAAACATGGAGTTGCTGGTGATATTGTACATCTCGCACATATGCTGGGCATGAATAATTACGCCATTGACCTTGCCAAAGGAACAAAAATAATTACTAAATATGACAATGGAGGTGTTGTTCGTGAAGCAAGTTCCCGTGAAGAAAAATCAAAAAACCAAAAAGCAGTTAGAAAGACCGAGCGAGCCATGGCTCGAGAGCTTGCGAAGCGTGGGTATAAAGTGTTTTTATTACCTGAAACAAAAACACCTGGAATTAAAAACCCTGATGCTATAGTTAATAATGACATCGTTGAGTTTAAAAGTATTTCAAGCGTGAGCCCACGAAGAATTGTTGACAAAATTTATAACGCAAGCAAGCAGGCCTCGGTTGTGTTTTTGGCATTTAAAAATAATGTTGATATCAGCGTGATTTTTAATCAGCTAGGGAGGGGGAATATTAAATCTATAGACAAATTATTGGTTTTAAACGACAGAAAATTTTATATTTTTCCAATAAAATAAAAGTGCCCACACTCAATAGAACGAATGTGGGCGTATCACCCGGGATCTCTCCCCGGTGCAACCGCATTTTATTGCGATATCAACTATTATTATCGTACTTTTTGTTTTTTTTGTCAAGTGTTTTTTTTTAAAAAGGTTATATTTATATGGGTGAAATACTAAATTTAAATTATTGCAAATTAATTATGGAATTTTTATAAAGATTTCAAGAAGAAAAAATTGAGGTGTTCTTTGCAGATAAAAGGTGCTTTGTTGCATATAAAAAACAGCCCCCAGTAGAAGGTTACTGGGGGCGTACTACCCGGGCTCTCTCCCCCGGTACAACCGCATTTTATTGCGATATCAACTATTATTATCGTACTTTTTGTTTTTTTTGTCAAGTGTTTTCTTTAAAAAAGGTTATATTTATATGGGTGAAATACTAAATTTAAATTATTGCAAATTAATTATGGAATTTTTATAAAGATTTCAAGAAGAAAAAATTGAGGTGTTCTTTGCAGATAAGAGTGCTTTGTTGCATATAAAAAACAAACCCCAGTAGAAGGCTACTGGGGTCGTACTACCCGGGCTCTCTTCCCGGTACAACCGCATTTTATTGCGATATCAACTATTATTATCGTACTTTTTGTTTTTTTTGTCAAGTGTTTTTTTTTAAAAAGGTTATATTTATATGGGTGAAATACTAAATTTAAATTATTGCAAATTAATTATGGAATTTTTATAAAGATTTCAAGAAGAAAAAATTGAGGTGTTCTTTGCAGATAAAAGGTGCTTTGTTGCATATAAAAAACAGCCCCCAGTAGAAGGTTACTGGGGGCGTACTACCCGGGCTCTCTCCCCCGGTACAACCGCATTTTATTGCGATATCAACTATTATTATCGTGCTTTTTGTTTTTTTTGTCAAGTGTTTTTTTTAAAAAGGTTATATTTATATGGGTGAAATACTAAATTTAAATTATTGCAAATTAATTATGGAATTTTTACAAAAAAATCAGGAAGAAAAAATTGAGGTGTTCTTTGCAGATAAGGGTGCTTTGTTGCATATAAAAAACAAACCCCAGTAGAAGGTTACTGGGGGTCGTACTACCCGGGCTCTCTTCCCGGTACAACCGCATTTTATTGCGATATCAACTATTATTATCGTGCTTTTTGTTTTTTTTGTCAAGTGTTTTTTTTAAAAAAGGTTATATTTATATGGGTGAAATACTAAATTTAAATTATTGCAAATTAATTATGGAATTTTTATAAAGATTTCAAGAAGAAAAAATTGAGGTGTTCTTTGCAGATAAAAGGTGCTTTGTTGCATATAAAAAACAGCCCCCAGTAGAAGGTTACTGGGGGCGTACTACCCGGGCTCTCTCCCCCGGTACAACCGCATTTTATTGCGATATCAACTATTATTATCGTGCTTTTTGTTTTTTTTGTCAAGTGTTTTTTTTAAAAAGGTTATATTTATATGGGTGAAATACTAAATTTAAATTATTGCAAATTAATTATGGAATTTTTACAAAAAAATCAGGAAGAAAAAATTGAGGTGTTCTTTGCAGATAAGGGTGCTTTGTTGCATATAAAAAACAAACCCCAGTAGAAGGTTACTGGGGGTCGTACTACCCGGGCTCTCTTCCCGGTACAACCGCATTTTATTGCGATATCAACTATTATTATCGTACTTTTTGTTTTTTTTGTCAAGTGTTTTTTTTAAAAAGGTTATATTTATATGGGTGAAATACTAAATTTAAATTATTGCAAATTAATTATGGAATTTTTACAAAAAAATCAGGAAGAAAAAATTGAGGTGTTCTTTGCAGATAAGGGTGCTTTGTTGCATATAAAAAACAAACCCCAGTAGAAGGTTACTGGGGGTCGTACTACCCGGGCTCTCTTCCCGGTACAACCGCATTTTACGTAGAAGGCTACTGGGGTCGTACTACCCGGGCTCTCTTCCCGGTACAACCGCATTTTATTGCGATATCAACTATTATTATCGTACTTTTTGTTTTTTGTCAAGTGTTTTTGTATTGTTTTGTTATTATTTTTTTGTTGATTATATTGAAGATTCTTTATTGATTTTTTTTAAAAAAAAGTCAAGTAAAAGGAGAAATAGTTATTTATTTTTAGTCCCAAATTCAGCATCCATACGTTGTGCCTCTCATACCAAACTGAATATGAAGATTGTTGCGAGTGATCCCAAAAGTAAAAAAAAGCAATATTGGTGATAAAAAAAAGATAATCACAACAGGGATTCCGATCACGATTCCCAATAAGCCTATAAAAACAGTATAACATATGTCACAATATAAAGCAATCATTATATTTGATGTAGCCTATGGCGTTTGTGATGAAAACATGATGAAATTCCGCATCCTAAATTAGATTTAGTGCCAGAAATTATGGAATTTCCAGATATTGTTTATAAAGAAAAACAAATTATAAAAGGAGTCGGTATTATATAAGCAAAAAAAGGAGAAGGAATATAGAGAAATTGATATTACTGAAATGAAGACTGATAGCACAGTGTCACTTATTGTGGGCACAGTTTATTCAAAGCCTTGAGATAAAACATGGCAATTGCAATATCAAAATGTTTTGGCGATAAAAAATAATGGAGGTTTATTTGGTTTTATCTTGTATAATAAATGTTTTATAATTTTTCAAAATATGAGTCTTCGCCTTTTTGAGAAAGCATACTTAACCATTGTTCCATTTGTTCTTTTGAAAATGAATTAATGAAATTCTCATGATCACTTTTACTTTGCCATTCTTCTACCAATGTTAATTTGTTTGTGTTTTTAAGGTCTTTATAACACTCATGAGTAATATACCCTGGTGCATGTTTCAATCCTTCTAAAGATTTAATTAAATTATCTATATGTTCTGGTTTTGCATATAGTGTTCCAATGTGGAATATTGTTGTATTACTCATTTTGCTCTCCTAATTTTTGTTATTGCTCAAGAAATAGCTCTTGAACACTTTTTATCTATTATATTAGATAAAAAAGTATTTTGTAAAGGAAATGTAGTAATATCTATAGAACATACAAACTCATAATAAGTTAGATAATGTGTGTAGTGAAAAGTAACTATTAATTTTCATTTTAATATTAGCATTATACGGTGGATATAATAAGTGAAGAACTTATAAAATTGGTATTTCTAACTCTTTCAAATAATCTAAAAGTTCTTTGCGAGTTACACGTTTACTTTTTTTTCTATTTTTTCTTATTGTGGAGTAGTGAGATATTATAATGTTTTCTACCCGACTTTTACAAAACGCACCTTGACAATATCCCATGCCTGCACGTGTTCTCATTTTAATTGCATCAGTTGAAATGAGATCAAATTTAGAATGAGCAATAGTTTGTGCAATGACTTTTTTTCTGACTTGCTCACATTTGCAAATCATACACTCATCATTATCTAAATTTAATGAGGCAAGCTCATTTGTTTTTTGGATGCTTAAAAACACCTTGTCTGCTTGTGACGGAATACAAGTAGGTCTCTCTTTTTTATATCCATGTTTTTTAACAAGTTTAAAATGATTAGCAATATATGTTGTGAGTATAGAATCTGCTATTGGTAAACAACTTGTAAGTCCTGGTGATTTCATTCCTGCACATTCAATAAATCCGCTTATTTTTTCTCTTATTATAAAATCACCAGTACTATTATTGGGACGTACTCCTGCATAATTTGTAATGATTTTTTTTATTGGTATGTTTTTGACAGTCTTTTGTGCAGCTATATAGATGTTTTTCAAGCTTTCTAGATCTGTGCTGGTATCACTTTTTTCACATGGTTGTGCATCGGGACCTAATAAAAGATTGCCGTGATATGTTGGAGAGATGAGGATCCCCTTCCCTTTGTTAGATGGCACCCTAAATAAAACAGATTGTATCAATGTTCCAGCCTCTCTGTCTAAGATAAGATACTGTCCCTTAATAGGTGTAATGGTATAATCTTTTACTCCTACCATTGCGGAGATATCATCGCAATATAGCCCTGCACAATTAATGAGTATCTTTGCACAAATGTTTTCTTTGTTAGTACGTATTGTGTATAGAGCATCTTTTTGGATAGACATAACTTCTTGAGATAGTTTTATGTGGACATCATTATCTAAAGAATTATCGGCTAGAGCAATTGCAAATTCGTAGGGGGAAATTATTCCGGAGTTTTTGCTTAACAATGCCATACTTACATGTGCGTGTATATGTGGTTCTCTGTGTAGAATTTCTTCTCTTGATAGAAGAGAAAGCTCTTGAATGCCTCTTGTTTTTGCATTTTGGTATAGTTTTTTTATAATTTCTTCTTCTAATGGCGAAAATGCTAAAACCAAAGAACCTATTGGTTTGTAGCCAAAATGCAAACTTTTATTAAGCGTTTTTATTGCATTGTGCCCATGAATAGAATACTTCGCCTTTACAGTTCCAGTTGCATCATCAAAGCCCCCATGAATGATACCACTGTTTGCTTTACTTACTCCAGATGCAACGTCGGATCCTTTATCTATTACACACACCGTAAGCTCGTATTGAGAAAGCTTGTGGGCTATGGATAATCCCATAACTCCGGCTCCTATGATACATATATCATACGTCATATATTATTTTTCAATCCACTCAAGGCTTCTTTTGACTGCCTTTTTCCATGTAGTATAAAATGTACTATCAATAGGGTTGGGTATGTATTTTTTGTCAATTTTCCAATTTCCTTTTATGTCATCTAAGCTTTTCCAGAAACCTGAATACAATCCGCTCAAATACGCGACTCCTAATGCAGTTGTTTCTGATACTTTGGGGCGGGAGATTTCTTTCTCTAATATGTCTGCTTGGAATTGCATTAAGAAGTTATTTAAACTAGCACCACCATCAACTCTAAATTCTTTTATATCGGATTTTAAGTCTTGCTTAATAACTTCAACTATGTCTTTACTTTGGTATGCAATACTTTCTAGAGCTGCTCTTATGATATGGTTTTTATTTGAGCCTCTTGTAAGTCCTACTATAGTTCCGCGAGCATAACTATCCCAATATGGAGTTCCCAAACCAACAAATGCTGGGACTAGGTAGATGCCATTGTTGTCTTTCACTTGTGTTGCAAAATATTCAGTATCTGCACAGGTGTCTATTATCTTCAATTCATCTCTAAGCCACTGTACAACGGATCCAGCTACAAACACACTTCCTTCAAGGGCATATTGTGCAGTGTCATCAATAGAACATGCCATAGTAGTTAAAAGTCCATTCTTTGAATCGATAGCTTTGTTCTTTGTATTTACGAGTATGAAATTACCTGTTCCATAGGTGTTTTTAACTTCTCCAAATTCAAAGCATGTTTGACCAAAAAGAGCTGCTTGCTGATCGCCCGCAACACCAGTAATTGGTATTGCTGTTCCATGAAAAAGCGCATCTCCAAAATGGCTCGAAGATGGGTGGACTTTTGGAAGCATTGACTTTGGAATATCTAAAACATGCAATAATTCATCATCCCATTCTCTGCTATGTATGTTATAGATCATTGTCCTTGAAGCATTTGTATAATCTGTAACATGTGATTTTTTCCCAGTCAAGTTGTAAATAAGCCACGAGTCTGTAGTGCCAAAACAAAGTTCTCCATTATGTGCCATTTCTCTTGCACCGCTCACATTATCTAATATCCATTTTATTTTTGTGCCAGAAAAATAGGCATCTAAAATAAGCCCTGTTTTTTCCTTTACTTTTTGTTCATAATTTGCTTTTTTTAGCTCATCTACTATTGAGCTTGTTCGTCTACACTGCCATACTATAGCATTATAAATAGGTTTGCCTGTTTCTCTGTTCCACACCACTGTAGTTTCTCTTTGGTTTGTTATTCCAATAGAAAGTATTTCATTAAATGTCATGTTTGCTTCATTGAGGCATGCTTCTATGGAATAAAGTTGAGACGATAAGATTTCTTCACAATCATGTTCCACCCATGCGGGACGAGGATAATACTGCGTAAATTCTCTGTTTACAGCATGTATAATAGTACCTTCTCTGTCAAAAATTATAGCTCTTGAACTTGTAGTTCCTTGGTCTAAAGCTAATATATAGTGGTTCATTTTTCACCTTATAGCATAATAATTCTTGGTTCTCAGTTTTTTGTTGAATTAATAACATATCCATACACTACCTAGAGAAATGCCAATGCTTAACCTAAATTATATTGTAATATAGTATTTTCTATATGTCAAGTTTTTAAAAATATCACTATGATTTATGAGTGTTCCGCCTTATAAATATATTGCGATTATTGTGTCAACCAAAGTGGATATGTTGTACCTTTGAGACCAATTGTAGGCATGGTTTATTCTATTTGTAATAAGGCATGTTCTTTTTTGAGTGTCTATTGGCATAGCTTTTTGAGCTTGTTCCTTTCCTGTTTTTTAGTATTTTTGAATACAATTAGATATTTTAGTAAGTCCTGTTGATTATTTATCCTTCATTTATATATATTATAGTATATTTTTTTAAAATATTATCTTTATATAAAGATAATATTTATGTGTTTAGTGCACTTAATATAAAAAACACGCCGTTCTTGTTACAGAAAAGACGTGTTTTTTATGTATTTTTATATATATTAGGGAGTAGGGGCAATGCCATTGTATTCATAGGCACCAATATCTGGCTTTCCTTTAAATTTATACCCTCTCGCATCTGTTGCTAATTTAAAACTATCAGTAGGCGGGGTTGTGGTTGTGCCCGCTAATAATACAGGAGTAGTATACCAAGTAGAGCTATCACTACTGTAATAAAAGGAAGAATAATCATTTTTTATTTTAATATATAAGCCTTTGTCTATTGCACTTGAGTTATCAGAAATAGAGAAGGTTTTAACTAGACCTTTATTATTAGCAAAAGCACCTAAACCAGGATCGGTTGTAAGAATATTGTGTTCACTAACTTGTTTTCCACTTGGATTAGCTGAATTAAATCCAATATTATCTACACCATCTTGCAATATAACGCTGCCCAGTATAAGATTCTCATTTTCGTTATTATCTGTATTTAAATAGATTTGACTGCCATTAGGAGCAGTATTACCCCAGAGGATTACATTAGCTAAGGTAGTTCCAGTATTCCTGTCATTATCTTGAAAGATTGCTCCTCCGCCATTAGTTGCCAAATTATTAGAGAAACTCGATTGGATAATTGTTGGGTGGGAGTGATTATTATAGATTGCTCCTCCTTCTTGAGGACCCGAATTATTAGAGAAACTCGATTGGGTAATTATTGGGTGGGATTCGAGATTAAAGATTGCTCCTCCTCCGTAACCACCCGAATTATTAGAGAAACCCGATTGGGTAATTGTTGGATTAGATTTGTAATTAGAGATTGCTCCTCCGTTGCCATTACTTGAATTATTAGAGAAACTCGATTGGGTAATTGTTGGGTTGGAGGAATCATTATAGATTGCTCCTCCTTGATTACTTGAATTATTAGAGAAACTCGATTGGGTAATTGTTGGATTTGAGGACTTATTATAGATTGCTCCTCCGAAATTGTGTGGAGATGTTCCATTGGCATTGCCATGACTTAGAGTTACACCATATAAAACAGCACTGCTAGCTAGATTGTTATTAGAAATAAGATGATAGGAGTTATCGGACTTGTCATTTTTTATGCCTATGTCGCCACTTAGTATGCTAGTGTAGGTTTTACTATTAAAATCATATGCATTATTCCACCCCCCAATAATAGCTGTGTGGTTTTTCATAGTAAAAGATGTTTCTCTTGTTGTTTCATCTGTGGCTAGAGTAGTAGGTGTATAGGTTCCTTTGGCAAGTAAAAGGATATATACTTTAGAGTTAGAAGCATCAGAAATGGCATCAAGTTTTGTTTTTAGTTGATCTGTTGAGAGTGCATTAGCCCAACTATCTCCTGTAGCAGTAGCACTACCACTTTCACTAAAATGGATACAATTAAGAGCTGTGTTTGTAGTTACAGAAAAAGGTTCTAACATTGGTTTTAATACAGAAAAATCAGTAGAATTTAAATCTGGCATTGTTTTATTTGTACACACTTCTTCCATTGCGATTCCAATAGCCCCAGTAGTAACACCACCAGATCCACCGCCAGTAGTATCGGTGCTACAAGTAGTTACTACTACTACAAACAACAACGAAAGTATTATTTGTAGGAAGTTCTGTATTGTGAACCTTTTATTGTATGATTTTAGAGTATTCATAGTTATGTCTTTCTCCTTATTGTTTTTAGGGTTTATTAAGAAGCCTATATTATTTATATATGAATACATCCAACTTAATATATTAGGATTAGTTACATATATCTTTAATTATTATAGTTATATATTATAGTGTGTTTTTTTAGAACATTGTCTTTATATAAAGATATTTTTTATGTGTTTAGTGCACTTGATATAAAAAAACACGCCGTTCTGGTTACAGAAAAGACGTGTTTCTTATGTGTTTTTATATATTAGGGAGTAGGGGCAATGCCATTGTATTCATAGTCACCAATATCTGGCTTTCCTTTAAATTTATACCCTCTCGCATCTGTTGCTAATTTAAAACTATCAGTATGTGGGGTTACTGCGGTGTTGAGGGGAGTGGTTGTGCCCGCTAACACAGGAGTAGTATACCAAGTAGAGCTATCACTACTGTAATAAAAGGCAGAATAATCATTTTTTATTTTAATATATAAGCCTTTGTCTATTGCACTTGAGTTCTCAGAAATAGAGAAGGTTTTAACTAGACCTTCATTATTAGCAAAAGCACCTAAAACAGGATTGCTTGTAAAAATATTATGTTCACTAACTTGTTTTTCACTTGAATTAGCTGGATCAAATCCAATATTATCTACACCACCTTGCAATATAACATTACCCAGTATAAGATTCTCATTTCCGCTACCATTTGTATTTAAATAGATTTGATTGCCATTAGAAGCCTTATTACCCCAGAGGATTACATTAGCTAAGGTAGTTCCAGTCTTTCCATCATTATCTTGATAGATTGCTCCTCCGTAATTACCTGAATTATTAGAGAAACTCGATTGGGTAATTGTTGGGTGGGAGGAAGTATTAATGATTGCTCCTCCGTAATTACCTGAATTATTAGAGAAACTCGATTGGGTAATTGTTGGGTGGGAGGTCTGATTAGAGATTGCTCCTCCGCTACTAGTTGCCGAATTATTAGAGAAACTCGATTGGATAATTGTTGGGTGGGATTCGAGATTAAAGATTGCTCCTCCGGTACTAGTTGCCGAATTATTAGAGAAACTCGATTGGGTAATTGTTGGATTGGAGGAACCATTAAAGATTGCTCCTCCGCTGCCATTACTTGAATTATTAGAGAAACTCGATTGGGTAATTGTTGGATTGGATTGGAGATTAAAGATTGCTCCTCCGTCAGTGTATTGGACTGATGTTCCATTGGCATTGCCATGACTTAGAGTTACACCATATAAAATAGCACTGCTAGTTAGATTATTATTAAAAATAATATGATAGGAGTTATCGGTCTTGTCATTTTCTTCGCCTATGTCGCCACTTAGCAGAGTAGTATAGGTTTTACTATTAAAATCATATGCATTATTCCACCCCCCAATAATAGCTGTGTGGTTTTTCATAGTAAAAGATGTTTCTCTTGTTGTTTCATCTGTGGCTAGAGTAGTAGGTGTATAGGTTCCTTTGGCAAGTAAAAGGATATATACTTTAGAGTTAGAAGCATCAGGAATGACATCAAGTTTTGTTTTTAGTTGATCTGTTGAGAGTGCATTAGCCCAACTATCTCCTGTAGCAGTAGCACTACCACTTTCACTAAAATGGATACAATTAAGAGCTGTGTTTGTAGTTACAGAAAAAGGTTCTAACATTGGTTTTAATGCAGAAAAATCAGCAGAATTAAAGTCTGGCATTGTTTTATTTGTACACACTTTTTCCATTGCGATTCCAACAGCCCCAGTAGTAGCACCACCAGATCCCCCGCCATTGTCATTTTCATAGGCACCAATATCTGGCTTTCCTTTAAATTCATGCCCTCTCGCATCTGTTGCTAATTTAAAACTATCAGTAGGCGGGGTTATGGTTGTGCCCGCTACTAACACAGGAGTAGTATACCAAGTAGAGCTATCACTACTGTAATAAAAGGCAGAATAATCATTTTTTATTTTAATATATAAGCCTTTGTCTATTGCACTTGAGTTCTCAGAAATAGAGAAGGTTTGAACTAGA
>CBDCGX010000025.1:0-6985 GCA_965216965.1 Spirochaetia bacterium | reverse complement strand
AAGCCTATTGTCTTTAATTTCTTCTTTCAAACCATCGGGCATCTGTGCTACATCTTGTTTATCAAAAACCATATATTCACTAATCGATATACAATCATTGTTTCGGGATGTTATGTCAATTTCTTTATAAAAAATCTTACTATTTATTTTTCCATTCTTGGGAACGTCATTTGCAACAATTATTTCATATGTATATTTTGTAGCATCACTGTCCAAGAAGAGAAACTCTTTTAGGTTTATTTTGGGAGTTTTCGTTGTGTTCTCTTTTGGGTTTCTCTTTATACTGTTGAGCAGTAGTTCATATTCTTCTACAATCTTTATGTTTGTAGCATTATAATCATTCTCTCTAATCACTATTTCTTTATCACTTGAAATAAAATAGAAAATCTCACTATTCTCTTTTGTAACAGATATGAATAATGCCTTCAATATCTCCAGATAGAAAATTATTTGTCTCTACTTTATTGCAGCTATGAAGTATATTCTTAAATGTATCAGTAATTTCTGATGTTTCAGTATCTTTAAAAAACTCAGCACTTAAATTATGCCCATCAATTCTATTTCCCGTGACAACATACGTTATTTTACTTTCACCAAAGTACGCCCAATGTCCTACTGGAAACTCAATGCGATAATGATTAATATCAAGGTGTGAACCATTTTTATAATAGAGGTATGTGTTGATTACTTTAGGGACGGCAAGGAAATAAAACATCACTGCAATAAGCAGTCCTATGATGTGCCACTTTTTTAGGCTAATATTTTTATACAAATTTAAATCCTTGTTTTGCAAAAGCAACAAGTGCAAGTGCAATTACTATAAAAAAAGAAAGATATTGAATCTTTGTAGCTAACCGTATTTTGTCAATTTTGTTTATATCTTTCGGGGTTAATTTTTCTAAGTCTAAGTTAAAAAGACACCCTTTAACCTTGGTATATTGATTCAAGCTAAATTCCGAGGGTAGAGGGTCTGGACATAGCTTTTTGTAGAGTTTCTGTGCCGTAGTCTGCCCTATTATATTTGCAACCCAAAAGACTGCAAGAGAACCAGCCAAAAGATACGACATCCATAAACTATCCATTTTTTATTTCCTTATTTTTTCTATTACAAATATACTTTACTGAAAGAGAAATCAATACAGATACGATAGCTAACAAGCCCAGTATCAGATACAAACTACAGTCTAAACTTCCAGTCGTATATTTACATACACTACTTTCATTCAGAGTAATACTTACACTGGTCCCTATAGATAACATCACACTCAGTATTTTCCATCTAGTTTTACATTTTATGAAAAACTTAGCCAAGATTATTGGCAGGACTACGAATAGTAAAAAAAGTATCGCAATTATCCAAAGATCTTCTGCGCCGAGACAACTCATATTTTTCCTTTGTTTTTTGATTTAAAATATCTCTTCATCTTAGGCACTATAACGAACCATTGAATATATCCACCGACCATAAATAGAATGCCCGGAATAAAGATATCAAATATAAAAAGAGAATAGTTTTTTAGTACCTCTTCATAACCAAAGAAAGCTTCCATTACAAAATAAAAAGGTGCAGCAAAGACTATGCCTATCGGGAAAGTTGTTAGAAACATAATATAGGTAAAGGGAATCATAGTGTCCTTGTCTATTGTGTAATGCACGTATGAAAAATATCCAATAGCGATAATATTAATAATGAGCCACAAGGTTTTCACTTTCATTCACAATCTCCTTCCCAAGTCTTGTAACTCTCAAAATAAGTATCCTTCATTGCTAACTTGCCCACACAGTTAAACCAATAATCCCAAAAAACATAAAACCACCGAAAACCTTAAACAAAGATACCCTACAGCGAAACTTGTCTGATATATCCCCTTTGTTCTTTTGGAGTGTAGCAATAGAAAACAAAAACTTCTGAAGCAATACATTAATAATCATAAACGCAATAAAGGGGGCTACGTACACTTTGTCAATATGACCACGATCTATAAAATATAAGAATAATAGAATTACTGCAGCATTGACAAGTGTGATTTTCAAGATATGTTTATTTAAGAACTTTTCAGCTCTCAATAGTTTTTTATTCTCTAGCAGAAAAGTTAAAACACGACTACACACTTATTCTCCTTTTTCTAATATAATTTTTTTCTTTTCTCTATACTTTGTGTATATAGCTAATTCTTTACTGTTTTTCAAGTCATCAAACATCGTCAATCGAATAGCTTCATCTATATCAATCACAATATCCGCCACATTTCTATCTTCAAAAGGCTCTACGTCTGCACACTTCTCAAGTAGATTAAGCTGATAGGTATTTTCTTCTTTAGCTACATCAAAAGAAAATAATATACACAGTTCTCCACGAGAGACATTTTCAATAGTAAATATACCTGTGGCATCCACTTGTCCTAATCTATAAACACCTCCAGCATATACCTTTGAATAAATTACATCTGAGAGAATATTTCCTTTGGTGTCAACAATTCTGCCTGTAAGTGTAACCGTATTAAAATACCAGAATACAAATACTCCTCCTACAGCAACTAAAGATCCTAAAATTATTTTATACATTTTTTACTCCTTTGAATCTAAAAATAAATAACAATACGAGTACCCATTGCAACATTCCCATAACACCTACGGCGAAAAGACTTGTTATTCCTCCACTAGGGAGAATACTCCAAGCAAAAAAGGAGAAGGGCATTCCTGTAATGGTAAGGTAGAAAAAACCACTCACTCCATACCCAGCATCCATTATGGACAGTATAATCCACAGCATTGTCCAGATAGAATACATTGAGGCAAGGACAAATATCTTTTTGTTTTTTGGCTTCATATTCTCCTACCTTTCCTCGTGCCAGGTATGCTGATCTGGATCTCTTCTAATTTTTGAGAATTCATAAGGAAAACAATTCCTGCTTAGTTTATAAAAATCGTTTTTATTTCTTGGGTGGGCTGTATACTCTATCACTTTTTTATTCTTGGTAAATACTATAATATTTACGCTGTCACTTGAAGATATATTTGTCCTACTTTCTATATCCCAGTCAAAACCAAGGATCTCTGACACATCAGCATTAGAAGAGTATGGTCCAAAAATACATACCTTGTCAAATTTGAGTGAGGTTGCTTCTGAAAAGTTTACCGTATCTCCTTGTTTGTAAATATTTTCACTTATGTTTTCACCCATATTTGCCAGTACAAGGAAGAGAATAGTTGCGATGATTGCAGGCAGTAGTATTTTTATATAAAAGTACCTTCTTCGTCCCTTTGCACAATTTATTGCACATCTCAGTAAAACGTAATACCATAAAGACAAAATACCATACGCCAGTCCTAAAATCCATACAGTAACTTCCTTGAGTTTCTCAAAATCTTGATACACAAAATGACAAACAATCCCGGACAAGATAGCTGAAACAATGACAAGAGGTATCCAAATATATGCTCTTCCTCCCCAGATGAATTTCCTGTAACTATTTATGTGCTCAACCCTACCGAGGCATTTTTTATCAACAATGTATTCTTTGCCCCAGTCGAAGATCTTAAATTTTTTTGTATTCAAATAAATACTCCTTTAAATTTTAAATATTATTCCCATAGTTAAAACAAAAAACATTACTATGGGTACTATCATCATTAGCCAATCCACCAACAAAAATGCTTTTGAAGCCTCAGTTTTATCCGTTGCAAGCATAGTTAAACCATAGCCTACAAAGTATGCTACTGCACCATATATGGGAGCAAAGAAAAAGATAACTCCTGCAGTTGATGATTTGGAGAGATAATCTCCAAATAGTGCTTCATACAAGAGCAGAAGAATAACCATTCCCGAAAATATACTGGCAAATAAATTCCTATAGTACAAAGTCCTATTTTCTTTTTTCAGGTAATAAAGAGCTTTCAATATCGCTATCCCTAAAGGTAATGTAGAAAAAAGTGCTAAAAACAAATTACTATCCTCTCTTTTTATGACATTTTATTTTCATTTTTCCCACTCACCACAAATAGGATCTTCAAAAGAATCTCTGCCTTTTACATACTTCTCAGAATCACTTTCTATTTTCTCTTTAGTACTGATCCAAAAACAAGAGGTAAACTGCTTGCTTCCTTTTTTATGTGTAGTATGACCTCCACCCATAGCCATCTCCTTTGCTTCTCTCATTCCTTTATCGGAGTAATAAAAATATTTAGAGTAAGTTGGTACGTGATATCCATTTGGATTTTCAACAATAGTTGATCTAGAAGAAGTTTCAATTATCCCACTTTTTGGAACCTTTAAAACAAGAGTATCACCTTCTATTTCCAAAGGAGGTGCGCCTTCTTTCTCGTAAGTTATACAAACCCACCCTCTATATTTTTCGGGGAACAAATACTTCTTACCCTCTCTTGGATGAAAAGCATAAAACATTAAACTCATGTAGGTTACTGTCAGAATAAGCAGTGCGATCATTATTTTTTTAAATGTTTTCATTTTGATTACTCCTTTGATTTAAAATCTTAAAATTATTCCCACAGTCAAAACAAAAAATATTGCTGCAGGTATTACTACCATGAGTTGTTCTCCCAGTAAAATTGGCTTTGAAGCCTCGTCCTTATCAGTCACAAGCACAGTTAAAGCATAGCCTACAATGTACCCCACCACTCCATATACAGGAGCAACTCCAAAAATAAGTGCCCCAGTTGAGGAACCAGTGATAGTGAAGTCGTCCCCAAATAACGGTTCATATAAGACTAATAAAGGGAGCCCTCCCGAAAGTATCCCAGCAAATAAGTTCCTATAGTACAAAGTCCTATTCTTTTTTGTAAAATAATGAAAAGAGAGAAGTAACCCAATACCTAAAGGTAATGCCGAAGTTAGTGTGTAAAGTAAATCCAAAACTATTTCTCCCTTTTATATTGGAAAGTCATAGTGTGTACTTTCTTTAATTTATTAATCACCACCACCGCCATCACCACCACCGGAATCTCCGTCAGCAAAAGCACTATAATCATTTATTTCTGGATCATAACCGTTTATGTTCTCTCTAGGTGTCTCTACAAAAAAGATATACCCTAGCATTGCAAAGATCCAAGGTACTTGAGTGTAGTTTTTCTCTTTGAACTTGATGTCTCGATTAATCATTAAAGCTACAAACATTGAGCCAAACAGAGGGATCAGCCAAACAATAAACCCTTGCCCTATCTTCTGTGTTTTGTCATACCCATCATCGATATAGAGACGATATGATGTAAGGCTATTTAAGACCAACAGGTATAGTATAAAACCTATAATTAAGTAAGTTTGCATATTAATATCCTTTTATAATAGACTTTATTCTTTTTCACGGGTATCCTTTTTGTTTGGACAAAATACTAGCAGTGCTTTCTCCGCTGTAGCGTTGTCTCGATCACTATCAATAAACCCAGTTATATGTCTATCTTTTCTCTGAAATATATACACGGAAGTTCGATCTTTAGGAAAAGAGACTATATACACGTTGCAACTACTATTTTGGACATAGACAACATTTTCACTTTTTTTTGATTTATCTATCTGTACATACCGATCCTCATCTCTGGAATAACTGATACTTACCCCAAGAGAAACTATCTGTTCCCCCTTAGATGAAAACAAAGACTCTTTTTTTTCAATGAAAACTGCAGTGAAAAATTGTTTTTTGTCGGTTAGTTCTATTTTATATTCTGAAAAAGGTAACAAATATTGTTCCCTACCCTCGTCTCCCCCCTCAGCCACACCAAAAAGAAATGATGTCTTTGGTGCATGGATAGTAAACCCGTTTACTTTAAAAGATTTTGGAGAAAAAAAGCCCATAAAAAAAGCACTGTAAAGCGTATATGAAAGGAAAGCAAGTGAAATTATAAAGATATATATTTTAGTTCTTTTATTTTTCATAAATTTTTCCTTCCAAATAGTATATTTTAATAAATTATGAGAGATCACTTTTTAAGGAGCTATTCCTCTCCTTACAGTGATTTTTCCTTCACGCTTAACTTCAACAGTCGCGATACTTCCAGCCGGAACATTTTTCATATAATCCATAAACTGTTTATTGGTCACATTATCAATACGATCATCACAAACAAAATTCAGTTACTTTGCAGAATTAAGCCATTTACTGTTAATAGCCTGATTTTAGGTTGACTGAGGATTCATTTTACGACGTTTAATTCAGGCAATAAATATAAAGCAATGAACCAGGTGACTTAAACAAAGGCCATATTTTCCATACTGCTATTATCATTAAGTGTTTCGTTAAATCGCAAAAGTCAACTGGTATTGAAAGTATGTCAGTACACCAGTTAAAAGTATACAGTTTTTCAAACTACTTAAAACATTATTTTATTATGTCCATCTGTTGTTCATTTCATAGACAACAATATTTTTATATTTGTTTTTTTCAGAGATGAAAAAAGTGATGAAAAGAAAGATTCTGAAGATGATGTTGATGTGAAAGATGATGATCGAGAAAAAGACACTGTTGGAGAAACTGATGATGATGATGATGATGGTGAAATGTATATGTAAGGATTATAGTTTCATTATAGATTTAATTGCTTGTCAGTTGTACAAGAATTTTTTTAATTTTATTATGTTTTCAGTTCATGTCTAACGCTTCACCATTACCTACAAGTTCCATGATCAGAGGATAATTACCAATATATATATCAATCATGCATGCATGCATATACACACACACACATAATATATATATATATACATACATACATACATACATGTGTGCATGCACACACAGAGACATACATAAGTATGAAGACACATGCATATATATATATATATATATAAATAATGTGTTAAAAGAAACACAGTAATTAAGGATATAAAGAAGGGAAAGTGGTTTGTGCTGATCAGTGAGTCCTTGGTTGTCACTGTCTGGTCACACTATCCTACTGAGCTGTATTTTGTCCAGCTGTGGTGTGTGTTTGAATATCAGAATAACATGTGGCTTATTTTCAGTGACTCGGACTT
>CBDCGX010000024.1:0-6912 GCA_965216965.1 Spirochaetia bacterium | reverse complement strand
AACTCGTTGTATGGCAGTAGTTTCTCCGTTGTAAGTACTACTTTTAGTATAGCGAGTCATCATTTCTGCACGGGTAGAGAGTGCCATTAGCATTGATCGAGGAAAGAAAATATCTATTGAAGGTTTTTCTTTGCTAGAAGGGAATGATACATCTGGGGTAAAAAGCCCTTTATGTATATCTGCTTCATTTACAAGTGCTCCCGCTATCATTCCAAGTTCTACTAGTTTTCCTTCACTATCATAAGCGGTAGCCCCCCAAAGAGGAGTGCAAAAATGTTGGAATGCTGTTTTTTGAGTTTCGGCAAGAAGTGTCTTTTCTGGAAACACTTGATCAAGATCTATTTTAAAGGTTGCTTGCGTTTCTGGATTCATGCATAGTTTCCATATAATAGCAATGGCTTTCAGGAATGAATAATGTTTCCCATATCGACCATCTACTCCAAAGACATCGGACATCTTATCTTTATTGAATGCTGTGCTGTCAATTTGTTCTAAAATAGATAGTATTTCTTTTGTAGTTTTTTCTGTCGCTATATAAATTTTTATGTCTGCAAGACTATTTAAATGAGAAAGCTCATTTTGTATATATTCTTGTGCAATGCTTGCAAGTGATGGGTGAGTGACTGATACAGAAAGAAGTACTGTGAGGGTGGCATTATTAGGCACTATTCCATGTTCTTTTTCAAATGCAAGTGTTTCTGATAAGCCTTTTAATCCGTATATGAGTTCATTTGCTTCTTGAGAAATACCGAGGGGCATGGGGTGATCATACCAATATTGTTGTGGCTCATTGTTTATTATATGGTATAATTTATTCTTACTTTTTTGAGAAAGGGAAAGGTTTTCTACGTCTTGTATTTTTGGTAAAGTAAGTAGAATATTTGATGTAAAGAGTATCTCTTTACATGGATTATGAATTGGAGTAGGGTTTAATTTTTGTATAGATAAAGAACGTTGAGACAAGATATCTTGTATACAAGATTGGCGATTTTCTTCGCTGTCTTGAGAAAGATTCATCATTATGGCTTCTTTGCTAAAGACCTTCCAGAGAGCATTACAGAATTTTTTAAAAAGTGGTTTGTCATTCATTATAGGGGTAGAGGTTTCTTTCCCTTCTTTTAGAATTTTGTCTATTGCGTCTAAATCTGATTTAATAGTATCGTTGGCAGAAGAAAGTTCTTGAGCAATCTTCTTTGAACAGAGACATAAAAAACTCTCCGCTTTTTTGTTTGTATCCCATGTTGCATTATCTTGTGTGAGAGATTGAATAAACTTTCTTATAAGTGAAGTGGTTTCTTTGGAATCACTTATGTCTTGTAAGAGTGTTAAAAGGATTTCTCCATATATTTTAGTGTGGTCCATTATATACATTGTATCTAAAGATCTGTTTCTGTTTTTGTACTTATAAATGGTTCTTTTTTTGTTGCTACAATATAACTACATAGAATTACAATGGTAATTCCTATAACAAAAAAAGAATCAAAGTAGGTATCTTTAAATATGAGCATTCCTACTATTGACCCCCATAGTATTTGCGTATACTGCATTGCCATAGATATAGGCACAGCTATGCGAGAGAAGGATGTAATAATAAGCACTTGTGCAAGTACATAGAAAAGCCCCCCCGCTATAAATAGTAGGAGATGAAAAGGAGAAAATATTGTTATTGGGAATTTGACAACTATTGCAAGTATAGGAAATGAAACTATAGAAATAAGAGATGGGTAGAAAATAACTACAAACGGATTTTCTTTCTTATGATAATGTTCTGTCATAAAGAAGAATGGGACTTCGGCCATTACAGCAACTAATATGCTTATATATCCTATGGAAAATGCAATAATACCGGGGCGAAGTAATATTAGTATTCCTACGAAACCTCCTATTATTGTAAAGAATAGAAGTGGTTTTAACTTTTTTTTTAAAAAAATAGCTGAAAAGATCATAGTAAATATGGGCAGTAAGAATGCAATGGAATATCCTGTATTAAGGGGAATTCGAGTAAACCCATCTACGAATCCCAAAGATATGATAATGAGCATTAATCCTCGTATAAAGTGAGAGATAGGGTTTTTAATAATTAGGGATCGAAAAGATTGTGTGGAAATTAGTATGAATATTATAATGCATAATAAGAAAGCAGTAGAAAACATTCTCATGTAAAATGCGATAGTGAGTGAGCTGTACCATTGGGAAAGAATTTTCACAATGGTATCAAGCAAAGAAAAAGAAAGAAATCCCAATATAGAAAGTGTTATATATAATATGTGATGTTGCGTTTTAATAGAGGACATTACAATTTAAGTATTACTCTTCAAAGGGATTATGACATAACTCAAAAGTTTTCTTCCAAGTCTGGGAAGAAAACTTTCCGAGCTTCGTTGACGGGTCTTTCTACAAGCGGTAAGAATTGACTTATAAATATTTTTTTAGCATCTTTTTTGAGATAAGGCTTTATTATTGAATAAGGAATATTTACTGCAAAAGAGGTTTGATTATCTTTATCACTCATTCCATATTGACTTATATAAACACGAATCCCGATCATTTTATTCTTTCTATTATTTGCTGGCAGTAAAGCAAATGTTGATAATCTTTCTTTAAGGCTTGGATTTGATAAATCTATAAGTATATTTGGATTTTGATAATTCTGTTCACTTCTTTGTCTGTTTATGTCTTGCTTTATATATTCTGCAAGAAGAGGAAGTATCGTATTAGTGTTTTGAAACAATGTATCATACGTAACGCCTTTTTTTGACTTGCTGTCATAATTGAGAGTGTACCAATAGCTTACTAATTTACTGTTATTTATGCTGTATTGTACTTGAAAGGCAAGGCTAAAGATGTTTGCTTTTTCAGCAAGAGTAAACCCATATATGCCAAGTCTATAAAGTACGGTTTGTCTAACTGCATCTTTTCTGCATTCTTCAATATTTATTGCATCATTAAAAATACGCACTTCATTTAATGAATTTATATAATTATCTATTATTTTCTTATTCTGTGGGTTTCTAGCTGTGTAAGGATATACTATACGCATATAACATGCCCCATTTGCGGAGTCTTTTATTAGTCCATTCTGAGCGAGTTCTGCTTTATAAAAAGGACCTAAGATGTCTGCTTTAGATTTATTACTTGCACATGCAACTAGTATAACTGTTAAAAGTGCGAGACCAAAATATAGCAAGAAACGTTTAAAAAATATATTCATTTTTAGTACCCCTATAGTGTTTATTATACAAAATCTTGTTAAGATATTCTTCTTAGTTTAGTATATCGGTTTTTTTTGTTCATTACATTACTCTTTTTTCCTTTTATTTATAGAAATATCTATAAATAAAAGGAAAAAAGAATATGTTTCTGATTATTAACGTGTTAAAAATATGCTTCTAGCCTCTTAAGCGCCTCTTCTACGTTTTCTCTATGATTAAAAGCACTTATTCTTATAAATTTCTCACCGCATTTTCCAAATCCAGAACCAGGAGTTGTAACTACTCCTGTTTTTGTCAATATTTTTCTAAATAGTTCCCAACTATTTTCTTTTGCATCAATCCATATGAAAGGAGCATTTATTCCTCCATATACTTTGATATTCTTTTTTAACATGGCATTACGGATCATTTGTGCATTTTCCATATAATAAGTAATTCGTTCTTGTATTTGAAGTTTTCCTTCGGGGGAATACACTGCGGTGGCTGCTTTTTGCACAGGATATGAAACCCCATTGGATTTTGTTGTATGTCTTCGAAGCCATAAATCTCGTAGGGGGATTGGTTCATTTTTTGCATTAAATGCCCTACACTCATTGGGAATGATAGTATATGCACATCTAACTCCAGTAAAACCGGCAGTTTTAGAAAAACTTCTAAATTCTACTGCACATTTTTTTGCTCCTTGTATTTCAAAGATAGATTGAGGTAAAGATTTCTCTGTGATATATTCGCAGTAGGCAGCATCAAAAAGTAAAAGAGCATCATTCTCAAGAGCATAGTCTACGTAGGCTTTGAGTTGTTTGTGAGTGGCAACTACTCCTGTGGGATTGTTAGGAAAACAGAGGTATAGTAGGTCTGTTTTTTCTGTTGGAGGAGGGGGAATAAAATCATTTTCTTTTGTACCCACAAGGTATGTTAGACCTTCATAACGATTGTTTTTATAAGTATTTGAACGACCTGCCATTACATTTGTATCTATATAAACAGGATATACAGGATCAGGTACGGCAACTTTTATATCTGTTGAGAATATTTCTTGGAAATTACCCACATCACATTTTGAGCCATCACTTATAATTATTTCTTCTGCGCTTATTGCTATCCCTTTTTCTTTAAAGTCGTGGTTTGCAATTTTTGTACGTAAAAATTCATATCCTTGTTCTGGACCATATCCGCGAAATGTGCTATCTTTTGCCATTTCATCTACTCCTTTATGAAAAGCAGAAATAATTGATGGTAAAAGAGCTTTTGTGACATCTCCTATTCCGAGCTTAATTATTGTAAGATCTGGATTTTTTTCTTGTTCTTCTTGCATTATTTTTGCAATTTGAGAAAATAAATATGAAGATTGTAGTTTTTGATAGTGAGGATTTATATATATCATAGTATGAATTATACTTTATTGTTTATAGATATGCATGGATATCCTTTCATTGAGAAGTATATTATTTTATCGCACATTGTATAATACTTTCTACGAGATCGGGAAGCGATTTCCCATTTTGACATGCCATTATGGGGAAGAGACTATCTTGGGTACACCCAGGAACAGTGTTTACTTCATTAAAGTATATGGTCTGGTTATTGTCTACAAAAAAATCAACTCTAGCAAACCCATTGCATCCTAAAGAAGTATATATAGAACGGGCATATTCTTGCAGCGTTTTTGAAAGCGTGCGTGATATTTTTGCGGGAACGGAGAGTGTTACAGTTTTATCTTTGTCACAATATTTTTTTTCATAACTATATGCTAAGTTGTTTTTTATAATTATTTCTCCTGGTGGATAGCTTTGTGGAGTATAGGTATTTCCGGTAATAGCTACTTCTATTTCTCGTATGTTTTTCAATAACGGTTCAATAAGTATATGAGATGTGAATTTTGAACAATAGGAAAGAGAAGAAGAAAGTTCTTTTTTTGTGTAAGCACACGCAAGTCCAACAGAAGAGCCAAGATCGTTTGGTTTTATAATGACAGGAAAGGGGAATGGGCATTTGTAATGTAAAAAAGATTGCGTATGTATTAGGTCATAAGGAAGGGTCTTTATTGGGATATGGGAATGCTGTGTTATATAATCTTTTGCAAGGTGTTTTTTTATGCAGATAGTACTCGCAAGGGCATCGCTGCCTGTAAAGGGTATTTTTGCAGATGAAAGTATGTTTTGTAAAGTTCCGTCTTCTCCTCCATTTCCATGTATCATAATAAATGCACAATCGACAGGGATTTTCTTTATTTTTACATTTTTTTCATATGAATACATATAGCATATCCCTTTATTTGGCATTGCCCATGTTTTTTTATGTTTTTGAGAGATTGTGGCACTTAGAGGTTTTTTTTCTTTTGCGAGCTGTGCTTGTTTTTTTGTGTCTGTAAGATACCACTCATTTTCTTTTGTAATAAGTATAGAATGAACACGATGTTTTTTCTTTCTAAGTGCGTTAAATATAAGCGATGCAGATATAAGAGATATTTCGTGCTCTTTTGAAGCACCACCAAAAAAAAGTGCTATATTCATGGTTTTATAATATCATTTTTGCTTTTCTAAGAGGGATTGTACAACTTTTATTTCATCCCAATCCATAGTGAAATCTTTGTATTCTATTGTTTTTTCGTGCCCCTTTCCAAGACAGAGGATTACATCTCCTTGTTGAGCTAAAGTCAATGCTTTTTGTATGGCGTTTTTTCTGTCGGGAATAAGGAAGAGTGTTTTATGTAGTACATGGCGTTTGCATGCTATAGATATGTCTTTTAATATAGCCATGCTGTCTTCTCCACGGGGATCTTCATCGGCGAGTAGTATGATATCAGCGTATGTAGTTGCTATAGTGCCTTGCATAGCTCGTTTTTTTACATCTCGTTCGCCTGCAGATCCAAAGACTATAAGTAGTTTTCTTTTAGATAATTCTTTTATCATGGGAAGAACTTTTAAGAAGCTACCAGGGGTGTGAGCATAATCAATAATAATGGTGTATCCAAAATTTGTATGTATCATATGCATTCGCCCTTCTGGTGTTTTGAGTGAAGTAATATGATTAAGAATGCATGGCAATTTTACTTTACAAGCATGAACTGCAGCAATAGATGCAAGCATGTTTTCTGCATTATATATTCCGACACAGGCAAGTTGTATGTGTTTGTGTATTGTTTTATGGTGAAAATCCCCTTCAATAGTTTTTATATTACATGATACATTTGATAAATAATAATCTGACTCTTCGTGGTGTATAGAATATGTTTTTATATGTGTGTGAGGAGATGCTTTCTTAAAAAGAGATGTATATGGTTCCTCATATCTCAGAATTCCAATACCTTTTTTTTTGAGTTGAGAAAAAAGAATGCTTTTATCTTTTGCATATTGTTTTACGGTACCGTGAAACTCAAGGTGTTCGCTGTCTATGTTTGTTAGTATTGCTACATCAAATTTTATGCCATGTACGCGCTGGTTTTTTTTGCTAAGAGCATGACTTGTAACTTCAAGTATAGCATGAGTACATTTATTCTTTTTTAGAGCTTTTAGCATTCTATATATGTCTGGAGATTCTGGTGTTGATTGTCGCAAAGGATTTTTCGAGAATTCTTTGCCATCAAAATTGCGTACAGTAGACCAAAATCCAGATTTTATATTAGCATGGGAGAGAAATTGATGTATGAATTCTACCGTAGTACTTTTTCCATCTGTTCCTGTAACTCCAATTATACAAA
>CBDCGX010000023.1:0-6095 GCA_965216965.1 Spirochaetia bacterium | reverse complement strand
GCATCAACACTTTTATTCTTATATGGATAAAAATTAAACTCATATATTTGATTTTTCACTCCAAAAGCAGATTCACCCAAATAGGCACCTTCAATTGTTTTGCTCTCGCGGAAAAGTTTTCTAAATCGATTATTGATCACCGATATCATCATATACTCTATGAGTGAATCTACATACACATCTTCCCTGTTTAGAGGAAGATGTCTTACATTTGATATAGTTCCAAAAGATCTCGCCTCTGCATTATCAATTTTGATATATTGCACGTCAACTTCGCCTTCTTTCCCCTGAGGAATACTATATTCTGGTCTTTTAATGGGTTCTCCTTTGTGAAAGAATCTTTCTAAGATTTTCTTTTTAGCAGCTGATACAGAAATATCACCTATAACTGCAACTGCCATCAAATTAGGCTTATACCATTTATCGTAAAATGACTTAATAACTTTTTGAGAAGAATTTTCTATTATATCAAGTTTTCCACCAGGAGAACGACTGGCATATTTACTTCCTTTTAATAGCAAAGAATTTCTTTTATCTTTAGCCATATTATTTGGTTGTAACCTCGCTCTTACTTCTTCTTCAACAACACCCTTTTCCTTCTCTATTTCATCCTCTCTATAACTAAGATTATACGTCCACTCTTCTACTATATCCAAAACCATATCTAATAATTCATCATTACCCGAAGGTATAGTTATATGAAATACCGTTTCATCATAACTTGTATAAGCATTAAGATCCTCCCCAAATCGCACTCCTTTTGATTCTAGTTTTTTGACTATTTCATTTCCGGGGAATTTTTTTGTTCCATTAAATGCCATATGCTCAACAAAATGAGCAAGCCCTAGTTGATTATCATCTTCTAATACAGACCCCGCATTTATAATAAGTGCAACAATAATTTTTTCATCAGTATTATTTTCCTTTAGATAATACTTCATCCCATTACGTGTTGATCCGGTAACAATCTTTTTATCAGAAATAAATCCTGCTAATTCTGCACTGCGCTCCGTTAAAATGGTAATGCATGATGTTAAAAAGTATACTATAGCAATATTTAATACAAAAACATGAGAACTTATTTTATTTTTTCTTAAAAACATATTTTTTTTATTATAAAACAAAACCTTTTTATAAACAATAGATACTCTCTTATCGTACCTCAAATAACTATAGAATCTTATTATTTAAGAAAATACGTATTTCTAGCGTATTCTTTTTTGAGGATATACAAACACCGTATATTCTCCTTTTTTTGGCACTTCATTATTTCTATGCATTTGCAACAAATCAGATACTAATGCCCTATGAATATGCTCAAATTTTTTTGTCATTTCACGCCCCATAAGCACGCACCGTTGAGAATCTATACTAGTAATTTCCTCTAACAACTTTTCTATCCTATAAGGAGATTCAAAAAGCACAAAACCTATGTTTTTTTCTAATAATTCTGACAATCTTTTTAACCGAGCATTTTTCTTTCGTTGTAAAAATCCTTCAAACCAAAATCCCTTTCCATGTAATCCAGAAACACTTACAAGCGCCGTAATAGCACTCGCCCCGACTATAGGTGTTACAGCTATATCGTTGTTATATACATGTTCCACTATAACCGCCCCGGGATCACTAATGCAAGGGGTTCCTGCATCGCTCACCAAAGCAACATCCTCGCCTTTCTTTAACAAGGGTAGCAAAAGAGTATTATATATTTTTTCTTGATTATACGAATGACAACTTATACATCTTGTGGATATTTCATAATAAGAAAGAAGTTTCTTAGTTCTTCGAGTATCCTCACATGCTATTACTGTTACTTTTTTAAGCACTTCTACAGCTCTATAACTGATATCATCTAAATTGCCAATTGGTGTAGAAACAATATAAAGCATCACACTTTTCTTGTCTTAAGGTTGCCTGTAAACTTACAAAGCATACATCGCATATCATTATATTTACAATCCTCATGCTTATACGGCATATCTCGCGCATTATGGCTAAAAAATTCCTGCATCTTTTTTAACGTGTCTTCATCAAGTGCTTTTTTCATTTTTTTTGCAGCTTCATCGGCAGCATACGGTTCTTGTCTAAGTACAAAATGAAGAAAATCATATGCTACCCTGTGTTTTTCTAATATATAACGGGCATATTCAATACCTGTTTTAGTTAAAAGAACTCTTTTATATTTGCTATAATTCAAAAGCCCACTCTCTGAAAGACATTTAAGTGCTCGCGTAACAGAAGACATTTTAACATTGAGGTATCTTGCAATTTCCGAAGTATGAGCACCTACTTTGCGCCTACATATATAGAAAATAATTTCTATATAATCCTCTAAACTATCTGACAGCTTTTTCATATATACCGTACTTTAATAATACCACATTTTTTTTTATATATATACGCATCCCATTATAATAATTTAAACCACGATTTATATATGCTATCTCCTTCCTTCCTCTCGTTCCTTGATGAATTTGCTTTTTAAATCTTCTTGTATAGTAGACGGTACTTTCCCATATTTTAGAAATTCCATTGAATATTCTGCCTTGCCCTGCGTAGATGATCGTAGTTCTGTTGAAAACCCAAACATTTCACTCAAGGGAACCTCTGCCTCTATTACAGTCATCACTCCCTCATCAGAGTTAGCTACAATGAGTCCTCTCCGTTGATTAAGCAATGCCATAGAATTCCCTTGGAATTCTGTAGGAGTTTCTACAACTACTTTCATAATAGGCTCAAGTGCAATAGGAGCCGCCTTATCATAGGCCTGTCTAAATGCTCCAATAGCAGCTTGTTGGAAAGCATTATCTGATGAGTCTACAGAGTGAGAAGAACCATCATTTATAGTAACTCTTACTCTTACAATTGGATACCCGATGAGCGTCCCCTTTTTTAAAGAGGCCTTAAACCCCTTATCGCACGAAGGGATAAATTCGTTTGGAATAGAAGCGCCCTTTATTTTATTAACAAATTCGTAATTTTGAGAATCTTCCGTATCTAAAATAGGCTCAATATATCCTCCAACTCGCCCAAACTGTCCTGCACCACCTGTTTGTTTTTTATGTATATAATCAAAATCTGCTCTTCTCGTTATCGCCTCTCTATATGCTACTTGAGGTTTCCCTGTTTCTACCATTGCTCCATATTCTCGTTTCATTCTCTCAACATATACATCAAGGTGCAATTCTCCCATGCCCTGAATAATAGTTTCATTTGATTCCGCATCCACATATGTTTTAAATGTGGGATCTTCTTTTGTAAATCGATTGAGCGCCTTTGCCATCTGATCTGCAGACTTCTTATCTACTGGAGCAATAGAAAGCGAAATAACAGGATCAGGAACAAACATTGAAGTCATAGAATAATTAATTTCTGGCGAGCAAAATGTATCTCCCGAAGCACAGTCTATACCAAAAAGAGCAACAATATCACCAGAGCCAGCTTCTGTAATATCAGACATTGTATTAGAATGCATGCGAATAAGTCGTCCTACTTTAAATTTTTTTCTTGAACGAACGTTAACAAGCTCCATCCCTTTTTTAATTAGACCCTGATATATTCTTGTATACGTAAGTTGTCCATATTTTCCATCTTCTAACTTAAAGGCAAGTGCCACAGTAGGATCATTCTGTTCTGAAGTAAGTACTACTTCTTCTTCATTTTTATCTAAATTGAGAGCCCTATTTGTTACTTCTTCGGGAGAAGGCAGGTATTCCACAACTGAATCTAGGAGTAATTGTACTCCTTTATTTTTATATGCAGAACCAACAAAGACAGGACAAAATTCATTAGCAATGGTAGCTTTTCGTATTGCTCTGTGAATATACTCTTCGGGAGCCTTATCTTCCATAAGATGTTCCATGAGCTCATCATCAAAAAGAGAAATTGCATCTAAAAGATCATGCCTTTTTTTCTCTGCCTCATCCTTGCAATGAGAAGGGATATCTTCTTCTCTCAACGTTTCTCCATTATCTCCATCAAAGTAATATGCTTTCATTTTTATAAGATCAATTATGCCATCATGTTTGTCTTCAAGCCCAACAGGCATTTGAAGCATGTGTGCATTAAGCATTAGTTTTTCTCTTAACTGTTTCACCACTCTCTCAGGGTCCGCTCCAGTCCTATCACATTTATTTATAAAAGCAAGTCGTGGAACTGAATATCGTTTTAACTGTCTATCAACAGTAATAGATTGAGATTGCACCCCAGAAACCGCACACAAAACCAAAACCGCACCATCAAGTACGCGCAGAGAACGCTCTACTTCTATAGTAAAGTCAACGTGACCCGGAGTATCAATTATATTAACTGGTGTCTCTCCCCACATTACATTTGTTGAAGCACTGGCAATGGTAATTCCTCTTTCCTTCTCTAATTCCATAGAGTCCATTGTGGCACCAACACCATCTTTTCCTCGAACTTCATGAATAGCATGAATTTTATCACAATAAAACAATATTCGTTCAGTCAGTGTTGTTTTACCACTATCTATATGTGCACTAATACCAATATTACGTAATTTTTTAATATCAAAAGTCATTTAGTTAATAATCTCCATTATATATTTTTAACTCAATAAAGAATCTTATATTTTTTCCTTACATTGTACTGTATATCTTTTTTTTATTCAAGTACATGATATGTATGTTATAATATATTTATTATGTAAAATATTTCTATGTATTCTATTTAGAATGTCTAATATATTTCATCAAAAGATATCCTTTTTTTTACTAGTTGTTGTGGTATACTTTCAAAATTTTGTGTATCTAAAAAATTTTTAAACTGCACCCATACGGCACCATCTTCCTGATATATTTTTATATTCTGCACTCTATCTCCCAAAAACAAAGACTCTTTATGAACAATCATATTGTTTTTTACATCAAGTGTAAAAGTACCGATATACCAAAATGTTCCACTTCCTCCATTATCGACAGAAAAAGGGGCAAAGAATGTATATAACGTTGTATTTCTACTTATGTCTCCCCAGAAAAAAATTCCACTTGTATTAAGTATTACCCAAACAGTATATTGTATATTTTTATTAGGTGCTATCTGAATCATTCCTTTCTTATAATAGTTTCCATCCTTTGTTACATGGGTCTTATTGAGAAATACATAATATGTTTCTTCGGGCACTTGTATGGGTATATCTGTTGATACAACTACTTTCTGAATAAAAACATCTAACTCTTCGGAAATGCATTGTTTTGCATGCACATTCCACATTCCTCCTTTATCAAAACAATCGTCTTTTCGAAAAAAATCTCTTCCCGAAAAGATCATACTTACAACAAACAATATAATAATAAAAATGTTGAAAAAGATCATTTTCTTATGCTAAAAAAGACGAGGAAATATACACTCTTTTAACTCAAAGCTATAATCTTCTATGTTTACAATTCCAACAGGTTTATCAGAATGCAAGAGTTGCATAGCAAAATCTGCCATTTGGTCAGAAGTATGGTAGTGTGTCATGCCTAAATCTGTTACCTTAATATTGGGATCGTTTTTTGCTACCGAAAAAAATTCGGTTTCTGTAAGTGCCGGAGCCAATATCTTGACTCTTACTTTTGACTGAATATCTTTTAGCTTATAATACAATGCCTCTGTAAAAGCACTCACATAAAATTTTGTTGCAGAGTAGACAATAGAAGTAGCCGAAACCCCATACCCCACCACAGAAGATACATTTATGAGCGTTGCATCTGTATCTTTTTCATTATGATATGCAACAAAATATGATGAAATATGTGTAAGTGCCTTTATATTTACATCAATAACCCTTTCTTCCAAAGAACCAAAAAAGTTTTTTTGTGGAGTTTCTACTGCGCCAAGTCCCGCATTATTAAAGAGTATATCTACATCAAAAGAATCTATGCACGCACAAAGATCTTGAATTTTCTCTACCTTGCTTATATCGCTCTGCTTTATAATAACATTGACTCCATATAATCTCTGTATATCTTCCTGTATCTTTTTAAGCCTTTCTATTCTCCGTGCGACCACTATAATATCTTTTTTTTCTTGAGCTAATTTATATGCAATTGATTTTCCAATACCAGAACTAGCTCCAGTTATAAGTGCATACG
>CBDCGX010000022.1:0-131273 GCA_965216965.1 Spirochaetia bacterium | reverse complement strand
ACGTGGCCATCTCATCATATTCTTTTTCTAAATACAGCCTGTAGCAGTCTCCTGCAGACGTTCGTCCAGCTCTTCCCCTCCTTTGTATTGCAGAAGATTGTGATATTGGTAATTCTTCTAATATTGATGCAAACTTATGATGAAGAAAACTATTAAACTTTGCCCTTCCACTATCTATGATGGTTGTAATTCCATCTATAGTAATGCTCGTCTCCGCTATATTTGTTGCTATTACAATTTTTGTCATCCCTTTAGGAGTATTCTCAAACACAAGCTCTTGCGCCTGTTTACTCAGTCTCCCATAAAGAGGTAAAATATACAAATTGCGAGAACAAGAAAGTACTTTTATCTTTTCTGTACACATCCTAATCTGTTTTTCGCCTGCCAAGAATATAAGCATATCTCCTTTATTCTCGTGGAATGCTTTTTCCACAATGCGAGCAATATGATCTACAAGTACTTCTTCATCTACATAAAAAGAAGATTTCTTTGTATCAGTTTTTCTTTTCACAAAACCAGCCCTGGTAGTTCTTTGAGGACAAAGCGGTGGCGGATTATAATGAATCTTGACATCATGCATAGGTGCATTAATGCGTACAAGAGGGCAACCCATAAAAAACGTAGAAAAAACACCCGCATTAATAGTAGCCGAAGAAATAATTATTTTTATATCGCTTCTCCTTTCTGTAAGCTCCTTTAAAAGTCCTAAAATAAAGTCTATATTCAAACTTCTTTCGTGTGCTTCATCAATAATAATTACAGAATACTTATCTAAATTAGGAGAAAATTTCATCTCCTGAATAAGCACGCCATCGGTCATTATCTTTATACGAGTATCTTGGGTCGTTTCATCGTGGAACCGTATCTTGTAGCTTACAAACGAAGAAGGTACTATTTCTTGTTTCATGCGAAGTGCCTTCCCATTCAATTGCATATGTATAACGTCCGAAATAGAAGAGGTAGCAATGCGCCTTGGTTGCGTCATGCCAATGCACGCGTTTTGAGTATAGCCTGCCTCATGTAAAATAATAGGGATCTGTGTGGTCTTGCCCGATCCCGTATTGCTTTCTAGCACAATTACTTGGTGTTGTGAAAGCGTATTGAGTATTTTCTTCTTTTGTTTATAGATAGGAAGTTTTTCTAACTTCTCAGTAAAAGTTTGTATTTCTTTTTTTGTATATTCCATATATATTGTAATCTATGCGCTTGATTGTATCCATCGTATTGCATCGTCAACTGATATCATCTTTTTCTGCTCTCTGCTTTCCATATGCTTAATGGTAACAGCATGTGCACTCATTTCTTCATCTCCCACAATAACCATAAACTGACACATGATTTTATCTGCATACTTAAACGCATGTTTAAGTGCCTTTGCATCCATACATACCTCTGCTATTATATCTCTCTCATGAAATTTTGAAAGTAACTGTTGGCAATACATTACTGATGATTGATCATGTCCATAGAATAGCACAGTCTTTCTTTTTTGTATAATCGTATCTTTATTAAATATTGAAAGGAATCTATCTAAACCTATAGATGCGCCCACTCCAGGAAGGTCTGCTTTTGTAAAACGCTTCACAAGGGTATTATACCTTCCCCCCGAACACACAGAACCTATGTCCTCACTACCGTCTAAAAATGTTTCAAGCACAAACCCAGTATAATAATTGAGTCCCCTCATTATACTCGTATCTATTTTTAGGGTTATATGATTACATATATTTACCGCATCGTGATAAATATCACACAGTCTATCGTACTCTTCACAATCTTTTACAATGTCTTTTATTTTTTGCAGCGTATGTGCATTTGTGTGTTCTACGCTACAGAAATCTATAATTCTTTCTGCACTTAACTCAGATACATAACACAATAATTGCCGTATTACATCGTGTTTAGGTACTTTTCTTAATTTATCTAAAATACGCAAAATATGTACGCTATGCTCTTCGCATCCTTCTCGTTTTAACACTTTATTAATCAATCCTCTATGCGAAATTGCTACCGTATAATGCATGGTAGGATCTAATAATATAAGTGCCCTATCTATAATCTGCAAAATAGTAAGATCAGCATAGATCGTGTCTACACCAATTATGTCAAAATCGCATTGTACAAACTCTCTGTATCGCCCCCTTTGAGTATTTTCCCCTCTAAACACTTTCCCAATTTGATATCTGTTAAACGGTATAGGAAGATTATTGTGATACATTGCCATATATCGTGCAAATGGGACGGTAAGATCAAACCTCATTGCAAGCTCTCTCTTTCCTCTATCACAAAAACTATAGACCTGCTTTTCGGTATCCGAAGCATCGTTTTCACTACGATCATCACGATTTTTACCCAATAACGTTTCTCTATATTCAAGGATGGGAGTATCTATGGGAAAAAATCCAAAACTTTCAAATATGTTTTGTAACATCACAATGCACTGCTGCCGTAGCTTTTGTTGTTTAGGAAGAAAATCTCTAAATCCTTTTGGAATCTGTGCCTTTATATATTTAGTATTTTCCTCATACATATCTTTAATGATAGTAAAAATACCCTAAGCATGCTTAATATTTTAGCATAAGATTATTGCATAGCTCTATTTGGGTACAATAGTCAGTTGTTAAAAATGGATACTTATGCCACTATGTACATGAGTTTTATTGATCTGTTATGACAAACGTTCATCTTCTATACCATTTATTGAAACAGACCAATCCGAAAAATCAGTGATCCTAAACTCACTTATTCTTTAAATTACAAAGAAAAAACTCCAATGAACATTGGAAACATTAAAGTGCCTTTTGAAAAGCATTGTTATATATTCCCCAAGGCAGATATGTCTGCCTTGGGGAATATAATCAATAAGATAGAATTATGCTGCCACTTGAAAATACTGACGTTTAAGCATTTTTTTTATGCGTCGCATTCCCTTTATCTCTAATTGTCGTATTCTTTCTTTAGTAAGTTTATATTCTTTCCCTAAATCATGAAGCGACATTGGTTTCTGTCCATAGAGCCCATGTCTTTTTGAAATAATTTCAGATTCTCTTTTAGGAATTTTAAGCAAACAATCATAAAGCATTTTTATACTTTCTGACGATTCAAACGCTTCGTATGGATTAGGCATATTATAATCTTCAATTACATCCGCTTGAGTAACTTTTCTATCTTCTTCTAATCCAATAACCATATCAAGAGAAGACATTCCAGAAGAAATTGTTTTAAGTGCAGAAATATTCTCCTTTGATATCTCTAATTCTTTACTTACCTTATCTAACACCTCCGAAGAATTAAGGGTACCGTTTGTATATAGCTTTTCTAGCTTATTTATCTTAATAAGATCTCGGATCCTATTAACAGGTAAGCGAATTGAATTGCTATGTTTTTGTATATATCGGACAATATAGTATTTAATCCACCACACCGCATACGAAATAAAATTATTCATCTTTGTACTATCAAACTTGTCTATTGCTTCAAAAACTCCCATGCTTCCTTCTGAAACAAGTTCCTGCATAGATATTCCACTATTCTTATATCGCTCTACAATTTTAATAACAAACCGAATATTAGAAAATACAAGTATATTTCTTGCATCCTCATCTCCTTCTTGAGCCTTCTTAACGAGCTTAATTTGCTCCTTAGAGTCAAGTATCTTATACTGTTTGATATCATTCATGTATTTCTGAAATATTTCTTTATCACTATAAAACATATAATTCATTTCTCCTATTTTTTATAAATTTGGATACCCATATAATATATGCAATTTACGTGCCAAAACATGAAAATATAATTTCATACACCTTACATTTTTTTAATAATTATATAACTCTTTACCATACAATAAGTTATATAACTTATATTTTTCTATATAGAATTATAATTCTATTCTCTCACTCATAAAGATGAAATACAAATACATCACTATTAGAATAATAAGTCTTTTTTACCCACATATAGCTAATTACACCATAAAACTGTGTGAAAAAAACCCATATAACAAAAAAAACGCTATAAAGTGGGTTAAATTTAAACAGTTTTATGGGAGCGTTTTTATTATTGTGTCATTATATATATAAACAACCTTGCTTATAAAAAATAAGGAGTGTTTTAAAAATTGTGTAACAAAATACATTACATTACTGGCTTATTTAAATCTAAAAAGGCGGATTTTACTTCCTTTCCAAATAAAATCCATGCTATTTCTATAAAGAGTGTAGGCTACAGTTCTATTTTCTCCATTAAATGATAATTGTAGAATAGAATATCCTGCCGTATAAGAACCGCTTATTTTCTCCACATTACCTTTCTCATCATAGATGACTGCAGAAAATGCTGTATCCTTTGTAAAAGATATTCGAGTATCTCCGTATTTCCCACTTCCAATCCAAGTGCCCACTAAAAAATCCGGATTAAAAACCCTACAAGATACAGTTGTAATTATATATCCTACAATCAGGACAGTAATTCCATATAGTATTTTCTTTTTCATAATCTCACCTCTTTATTATATTCTTTATTTTATATTATCTTAATTAGGATGATAGGTTACAACACTAGACGGAACTCCGCTACCCACAATTAGTGTGCCATCTACAAGTTCTCCAGTTTTATTAACATTCTGATTTACAGTAAACCTTCCTTCTCCCGGACTTCCATTCGAAATTGGAAAATCATGCCCTGTTGCTATAACAGTTGCAGGATACATACCACTAATAGAATAATCTACAGTCTGATAGCCATTCGCCGATACACTAACCGAAGTATCATTGCGACCATTCACAAGAACTAGTGGTAAATCACCAAATTTCGGGAATCTTTCTGCATATATATTTTTATATGTTACATATCCCTGTCCACCAGATAATCCTCCACTTACACTATATTTTACGCGACCAGGAACACCTTTATAAGAAAACTCTGTGTTCTCTCCGCTATCATCTCCGAGTGCACTTGTTCCACTCTTTCGTATAAGTCCTTTGCTAAAAGTATTGTGTGCTTGATTAATAGCAAAATACACTTTTATTAGTAATTCTTCATTCGTTATAGCAGGATATCCCTTTGATTGTTCTGTTATTACACTTACATCACCGCCCACTCCAAGACTGTTGTAAGCAATAACTCTATAATAGTAATACTTTTGATATTGAAAAACTGAGTCATCATATATCTCAGTTCCCGATATATCACTGCTTAAAGGAATAAAACCGAGAGTATCTATATCATTTACCTTTTTATTTGATTGAGCCCTTTCTATAGAATATGTTACAGCCCCCTGAGGTGCAGTCCAAGTAATCTTTATAGGATAAAATACTCCATTAATAACATTAGAAAAATCTGAAAAGTACTTATTTCTTGACACGCTTACATTAGTAGGTGGATCAGGAATAGGCTCTATAGGCGTAGCAGATTGTAAATTTGTACTAATAGGCCCTCCTTCAGAAGTATTTCTATATGAGATAATCTTATAAAATATTGCACTAGCAGACGTGGAATGAACATATTCTAATAACTCATCATTATTATGTAAAACATCAACAAGAAACGCATAGTTTCCATGTTCACTTGAAGACGAATATATTTTATACATAGTGGCTCTTCGTACTCCTCGCCAAACAATCCTTATGGCATTATTTTCCCTTCGTGCAATAATAGTTTTATAATTAGGAGATGAAAACACATATCCTATCTGTAGATTATTATCTCCTCTAGTTCTATCTGGATCTTTTGTATATGCACCTACCAAATCTTCATCACCAATTTTTATTTCAATAGGCTCAATATAATATGTATAATCTACTTGTGGAATAAGTGAATCCTTATCTTCATAGGTAGTAACAGAGAGCTTTTGAGCTATTTGTATATAACGACTTGAATCTGTACTTTTTCTATATACATTATATCTTATGTCCTTAGAAGAACTTATCCCTTCCCATGTAAGTACAATCTTATCGACAAATTCAGCTTTCGTCGCTACAGGAGGATTCTCTAAACGCGGAGCAGAGTCTTTTATCTTTCGAGCAAAAATAAAAGGGTGTCTACTTGCTGGAATCATACTCTTCTCTCCCGCAGAATTCTCAACCACTACATAATAATAATAATTTTTTGCAAATTTTAATGAGATGTCTATTTCTATATATGTAATTTGTCCAAAAGGAATATTTTTTCTTATTTCTTTTCCAAAAACCCCTTCAGTCTCACTTCTATATAATCGATACCATTTCCCCCCTTTAACTTTTCTCCATTGTATAGTAATAGTTTGAGAGTCCTTTGAGCCCACCAATCCAAGACCTCTAGGAGGTAAGAGTAAATACCCTTCCATTTCTTGGGAGAACCCACTTCTTATCCCCTTAAATGTGAGTGCTTCAACAGTATACTCATATATTGCATATATATCATCAAAAGAAGCATTATCTAAATCAAATTCATCATCGTACAATACTCCAGAAATTAATTCCTTTACCTCAATAAAAAAAGAATCACCCTTTTTTCGTTTATATACTTTATAACTATCTGCATGCTCTACCGTATTCCATGATACAACAATTTTATTTCCATATTCTGCCTGAGACACTTCTATAACAGGTTTTTCAATTTCTGTAATTTCATTACCTTTTTTATTTGTGTCTAGCAAATTATCAAGAGATCCAGAATTCGTACTTCCTACATATGCATCTTCATTAGGATAAAACCATTTAAGAAAATCACTACATCCAACAAAAAACGTTGCAAAAAGAACAATAATTCCAGTATGTTTTATACATTCTATGTATTTTCTATATCTCATATAATATATCCCATTGCGATAGTAAATTGTGCCAATGTCTTTTGTTTAGAAATATTAAATAATGCACCCGCAGAGCCTTCTATAAACATTCGAAAAGCAAACGTATATCGATATCCAGCAGTAATATCTACTGTAAAACCATTATCAAGCCATGGAACATTTGTATAAGACCATCCTATATTTGCCCCCAAAAACACCGCAGACCCATATCGATTAGAAGAGTATGCCCTAATACCTATGGTAGGATGAAGAAGTATCCCTCCTCGTAGAGGGAAACGCATTCTAAAAATTGAATGAAGATAAAAATTATCCCAAAAACCATATCCAATAATAATATTAAAAGGAATATGCACCTCATCAAATTCTAAAAAAGCAATGGTTACATCAAGTAGATCCATGCCAATGTTTACTCCTTTTATTTTTTCCTGTTTTTTAATTTGCCTTTGTGCCTCTCTGATAATCTTCTTTTCTTTATCTTTTATATTTTCTCTAATTTCCTTTTGTTGACTAGAAATAGTATTCTCTTGTCTAGATTGTGAAAACACAATAATAGGAGTCATAGAAAGAAGTATTATCACAGCTAATAAAATTAGATTTTTTATATTTTTCATATTATTCTTCAAATTTTAAATTTAAATTACTTCTTTAAGTATTTTTTTACTATTACTTTATTATTTTTTGACCTTTTTTCTTTTAAAGGAACATATTGAGAATATACCCTACTAAAAACAAAGTCGTATTCATAATTAAATGCGGGAAATATATTTGGATAATACAGACTTCCTCCAAAACTATACACCCTATTATATAAGGTTGTTTTATTACCAAACCGCATTTCCCATTTGAGTCGTATAGTTCCCTGAGCAAGATCATGGTGAACATTATAAAATGACATATATGCTCTTCCATAAGGAGACTCTATAAGAATTTTAGAGTTCTTATGAGAATAATATCTACCCGCACGGGAATCCAATATAACATCACTCCAACCTGGAGTCTTTTGAGTACCACTTCCCACAAGAGATCCTCTGAAACTACTAAAAGAAAACACAGTAGGATATGACTTCTGAGTATCTATTACTATTTCTTTTTTGTAATCTGGAATATGAGAATGATCTTTTAATCTGGCAGTATTCACTTTATGTAGTTCATATACCGCGTCTCCAGCCCACAAATTAGCAATTCCGAAACTAGACGATCGCATAAAAGCAAAACCAGATCCAGAATGCCACCAAGCTGCACCTATTCTTCTTACTGCAGAACCTATATTCCATAATGCCCAGTTTGTATACTCAAAATGAGTAATTTGTCTATCTCCAACATCAACATTAGGATTAGATATCATGGCCTTTATTTCTCTTCCTACCGTTGCAGGATTATATTGCTCACTTAACTTAATATTTGAATGTATGACATCATTCCCCTGACTCACAAAAGATTGATCCATATACAAATTATTATTATCACCTTTAGCTACTGCAACAATCCAATATACAGCTCTATACTCTCGAAGTATAAACGTTCTAGCATCATAAAACACTCTCTTTGAAGAATATGCTGGTGAGTCACCAATAATAATCTCTGCTATTTTATTCCAAAAATTTTCTTGTTCATTAAAATCAAGTCGATAGATATAATATCTATCCGCTCCTTCTACTGGATCCCATGTTATTTTCGTAGCAAATCCAAAATGCCTATCGTGGTTTAAATCTTGGATCGGTTCCCTACTTTTATAATCAACATAATCCTCAGCTAGCTCGGCCTCATTGTTTACAACATACACTCCTTTAGAATTCCATTGCGAAGCTTGAGGTTTATCTTTAGAATAACCAAGAAGCGCACTCCTATCACTTGCTTGTACATTTCGTACAATTGAGAGAATACTTCCCTTTACAGGGTTTCTAGGAAAAGGACTCTCAACCCTATTCTTATTAAAACTTACAACTTTATAAAATCGAATGCCACTATCACTTTCCAATATTGAAGTGTCTTCATAAATTAGTCGCCCATTACTATCTTCCTTGAAATAATCAATACCATCCTCTACTTTCAAAATATACGCACTATCCCCACTATCCGAATAATATATCTTATATCCAAATGCTCCCTTCACAGAGTCCCAAGATATAATTACTTTATCTACCGGTACGCCTATAGATGCCCTTATATTACGTGGTGGCGAAAAAAGACTTCCTATCCTCACATCAGAAGAATATGGATTCACTACTCCCGTCTTCTCTGGTATTATAGAATATTCATATTCTATATAAACACTATCATCTAGTGCTGGTATGTTTCTATCTTCAATAGAGTTCTCGCTAGAATCTATATATAGAAATTTTCCTCCCTCAGCTTCAGATGCTTGTACACGAGCTATCTCATACATGTTAACTGATTCTTTTTCTCTACGAATAATAAGATAACTCTCAGCATTCTCTATTGCAGCCCACCGTAATTGAATCTCATTTAATAACCCGTTACTTGCCTCAAAGTTTATACCATAGGCACCAAAAATCGTTCCCTTAGCACTTCTTGTATACACCCTCTTACTATCTTCTAAAAAATCCTTACCTCTCGCTTCAACCTTTATTACAACTTGTGCACCTGCAAATAAATTTGGTACACTATCAGGTTTATCTATCGTTATACTCTGAATATTTCCATTCTGCGGTTCATGCTCTACTGTTTCCTCATAATAACGCGGAAGATCATCTGCTATCTTCCAACGAGAACTTATAGAATATGTCGTTGCCCCTGCAACAGAATTCCATTTTACTAAAATCTTATCTCTCTTATATCCCTTAGAGGCTATTACATCTCCCTCAAAAGAAAATAATTCTACTGGATAAATTTCTCCTCTTATTGTCCTCTCATCCTTTAACCTAACTCCTATCCTAAAATACTTTATAAGACTTGTTTTTTCTTTTAATCCTTGTTCGTATCTTCTATCTCCCACTCCCAGAAAACCCCACTCCTTTCCATTAGACTGTAAGCCTGTTATAAACGCCTCTATATATGTATTTCCATCTGTTGTAACTCTATTTAAATGTATGTTAGGATATTTAATGACTCTATGAACAACTCCATCTTGTTCCTCTGTAGTGTCTATTCTTTCTATTAAATATGCATCATCACTATAATCTTCAAGAGGTTTCCATAAAAGTCGTACTTTATCTTTCCACCCACCTTCTACTTTAAACTCCAATAACTCTAAAATATTCTTATCTGCAATATCCTTCTCATTATCTTTTGTACTCTTCTTATCAGGATTATCAGGATCAACTGCAGCTTCGCTAGGATTGTATCCATATTCAAAAACATCTGAGAATAACCCCTTACTATTAGTATCTATAAATGATGCATAACGAATCTTATATTCATAAGTTGCTTTATACATCCCAGAAATATCACTGTCATAAAAAGAACCTTTTATCCCTTCTCTTATCTTTAAGAATGTTCCTCCCTTAAATGCCCTCCACACCTCTAAAGCCGGTTCCTCTTTAAAATCTTCATGAGCATCCCAATACAATCTTATTTTCTGTTGACTCCTATCATCATCAAGATATATCTTTATTATGTTTTTTATTTTAGGAACAGGAATTAATCCCCCTTCAAGAATATTACTCTCCTCACCCTCTTTTGCTTTCTCCTTCGCCTTATTTAAAGCAACAACCTTATATTCATATACATCCTCTCCATTAATACCAGTATCTTCATATGTATACACCCCATTGTTACTCCTAGAAACGCCATAATATATAGGAGAAAATACTCTTATAGTTTCTGCATCAGATTTTACTCGCCTGTATATTCTATATGGGAGCGGAATAATCTCTTCTTTTGTAATACCTTCTTTTTCTTGCTCTTTAATAAAAACATCAAGGTTTTCTGGATCTTCCCACTTCAAAACAATCTTTTCAGCATACTCATACTTTGAAACAGAAAATCTATTTGGCTTATTTGGAGCATCTTGGCGTATTGTTTGCAGCTCTTTTTCCATAATACTTGAACCAAGTGGCTTCTCTAAATTATCAAATGCCTGAGCCTTTATTTCATATATATATACAGTAGCACTCTTTATGTCAGCTCTATCTTCATATTCAATAAACCCTTGCTCTATCTGACTCTTACTTGCATGCAATGTCGCTATTGTAATGAAATCTCCCCCCGTTTTCTCTCTCCGTCTTACTGTATACTCTTTTCCGCCTAAAACATGACTCCATTTCAAAACAATTTTATAAAAATATGGCTTTGAACTTTCTATAAATTGAGGAGCTTGAATAATTCGACCCTCAATCTTATTTGATGTAATTAGTACCTTCTTATCCTTACTAATTGCTTGTACCACAAAGTACATTCTCACTGTATCTTGAGTTATTGTAATTCTTGATTTTGTAGTATGTTTAGTTGGTTCTGTATTCTTCTTTATTTGACCTGTTTTATGAGGAAATGTATATACATAATATATCTCTGTATTAGGAATAGAATCCCATTGCAATACTACTTTGTTGTTATATTGATAAAATATCGTTTTAAGATTAAGCTTAGTTGGAGATTGATCATCTAAAGGATTTATGTTCCCCTTAAAATCAAAAAGAGTTAAAGTTTCTTGACAGCTTAATATCGAAAAAACTATCACCATAAACAATAATATGTGGTATTGATTTCTCTTCAATTTCTCATCTCCTACTTAAAAATATTATTAACAAATACTGGAATATTATTTATATTAAAATATATTATAATATAAATACGTCATTTTAATCATTAATATGGCTATGTTTTTTTATATATTTTGCAATTTATAAATACTAAAAAGTGACAAATAACACAAAAACACACTACTTCTTTAAATTTTCACTAAAAACCTGTAACTTCTTTACACGCATTACAAAACTATCATAACGTTCTTTCAATGTTTCTATATATAATTTGCTTGCATTCTTTATAAATTGCGTGTTTTCAAGCTGAGCCCTCATCTTTTCAAGTTGCTTTTGCTCTTTTTTTATCTTCTTTTCAAGTCGTTCTAATTCTTTTTTCACATCTATAAGTTGCTTCACATTCACAAAAGCTACACATCCCCCTCCCTCTACTCCAATGGCATTAGAAGATAAACAAGCAAAAATATCTTTCCCTTGAAAAAATTTTATATCAATAGATTGTGCTCCTACAAGAAAAGCAATAAGTTGCTTCTGTTCTTTAAAATAATCTTCCAAAAACTGTTCGGGTATCCTTAGCTCACATTGTATTCTTGTTTTTGGAGAAATATTAAACTCGCTTCGCAAAGTTCGTATCTCTGTAACAACTTCTTGTAATTTCATAAAGAGAACACTCTCTTTTTCATATATATTTTTAGGTAAGTAACAAGGATATTCTTGCACAGCAAGTATTTTAATGTTTCTTTTGCCTTGTTCTTTCTCTTGAGAATTTTTATCTTTAAATATTTGTATATGTCTATATATTTCCTCTGTAATAAAAGGGAGAAATGGATGTAAAAGTTTAAGGTTTTCCTCTAATATATACATAAGTATTCCTGATGCTCTTTGTTTTTCATCAATATCTTCACTATAAAGCGATACTTTTGTTGTCTCTATATACCAATCGCAAAAGTCCCACCAAAAATATTCATATACTATTCTTGCCGCATCATCAATTCTATATGCAGCCATTGCCTCTTCAATTCGCCTAGCTGCAGAATTAAGCCGCGAAAACATCCACTTATCAATCGAAGTGAGATTCTCTGGAATAATACGTATATGACTACAATCTATTTCCGAAAGATTAAGCAACAAAAATCGCGATGCATTCCATATTTTATTTGCAAACTTACTTCCCAAATGAAAGCTATCTTCGCTTATAAGAATATCAGTACCAAGTTTACATAAAAAATCAAGTGTAAATCTAAATGCATCAGCCCCATACTTATCTATTACTTGATTGGGATCTATACCGTTTCCTAATGATTTACTCATCTTTCTTCCCTTATCATCACGAATAAGTCCATGTATGTATATGTCTTTAAATGGTACCTGCTGAGTAAACTCAAGTCCCGCCATAATCATCCGAGAAACCCAAAAGAATATAATATCATACGCAGTTACCAGAGTACTTGTGGGATAAAAAGTTTTAAAATCATTCGTGTGTTCAGGCCAATAAAAAACACTAAAGGGCCACAACCATGATGAAAACCATGTATCAAGAACATCTGTTTCTTGTCTTAATTCTGTGCTATTCGCTGGAGTATCTCTCGAAACAATAACCTCACCGGTAGCATCGTTATACCATGCAGGTATTCTATGTCCCCACCAAAGTTGTCTTGATATACACCAATCTTTTATATTAGAAAGCCAATGAACAAATGTATTTTCCCAATGCTTAGGATAAAAAGTTATCTTTTTTTCTTTCCACGCTACAAGAGCCTTTTGTGCCATACCATCCATTTTTACAAACCACTGCGCAGATATCAGTGGTTCTATAATAGTTCCAGTACGATAGCAATGTCCAACTTGATGTACATGTGACTCTTCTTTTATAAGGAATCCTTGTTCTCTAAGATCATCCACTACCTGTTTTCGTGCATCCTGTATAGACATTCCCCTATATCGCTTGGGAACTAATTCATTAAGCATGCCTTTCTTTGAGAAGATAGAAACAGGAGTAAGATTATGCCTATTGCCTACTTTATAGTCATTCGGATCATGTGCTGGGGTTATTTTTACTGCTCCCGAACCAAATTCTGATTTTACATAATCATCTGTTATTATTGGTATTTTTTTATTTGTAAGAGGCAATATGAGATCTTTCCCTACAAACGACGCATATCGAGCATCATTAGGATGCACTGCAACCGCAACATCTCCTAGCATTGTTTCAGGACGAGTAGTAGCTACAATAATTCCATCTCTTCCAATAGAAGTATCAGCAAAAGGATATCGTATATGATAAAGTGTTCCCTTCACTTCTTTATACTCTACCTCATCATCACTTAAAGCAGTCCCCGCTCCCACTGACCAATTTACAAGATAATCTCCTCTATATATTAATCCACGTTCATAAAGGGTTACAAAAACATCTCTTACTGCCCTAGAAAGTCCTTCATCAAGAGTAAACCGCTCACGAGACCAATCACATGAAGCACCTAAACGATTAAGTTGCTGTGTAATAGCACTCTTATGATGTGTAGCAAGTTCATATGTTTTTTTTACAAATTCTTCCCGCCCTATATCATATTTTGTTATACTTTGCTTAGTTAAGGTTCGCTCCATGACTTGTTGGGTTGCAATACCAGCATGATCACAACCGGGGATCCAAAGAGTAGGATATCCACACATGCGTTTATATCGAATAAGAGTATCTTGTATTGTACTATTAAGCCCATGTCCCATGTGCAATACGCCAGTTACATTAGGTGGTGGAATAACAACTACAAAGGGTGGTTTGTTAGTATCTGGTTGTGAATGTTCTGATGTAAATATTTTTTGAGAACACCAAAGATCACTTATTTTTTTTTCAAATTCTTTAAAATTGTATATTTTTTCCATAGGTACATGTATTATATCGTATTACGTAGCATAATAATTGCAAAAACAATAAAGCCATAATTGTAAACTTAATATTTAGAAAATAAGCCGTTAATATACTATTACCTTCATTATTACAAAATCACACATATTATTATAGAAGTTTCTTGTTTATTTTAGTATCACTTCCATTATGAACTCCCGCTTCCAATTATATGAATATCATCACCCAAAATAGCTCTTACAGTTTGGAGACACTTATCATTTTCATTAAGATATTTAAGATATTCAATGTTTTCACTTTTCTTTCTTATTTTATTAATCAATCTGATAATGATGCATTTTATAAAATATTTCATTTTTAATTCCTTTAAAAAATAATACATTTTAAATACATTAAATCACATAAAACCGTATTAAATATAAAAATAATATTTTAAATACTTACGTAGTTTATATATCTCGCACAAGATCCTTAACTAAGATATTTTTCTCATATATTTGTACAGCAACAGGAGAGTCTCTACCCATTGTATAGACCTTTCTCCACGAACTATTGCTTCGTCCTCCCTAATTTGCAAATATATTTAGATTGTTTTTTAGTAAGTTTATATTTTATATATAATAATTCTTATATCATTGTATATGATGCTTATCACAATAAAGAGATTCCGCTGTTTTTATCAAAAATATGTATATAATCTGCATCAAATGTAAAAGTGATTGTGTCATTTACTTTTATATCATAATCTCGAGAAAGTTTTACAATTATAAATTCCCCAGCTTCCTCATCATTAGCTTTAACTTTGATATTATTCTCAATATATACAAAAGTCTCTGCTCCTAAATTCTCAATAACACTAACAACGCCTTTAATAAAATTATCAGCATTACTATTTTTTGATTTACTTATGTTTTCTGGTCTAATTCCAAAAACCACTTCTTTCCCATCATATTCTTTGAGTATAGCAACCTTTGATTTAGGTAAAACAAGCTTCATGTCTTTTGAAGTTAATTCAATAAAATCATTACTACTTTTTACAGAAACATCAAATATATTCATAGGCGGTGATCCTATAAATCCAGCAACAAATTTATTCACAGGAGTATCATATAAATCAAGCGGCGTACCAACCTGTTGAATTTCTCCATCTTTCATAATAATAATCTTATCTCCAAGTGTCATTGCTTCTACTTGATCATGAGTTACATAAACCATTGTTGTATTTAAGCGGCGGTGTAAGTCGGCAAGTTCTGCTCTCATGTGTCCACGCAACTTTGCATCAAGATTAGATAGTGGCTCATCAAATAAGAAGACCTTTGGTTTTCGGACTATTGCACGACCAAGTGCAACACGCTGCCTTTGCCCTCCTGAAAGCTGCTTAGGTTTTCTATCAAGTAACGATTCTAATTTTAATATTTTCGCCGCCGAATTCACTCTTTCTTCTATTTCTCCTTTAGGAGTTTTTCTTAGCTTAAGTCCAAATGCCATATTATCAAACACTGTCATATGAGGATAAAGTGCATAATTTTGAAATACCATTGCAATATTTCTATCCTTTGGGAGCACATCATTTACTTTTTTATCATCTATCATGAGCTCTCCATCACTTATTTCTTCTAATCCAGCAAGCATACGAAGTGTTGTGGTTTTCCCACATCCCGAAGGACCCAGCAAAACAACAAACTCTTTATCTTTAATATCCACACTAATACTCTTAACAGCCTCAAAGCCATTCTCATACACTTTTTTAATATTTTTTAGTAATACATTTGCCATGCTAGAATTATAACATAAAATAGCATATCTTGCAAGTATATAAATAATTCAATGAATTTAAAGAGAATTAATTTTTAAAATTCATTATAAATAAGAAGCAAATGGACCGAATTATTTAAAATCATTTTCCGAGGAAAATGATATATATACAGCACACCTTGGAGCTGTGGGTATTCCCGCCACTTTTTCTACTATTACAAAATAGCATTATCGCTACAATCCAACAAAAGGAGGCAAATGCCTCCTTTTGTTTTTTTATCTTCAATCAAATCAAACCAAAAACCCGTATAGTATTATGTGTAATATACCCCACTGCGATTTCTATGATTTTCTCATAATACTATATGATAAAAAACATATTTTACTGCGTTATCTTCAATCAAATCAAACCGAAAACCCGTATAGTATTATGTGTAATATACCCCACTGCGATTTCTATGATTTTATCATAATACTATATGATAAAAAACATATTCCTGCGTTATCTTCAATCAAATCAAACCGAAAACCCGTATAGTATTATGTGTAATATACCCCACTGCGATTTCTATGATTTTCTCATAATACTATATGATATAAAAAATACATTTTACTGCGTTATCTTCAATCAAATCAAACCGAAAACCCGTATAGTATTATGTGTAATATTCCCCACTGCGATTTCTATGATTTTCTCATAATACTATATGATAAAAAACATATTTTCCTGCGTTATCTTCAATCAAATCAAACCGAAAACCCGTATAGTATTATGTGTAATATTCCCCACTGCGATTTCTATGATTTTCTCATAATACTATATGATAAAAAACATATTTTCCTGCGTTATCTTCAATCAAATCAAACCGAAAACCCGTATAGTATTATGTGTAATATTCCCCACTGCGATTTCTATGATTTTCTCATAATACTATATGATAAAAAACATATTTTCCTGCGTTATCTTCAATCAAATCAAACCGAAAACCCGTATAGTATTATGTGTAATATTCCCCACTGCGATTTCTATGATTTTCTCATAATACTATATGATAAAAAACATATTTTCCTGCGTTATCTTCAATCAAATCAAACCGAAAACCCGTATAGTATTATGTGTAATATACCCCCCACTCTGTGGAAAATAAAAGCTAAAAATAATTTTATCAAATTACCAAAATCCAATTGAAACTTAATCAGTAATCAAGCATCAGATTATAAAGAAGAACAATATAGATAATATGTACAGAATTTAAAAATTCACTATAAAAAGAGTTTGTATGTATCCTGCCTGCATATTATATATGTTCCGAATATATTCTTCTAAAAGAGTAGCTGCACGTATAATTTCCTGTGTAAATCGAATACCATTAACACTACCGATATCTGTAGGGAAAAAACGAGAAGGAATATACCACGAAAGAGATGAGATAGGACGTTGTAATAAATATGCAACAAGCTCATTTATTACCAAATAATTAAAGGTTGCATCATACCCCATAGATAACATAAATTGCTTCCAATATTGTTGTGTTGTTTTTGAAAAACCATCCCATACTTTTTTTGCTGTTTTTTGCATGTTTTTATCTTCAAAGAACATAGTATGTAAAAGTTCATGCATTAGTAATATTTTTTGTAACGTCTTACTTTTAGATTGAGTTATAGAAACAATACTTCCCGCTCCTTGTTGTACGGGAACATCTTTAATAGAAACCTCTTTCTGATTTTTTAGCGAATCTGCTACACGTAAGACTCCAATTGTAAGCAATACGCTTTTTAAATCATATTCATAAGGATTAAGAGAAAAATTTTGTTTTCGTGCCATTTCAAAAAATCTTGCAAGATCATCCGACTTATAATCATGTGCTCCCCATCCATATTGAGTACTCAAAAAGATATCGCTTTTAAGCTCACCACGAGCACCTTTCTTCTCTACAAAAAACGCAAGACGCTTTAAATAATACGATTGCACTTTATCAGATGTAAACACTAATATAAAAACCCTCATATTTCGTTGCCAACGATACAGCATAAAATCTTTATCTGTATTTACAATGTGTTTATTTCTTTTCCAATGAATGATGTCTTCTACAGATGCAGGAGGTGCAAAAATATTCTTCTTATTATCTAAAGATATTTTTTCTTCTATGCTCAGTTCACTAATAGACAATCGTCTTACTTTTGGGCTAAGCGCCTGCTTAAGTGACCCATGAGCTTGTATCATTGCGTGCGGGATACTCACTTCTAACTCTAACAAGACGCCGTCTTTAAACTGGTGTGGATACCAATAAAACGACTGTGTTCCTTCTTGGAGCATTATTATATCTCTCTGTACAGATTCACTATACGGATTAAATATGATTTCAAACATCTGTGGATATGCTCCAATAGTATTCTTTGTTTTCTTATAAGTTATAGTAAGCATAAGTACTTCATTAGACTGCATTGGAGTATTAAACGTGAAAAGCTGTTTCCTGTTGCTTTCTATACTTAGAAGAGCATCTCCATCTTCTGGATATATATTTACCGTATATATGAGAAATGCCAAAATTAAAAAAGATATTTTGCGTATAAGTAAAATCATATAATACATTTTTATTGTATAATAATATCATTATTATATATAGCTCTACGTGTATAGATCAAAAAATGAGAACTCCCATATTTATAATAATGCACTTGATATATGTGCAAAATTAGTATACAATGTTATACATATATGAAATACAATCGAATCCTTACCATTTTATTTGCTTTTCTTTTATGATAAGGATAGTTGTATGCAATATAAAAACCGTCCAATTTATTAAGGGCGGTTTTTTTTATTAAAACAATATTGAGGTAAGGATGGATACAATAAGAATATTTGATACCACTCTCCGTGATGGTGAACAATCTCCTGGGGCATCTATGACCGTAAGTCAAAAGGTAAAGATCGCACACCAATTAGAAGCGATGGGGGTAGATAGTATAGAAGCAGGGTTCCCTATATCATCGCCACAACAGTTTGAATCGGTAGAACGCATCTCAAAAGAGATAAAAACCAGTACTATAACAGCCCTTGCACGAGCCGTAGAAAAAGATATAGACAGTGCTGCAGAAGCACTTAAACATGCACGTTCAAGCCGCATCCATACGTTTTTAGCATCCTCTCCCATTCATAGGAAATATAAACTTAAAAAAGATAAATCTCAAATATTAGAAATGGTAACTCATGCCGTTTCATACGCTAGAAATAAATGTGATAATATAGAGTTTTCTCCCGAAGATGCAACCCGTACAGAGTTGGATTTTTTAGCACATGTTGTAGACATTGCTATACAAGCAGGTGCAACAATTATTAACATTCCCGATACTGTAGGCTATAGCACCCCATGGGAAATGTTTTCTATTATAGAATATCTTAAAAACAATGTACCAAATATAGATAAAGCTATTATCTCAACACACTGTCACGATGACCTAGGACTCGCTGTAGCAAACACACTAAGTGCTATAAAAGCAGGTGCTCGTCAAGCAGAAGTAACGATTAATGGCATAGGTGAGCGTGCAGGAAACGCAGCACTTGAAGAAATAGTAATGGCATTAAATACACGAAAAGATTTCTGGAATATTAATCATTCTATTACTACTTCATTGCTCTACCCTACTGCTAAATTGCTCAGTACTACTATTGGGTTTCCCATTCCTCGAAATAAAGCAATTGTAGGAGAAAATGCTTTTGCCCACGAATCGGGAATACACCAAGACGGCATATTAAAACATAGAAAAACATACGAGATTATGACAGCAGAAGCGATAGGAAGAAGTAAAAACACCATCGTATTAGGACGACACTCGGGAATGCACGGATTAAAGAGCCGCCTTACCACACTTAACATAGATCTAAACCAAGAAATACTCAAAAAGCTCTATGAACGTTTTGTAATAATAGCAGACAAGAAAAAAGAAATTTTTGACGAAGACCTTTACGCAATGATAAATGATATTAACGAGACAGAAATGTCCCTCTTCCAAATACGTGATATAGAAGTATTCTTGCATTCCTCATCAACTCCTAAAGCAAAAGTTACTATAGAACACTCTTCCAAAGAAGAAATCATAGAAGAAAAAGAAGGCGACGGACCTGTGGATGCAATTTTTAATGCAATATCTGCAGCGTGTAAATGCAAAACAAAGCTTATTGAATTTCACATAAATGCAATAACTCCGGGAACTAATGCTATGGGAGAAGCTGCAGTAGTTATAGAAGTTAATGCAAAAATGTTTACTGGAAGAGCATCATCAACTGATATAATAAAAGCAAGTGCTCATGCATACATTTCTGCAATTAACAACTCTATACTATTTTTACAAGCAAAGAACGCACAGATGAAAAAACAAACACATCTGTTACAAAAAGAGTAATACAAACAACATGTTTGTATTACACATTTAAAACAATAAGGAGAATATAATGAAAAAAAAATGCATACAAATATATGACACAAGTCTTAGAGATGGCACACAAGGTATGTCCATAAATTATACTCTAGAAGACAAACTACAAATAGCAAAGCAACTTGACAATATTCATATAGATTATATAGAAGGTGGCTTTCCTCTCTCAAGCGAAAAAGAAGCTCGTTTTTTTAGAGAAATTAAAAAACAAAAAATAGCCCATTCAAAGATAGCCGCATTTGGATCAACTGCCCGCAAAAGCAATAATACAGAAAACGACCCCCACATAAAAGCTCTTCTTGAAGCAGAAACAGACGTTGTTACCATAGTAGTAAAATCTTCTTCTTCACACGTAAAAGACATACTTCACATATCACTCGAAGAAAACCTTCGTCTACTTAACCGTTCTCTTGCAGTGTTTAAAAAACATAATAAAGAAATAATACTTGATCTTGAACATTTTTTTGATGGGTACAAGATTAATCCCAAATATGCACTTAAAGTACTGCAGGTAGGCACGCAATCAGGAGCAGATATATTAATACTCTGTGATACTAATGGAGGAACACTTCCTCATGAAGTAAAAGAAATAATGGATGTTCTTCCTCACAATTCACTTGCTCCAATAGGAGGGCATTTTCATAATGATTGTGAACTCAGTGTTGCAAATTCCCTTACAAGCATGCATTCTGGAGCAATACAAATACAAGGAACTATTAATGGATGGGGAGAACGAACGGGAAATGCCAACCTTTGTAGTATAATTCCCAACATAGTACTTAAAGAACCACACTACACTGCTAAATGTGCTCCTTATGTAAAAAAGATAACCTCCCTTTCTCACTTTGTGGCAGAAATTGCAAACATTATACCCGATACAAGACAAGCATTTGTAGGAAATGCCGCTTTTAGTCACAAGGCAGGTCAACATGCTGATGTAATATTAAAAAATGAAATCCTAATGGAACACATACCAGCAGAATCAGTAGGAAACCAAAGAAAAATACTAATATCAGAACTTGCAGGAAAGTCTACATTGCTAAATAAAATGAAAAAATATGGAAGTTTCTCAAAATCAGATTCTATTGTAACCACAATGACAAAACTTCTAAAAGAAAAAGTACAACAAGGGTATGAGTATGAAGTTGCCGAAGCATCATTTGATTTAGAAATACTAAAAGCACTTAAAAAATACACTCCACTCATTAAACTTAAAAATTCTCACATAGAAATGTACAAAAGCGAAACAGAAAATACTAAAACAATATGTAAAATATACCTCAATTGGCATAACACCAATCTCATGGGAGTAGCAGTAGGGGCGGGACCCGTAGAAACAATAGACAGAGCATTACGAAACGCTCTTGAACACCACTGTACGTTTATTAGTACCATAAAACTTACAGATTATAGAGTAAGAGTTGTAAATCCAGAAGGTGCCACAAAAGCTAAAGTACGTGTATTTATTACAAGTTCAAGCAATGATCAAAGCTGGCATACTATAGGCGTCAACGAAAATATAATTGAAGCATCGTGGACCGCACTTGTAGATAGTTATGAATATTATTATAATTGTATACAAGGTATAAAAAAACTTAAATAAATTATACTATAATTCAACAGTATTTTTATTTTTTATTATTTTAAAAGGAGTATCTATGGCTTTATCACCATTACATGTATCTCGTCTCGCATTTACACCGACACTCCCAATTGCATTATCGGGATCTATTAGAATGTATACCGTATCTTTGGGAAAGAAAACAACTGCTATCGCAAATACGACTGAGTTAAAAAAAATATTCACTAACACTTTTGGACAGCCAGTTGCGTCAATTAAAAAGGGGAAAAAATCAATTCCCCATAAACCATATAGAGTAGGTGTTATTTTATCGGGCGGACCTGCCGCAGGAGGGCATAATGTAATTGCTGGGATTTTTGATGCACTAAAGAAAATGCATGCATCGTCTGAACTTATTGGATTTTTAAGAGGGCCTATCGGCTTAGTAGATAACAAAAAAATACCCCTTACAAAAACTCTTATAAGCAACTATAGAAATACCGGTGGTTTTGATATTATTGGCTCTGGAAGAACAAAAATAGAAAGCCCCGAACAATTTAAGAAAGCACTTATCAATGCGGAAAAAAATAAACTTAATGCCATTGTTGTAATTGGCGGAGATGATAGCAATACCAACGCCGCCCTACTTGCAGAATATTTCATCTCACATAAAAGCTCTGTGCAAGTCATCGGTATACCAAAAACCATAGACGGAGATCTCAAAAACGAATATATAGAAACATCATTTGGATTTGACACCGCCATCAAAACATATTCCGAACTTATTGGGAATATTGAGCGAGATGCAAATAGTGCAAAAAAATACTGGCACTTCATACGACTTATGGGACGCTCTGCAAGTCATATAACGCTAGAATGTGCACTGCAAACCCAACCAAATATTGCTCTTATATCAGAAGAGGTACAGTATAAAAAGCAGTCACTCACCGATATAATAAAGGATATTGCAAATGTAATAGAACTGCGAGCAAAAAACAATGAGAATTTTGGTGCTGTACTCGTTCCTGAAGGATTAATCGAATTTATTCCAGAAATGAATGTATTAATTTCAAAACTTAATGATATCTTGGCACAGAGCAATGCCAAAGATAAATTTTCTATTGTAAAAAAATCTCTTCCTAACAACCTTAAAAAGATATTTGCTTCTCTTCCTCATAATATTCAAACTCAATTACTCCTTGATAGAGATGCCCACGGAAACGTCCAAGTCTCCCTCATAGAAACAGAGCGAATGCTTATACAAATGGTATCAAAAGAACTTGAACAACGAAAAAAAGCAAAAACATATACAGGAACATTTGTAGCTCAAAGCCATTTCTTTGGCTACGAAGCTCGTTGTGCTTTTCCTTCTAATTTTGATGCACAATACTGCTACACACTGGGATACAATGCTATTATTCTTATAGCAAATGGTCTTACAGGGTATATTTCATCTGTCGGGAATCTTTCTGCCCCTACTAAGAAATGGAAAGTCGGTGGAGTTCCTCTTACCATGATGATGAATATAGAAAAACGCCACGGAAATAACAAGCCCGTAATAAAAAAAGCACTTGTAGACTTAAAAGGAAGACCTTTTAAAACATTTATAAACAATAGAAAAAAATGGGCATCAAAAACAATGTTTAGATATCCTGGAGCAATTCAATATTTTGGGAAAAATGCAGCCGATGCAACAATTACCATTGTACTTGAAAAAAATAAATAAAATGTAATAAGGAGTATTACGAATGAAACATATATATAAAATATTATTAGCTATAATAGTATTGACATTTATCATAGCAACAGTAAGCTGTGCAAAGAAAGAAAAAAAAGATATTAATACTTTGTTAAATATTTTAGGAGTAGATCAAATGAATGCTCGACTTCCTGAAATAACACTTCCTGATTTTGAAGGCAACAACGTTAAAATATCAAATGCACTTAATACAGGAAAACCTGCCCTCCTTTCTATATGGAGATCAGAATGCCATTTTTGCAACCTAGATATGTCTCAACTAGTGAAACTTGTAAATACACTTGACCAATCTAAAGTACATGTAATGAGTGTATCATGGGATACTGATCGTAATAAAATCGCCGATTTTAAAAACAAATACAAGATTCCTTTCCCCATACTAATAGACAGTAGTGCAGCCCTTTTGCGAAACACTAACCTCAACACAAGAGGAACACCAACCTTGTTTATAATAAACTCAAAAGGGATTATTATGGGTAAAATAACTGGTCTACGTGAATGGGAGAACCCATCCATAGGGAATACATTAAAAAAACTGCTAGCCCAATTATAACAAGCAACCTAAATATCGTTTGCTATAACAGTTCCAATATATTCTCTGCCAACTAAAATGTTATCAAGATTCTTTATATCACTTCCAGATGTTGTAATCACTGTGAGCGATGCATCTCTTGCTTTTTTGCATGCAATAGGATCAAAAGGAACGTTCATTCCTGGGATCCACTGCGTTCCTATCATCGCAATTAAATCATCCCACAATATATAATTAAGCGGCACCGCATTGCTGTCATAATTAGGATCCATACTACATATCCGTGATATATTAGAAAGATTAATGACCATCTTTGCCTCAAAACGAATGGCAAGAATAACGGCATCTAAGTCTGTAGAAAATCCCGGCTTCCATCCTCCCGCAATAAGTACAGGCTTTGTAAAATTTATGTGCTTACTCTCTGGATTGTCTACAATATCTTCCTCTGCATAGTCAGAAAAAACTTCTCGCATAAAGCACGCATTGAGATGCGTTGCAGCAATACCAATAACATCCAGACTTGCATCATGTAAGTTTTTTGTCTTTTGATTCTCTGCCTGCACCTGTGTATATGCATTTTGATATGCCCGTGCTGGTGCCCCTCCCCCAGTAATAATAACAAAGCGCATGCCTTTTTCTATATGCTTCTGTAAGAGAATCCTAAATTTTTTTATAAAACCACTATCAATCCCCTGCGGAGGCGATATAATAGATCCACCAAGCGATAGTATTGTTACCATACGCTTATTATACTTTATTTATACTTTTTCCAATTAAGTGCTTATACATAACCATTAGAATCACATTGTACATACAAAATAAGAATAGTAACATTTAATGTTTTTTACGTTTAAACGCATTTTTCAAGTTATATTAAATGTTAAAATATAGCAAACAATCTTGTAATATCATACCCTTGTTATATATAATAACAAATATGAATACAAAACCATATGAAATAAGCATTATTACTTTTATAGGGTTAAGTATTCTACTGGCAGGATGTGCTACTCGAAATGAACTCTTACAAGAAATAGATATTCTTGCATATGAAAGTAAGTTTACAGAAGCAAGAGAACTGCTTGCAGAGAAGAAAAATACTATTTATAGCAAAAAAAAAGACAAGGCACTTTTCTTACTTGATACGGGGCTTCTTGGATTTTATGCAAAAGATATCAATACATCAAAAAAAAACTTACAAGAAGCCGAAACCCTCATGGAAGAATATAGAACAAAAAGTATAGGAGAAACAATGGGGTCATTTATTATAAATGATACTGTTAGAACATACGAAGGAGAATCATATGAGTATGTTTTTACCAACGTAATATTATCGTTAGGCTATCTTATACAAAAAGATTTTGATGGCGGTTTTGTAGAAGTACGAAGAGCTCAAGAAAAAATAAAAAAGATACAGAATGATTATAATATTCGCTTAGAAAAATATGCACAAGATGAACAATCAAAAATAAAATTAAACACAAACAAGTATGCCTTTGTAGACTCCGCATTTTTGAGGTTGCTCTCATTTTGGCTTTATAGAGCAGATAATGACTTTACAAACATGGAAGTTGCTATACGGAAATATAATGAAGCTATAATAAACCAGCAAAAAATATATTCATTTAACCCGCCTTCATTAGACATAAATACTATTCTTCAACAAGATATATCCCCCAAAAGAGTACAAATAGTAGCACTTACAGGACGAATACCTTTTAAAATCTCTCATCGGTATTCTCTCAATACTGTAAAAAATGGCGTTATAATTACAGAAAGAATAGAAACGCCAACTCTTCCATCATCTGATATAGAAATATATAAACCAACTGGAGTAGACGTTATGAGAGGCGGTGCTATAATTCCATTTGCAGGTGTTCCTCAAGGAGTAGGACTTGTGCTTGAAGTTCCTTTTATTGCAAAAGTACAATCAAAAATAGCACAAATTGATGTTGTAATTAATGACATCCCCTCGGGGACGCTACAAAAAACAGAAAGTCTTGAGAATATAGCCATAAATGCTTTTGATGTTGAAAGCCCTCTTATTTATGCAAAAACAATTATTCGTGCTGTGTCAAAAATGATTATCGGCGTAGGGTTGACCAATTCAAACAACTCCATTGCTCAACTTTTTGGAAATATCATCCAGATTGCAAATAATTTTAGTGAAAAAGCAGATATTCGAAGTGCTCGATATTTTCCCGCCTATATATGGACTGCCGATATAGCCGTTCCACAACAACAAGACAACACTAACAAATATACTATCGCCCTTATATATAAAGATAAAAATGATAAAATACTATACGAGGAAAACAAAAAGATAAATATTCGCAATCGAGAAAGCTCGCTTGCCATAATAATATCATCATTCTTACAATAAATGAAAACAAAAATAGGAATAGTTGGACCTAAACATGTAGGCAAAAGTACAGTCGGAAAAAAACTAGCAAAAGAACTCAATCTGTTATTTATAGACCTTGATGATAAATTACTTAATCTATACAACACACAAAATAATAAAAACAAAAAAAATATAAGGGAATTATATAATGATATTGGCGAGAAAAATTTTAGAAATTATGAGGTACACGCCATACAAAATCTTCCTCATAAATATGTGCTTGCTCTTGGAGGAGGGGCTGCTGATAATAAAAAATTATGGGAGGAGTTACAAGATACTTTTATTATTGCTTTAGATATAAATAGTGAAATAGCATGGCAAAGAATCATATATGCTTCTCCACTAACACTTCCTGCCTTTCTGTGCAATTCTACAGATCCTCAAACCACATTTGAAGATATTTTTGAACGTCGCATGCGTATATATATAAAAAACTCTCACTATGTATGCAACACACGTAAAAAAACCCTCCATGAAATAGTAAAACTATGCTTACAAACCATAAAAAACTAAATATTCTTCTATTTAAGGTAAGAAAAAGCAGTGAAAACAACGTTTTTTTCAACAATATTATTTCTCTTTAACATGTTTTTATACGTTTTTGCTATACTATAACAAGTTTTCCGTAGTTGCTTATTATTTAATTAATATAAATAATTTTGTATTTTTTAATAAAAACAGTAAACTGTTAAGAAAAAATGTCGATAATAGGTTTTAGAGGTTTGTATGTCTATAGATAAAATTAGTAGTGTAAATGAATCTAAACATGTTTCTAATGCTAAAACACGTGCTACTCAAAAAACACAAAAAACACCTGTACTAGGAAAAGATAGCATTAATATTTCTAATATTGAAGATAGGAGCTTTAAAGAATTATATACAAAAGCATTAGATATTATTCATAATACTCCTGGTTCTCGTGCCGAGAAAATTGCTGAAGTAAAAAGCAGATTAGAAACTTTAAAGAATCCTTCTGATGCAGTCTTAGAAGTAGTTGCTCAAAAAATACTTAAAGATTTTGGAGTATAATTTACACTAGCAACACAACAGATCATAGCTTGTAATCTATGATTACAAGCTATGGTGTTTATTAAAGCTATATTAAAGGCTAAGATTATAATATAATTGTGGGTATGAAAAAATCTAAAATTCCAGTCGCTGTTTTAGGAGCAACTGGAACTGTTGGGCAAAAATTTATTATACTGCTTAACAAACACCCACAATTTGAGATTGTTGAACTCATAGCATCAAGCCGATCTGCAGGAAAACCATACTCCGAGGCATGCATATGGAAACAACAAACACCACTTCCCTCTCGCATTGCAAATCTTACAATAAAACTTCTCGGCAATACACTTAAAAGTCATATATTGTTTTCGGGACTAGACAGCACTGTAGCCAAGAAAGCCGAAGAAGATTATGCAAACAAAGGACATATGATTATAAGTAATGCAAGTAGTCATAGAATGAATCCACAAGTACCGTTAGTTATACCAGAAATAAATAATGAACACCTCATGATGATTAAAAAACAATCATATAGAGGAGGTTCTATAATTACAAACCCTAATTGTTCGGTACTTGCAATTATGCTACCACTTGCATCTCTTTATAAAGCATTTGGTATAAAAAAAATTATAATTCAAACCATGCAAGCAATAAGCGGATCAGGATATCCCGGCGTTCCTTCTCTTGACATACTTGGAAACGTAGTTCCATTTATTCATGGAGAAGAAGAAAAAATAGAAAGCGAGCCAAAAAAGATATTAGGAAAGTATCTAAAACAAAAAGGAATAGAATATGCAAAAATAAAAATAAGTGCTCATTGCAATAGGGTCCCTGTTATTGATGGACATGTAGCGTGTGTATCATTTCTATGTGACAAAACATCTAAACGAACTCCTAAAGATATAAGAGAAATTCATACAGTTCTTAAGAACTTTACGGGCTACCCACAAAAAAAACAATTATACTCTGCACCACACGCTCCAATACTTATAAGCGAAGAAGAAAATAGACCTCAACCCATACTGGATATTTGGAATCAGAAGGGGATGGCATGTACCGTAGGGCGAATACGACCATGTAATGTGCTTGATTATAAATTTGTTGTACTTGGACATAATACAATTCGTGGTGCAGCAGGAGCCGCAATACTTAATGCGGAGACAATGCTGTCAATGGGACTTATTACATAAAATATATATTTGCTATGAAAAACAGTACACGTTTATCTAAAGATGACAGAAAAAAAACACAATTATACAAATCGAAAAAAGAAAAATACATAGTAAGCGTCTTTAATGAAGATATGCTTTTGCATAAAAAATGCATGCAATATCTCGCATATGTTATACACATGTATGCCAATAGAGATGCATCGGCTATTATATTATGCGGGGCATATAAAGGAAGTTGTAAAAAAATAATGCATATTGCACAAAGTGCCCTTCTTGGAAAAGAGAAAAATGCATTTGTAGCATTAGAAACATTGTGTACTATGCATGTGAATATTTGCAAAGAATTACTATCATTGAAAGAAAAAACACCCTCTTCCAACAAAAAGGAAGCATTACCCTACATACACGTTACAGAAAAATATGCAAGAACAATAATAAACAGCGCAGAAAAAAGCATAACAAAAATAAAATCAGATATATATGCGCTTATAATGGGCATTACAAGAATAAAAGAAATTAGTCAAAGAACAAAACAGCTTCTTTTAGACTCCATGGTGCTATTAAGCACAGAGGTAATAAGCGTATATATAAAAGCTATTATTCATTTATTTAATTTGCCATACACAAAAATTCATTCATACAAAAATATAGAATCTATTCCTAGTCGGAGTGTTTTAAATAAACATTCCTCTTCTCATAAAAAGCTCATTGTGTCATCGTTGCTTTCTAATAATGAAATAAAAACACATGGTGATTTTGCAATTATAAAATGCGTAAAAAAAATAAAAGCCGAACATTTAGATATATGGACACACACACGAGGAGTAATGACAGCCGATATACGCCATGTTCCCTCTGCACAGCCTGTAAAATATTTGAGTTACAACGACGCACTTGAGATTGCATACCTTGGAGGAAAAATACTCCATCCCACCGCTCTTCAAATGCTCATGGAAATGAATATCCCAATTTATATTTTTTCTATAGAACAATACTCTCAATATGCCACCTGTATATCAACCTCACATAACCTTTCCTCCTTGCAAAAGAGAAAAAGGAATTGTTTACTTATAACAAATAGAGATAAATTTAGCATTATTACTATCCGATCTGCAAAAATGTTTGATATATATGGATATTTGGAAGAAATATCAAAAGTATGTACTCATTACAAAATACCAATAGAGACGCTAGCCACCTCTGAGATATCTATTACCATGACATGCAAAACAGATCACTGTACAAGAAACTTTATTCTAGCACTTCAGAAACTAGGAACAGTAGAATGTACTCATGGACATTCTATCATTAGCGTTATTGGTATTTATAAATGGGAAAATCCACATGTAATTGCAGATATTTTACGCTCAATACATAAAAATATTATCTTGGACATGCTTTCACTTGGAAAATCTGCCAACAATCTCAGTTTTGTATGTAAAAATATATATGCACCTCAAGTATTACAACAGCTGCATAAAAAACTATTTGAATAAACAGTAGTAAAAAGAATACTTAATTTTTCACTGCAATTGCTTCTATCTCTACTAGTACTTTCTTGGGAAGTTCTTTTACGGCAACACAACTTCGGGCTGGAGGATTGCTCAAAAAATAAGAAGAATATGCCTCGTTAAATTCTGAAAAATGCTCCATGGTAGTAAGATAACATGTCGTTTTAATTATATGTGTAAGAGTAAGATTAACAGATCTTAGTATTGCCAAAATGTTTTCTATAACTTGTATAGTTTGTTCTTTTACAGTGATGCCTTGTATTTTCATTGTTATAGGATTAAGCGGAATTTGTCCCGACATAAAAATAAAATCTGTAAATATTTTTGCCTGCACATACGGACCTATTGCACAAGGGGCATGTGACGTAGAAATAGTATGCATGATCTCCATATTTATATTATAAATCTTCTTTAAAGATTATTGTATTTCAACAAAATGAGCATTCTCAATATTGTATATGGAATATACTCCTTCAATAGTTTTATAATCATTAAAGATAACGTTTCCTAATATTGTATTAAAATTATATCTTACCATATCATCAACAGTAAGCTCATTACTTATTGTTTGCATAATAATCTGCAAAGTGCTATATATTTCTATAAAACGTAAGGAAGGAGTAGAAAGGTCAGGATACAACGATACATACCTATTGAGCATATTACGATAGCTTAGTGTATTAGTATAAGTACTCGTACTTATATATATATTCTTTAAATAAGAGCCTGCCTCATATACAAAACTTCTTTCAAAAAGCATTTGTGAGCCAATAAAACACCCATCAAAAGAAGCAGATTGAAGATGAGATAAGAAATGAGAGGCAACATACGGAATACCAAAAAAGAGTATTGAATCTGTTTTTGATGCAACAATGCTCTTTGCTACAGCATCATAATTTCTTGAAGAAAACGGATCAATACGAAGTTGAGACATATGCATGGAAGTGTTTTTTGATATTATATCTGCAAAACGAGTATATAATTGCACTGCATAGTCTGTACCATCTTGAATAATGAAAACATTCTTTGCCTTTATTATTTGCAAAAACTGATACTGAGCTATCTGTTCCGCGTTTTTCTGTACAAAAACGTTAAATTCATAAGGGAACTCCAAAGTATCTTGTGCAGGTTTGGAGTATTTCAATGAAAACGTTACGGGAATATTATTTTTTATATATAAAGATATATTACGAGAAATATCTTTTCGTAAAGCAATATCGATAGGAGATAGTTCTTCTGTATATATAAACATAGCCACAATGTTTTTTCTTCTCAATGCCCTCCCCATTTTTTTATACAGCAATTCATTGTTAGTATTTGCAACAAAATGCAATGTTTGTATAAAAGGAAGTTTAGAATATTCTTTTTTTAGTATTCCTAGCCCTTGAGAAAGCAAAGTGTTTTGTTTTTTTTCTGTAGATAGTGATGTAGTATGTATGCGTATTATAAGAATAGTTTGTTTATTATTTATATAAAGAATAACTAAACCAGATAAAACCATTATAGATATTAATAAAACAACATACTTCCCATATTTCATAATAAATTTATATAAATATAATGCTAACAAACATATATTCTTTATTTATATTATAATAAAACAAAGATTGTAAGATTATACTATAATCTAGAAAAACCAATAAAAAATACGTCTACAATAAATAACATAGAATGTATTATTTATTACCATTTTTTTATTTTAAAAAGATAGTAAAACATACGCAATGAACTGATAAATATTTTAACTTATAAAATATTTAATAATATTTAATTATTTTTTATATGGATACAAAATACATAAAACCATTTATTTTAGCTCTAGATAGCACACTTAAGTCTATGGTTGGTAGTGACCAGATCATTCCAAAAATACCATATATTTTTGATAAAAAAACACGATTTCTTATGGAAGTTTCTGGTTTTATTGGCATCGCAGGAAATCTTATAGGTCTTATTGCATTAAGCATGCACGAAATGGTTGCAAAAAAACTTACATTCACAATAAAAGAAACAAATGTAAAAGATATAAACAACAAAGTTATTGTAAAAACAATGGAAGAGCTTTTAAATACCATTGTAGAAAATGCTAAAAAAGAACTTAAAGACTTTAAAATAGCACTATCTCCCCCATTAATAATTACAAAGCATGAACATACAGTAGAATGGATGCCCTCAATCCCAGTTATAGCTATTCCATTTCATGCTTCTTACGGCGAATTAAGCCTTTATATAAATATTAAAAGTATTTTTATTTAGGACTATAACATAACACCATTTGTTTCTGTAAAGAAATTCTAAACCTAAGAAATCTTATGTAAACTTTTTAGGAACGCTTATATTGCATGCTTTGCAAAAAGAAACAAGCTTCTGTTGAAGAGAGGGATCTATCCATAATTGAACATTCTTCATTTCAGAAATACTACTCACGTTACAAAGAAGCATTATGTGTTTAAGTTGCTCTATAATACTGTATATGTAGCGTATAAGATGGTTACTTCCCTTTTTAGCATGGTGCAATATGGGAAGTGCCATCCCAACTGCTTTTGCTCCTAGAGCAAGGCTTACAGCTATATCATGAGCATTTCGTATACCACCAGAAGAAAGCACACATTCCGTGCTGCCACACAAAGCAAGGAGCATGAGTGCTGTGGGGTTTCCCCATTGCATAACACTAGAGTATAAATGTGAACCGCACATGTTCTCTTCGCTTGATGACTCGTATTCTCTTAGTAATTCTACCATTGCCCAGTTAGTACCACCGCTTCCAGCAATATCTACGTATCTTATACCAATACCTAATAAAGTATGGACTTCATGGGGTGTCATTCCACATCCTGTTTCTTTTACAATAAGTGGGATAGGGCAATAATGGGTATACTCTTGTATGTAATCTAATACATGAGAAAAAGACCTTTCCCCTCCCTTTTGGCATAACTCTTGTGCAGGATTAAGATGCAATACTAAAGCATCCGCTTCAATCTCCATAAGAAAATCATTGAGCACGGAAAAAGAAATTGTTTTAAGTTGCGTTGCTCCTATGTTTGCAATAAAAGGAACCGATGGTGCAATGCGTTTAAGCTTAAACTCAGAAATAATATCTTTATTCTCAATAAGTGCACGTATTGATCCAATACCAAGTGGAATCTTGCATTCCTCTGCCGCTTCGGCAAAATATGTATTAAAACTATAGCCCTTTTGTGTACCACCTGTCATACACGATATAAAAAGGGGAGCACATATAGGCATCCCCAAAAACGATATCGTTGTGTTTATATCTGACATATTAACAGAAGGGAGAGCATGATGAATGAGATGTATATCACTAAGATATGTTTTTCCCGTTTCTATACGGGAGTTATATAAACAAATATCTAGATGAGCATTCTTTCGAGATATTATTTCGCTCATATAATATTATATACTCTATAGCCATCCTGTCGTATCTCTTTTAAATAAACACAAGCATGTTCCTTGGATTCTATACTTGAGATAGGTTTAGGACCATATGACCGAACCCACTCTTCATAAACATCTATAGATGCTAACACTCCATAATTCACCTGATCCCATAAGCCCCAATTCTCCACTACTTCTGAACTTTTTGGAGTAGTATTCCCTTTAATAGCAAGTGATGTACTCCCAGAACCATATGACAAAATGAGCACTTTCTTATTATTGATATCAATTTTCTGCCTATGATGTCTCTCTAAAACAGATCCAAGACAAAAGAAAATAGCAGCCGTATAAGTGTTCCCTATTTGAGAAATAATATCAGCACTATCTGTAATGTATTTTCTTTCAATAAACTCATCATATTGCTCCTTGCTATATTTGAGATATTTCATTAAAATTCGACGCAATACAATAAAAGGCATATGAAAAAAAGGCACATGGAAAATAATATAATCTGCTTCTTCAAGAACTTCTTGAATAGATTGAGAATATTGTCGTGCAAGGTCCTCTAAAGATTTTTCCACTGCATTTATATAGCAATGCATAGAATACTGCCCCTTCACTTGAGCATTAGGCTCATTCATAGGCCTAAAAAAATCATCTACATCTTCTGAAAAAAGACCAACTTTACTTGTACACAATTCTAAAAGCCGAGGATTCTTTGTTATATACATAGAAACAGCACCACTTCCTTGTGTTATTTCTGCTGTAGTATTTTGTTCATACCGGGCTATATCTGATGTAGTAATAATTGCGGTTGAGTCTTCACTTGATGATTGGATAATTGATGCGGCTTGTAATATACTAATGGTGCCTGCTGCACATGCGTGTTGAGTCTGATAATTAGTAAGATGCGGAGGAATCGTTATCCCCGCTTTATGGAGTATGCCTACTAGAAATGCAGATATTGGCTTTGAAGCATCTATAGCTGTTTCTGTTGCAGATATTATCATGCGAACTTTTTCAAAAGAAGGTATATGTTTTGTCATATCAAGCATGGATTCCGCTGCAATACACACAGAGTCCTGCCATCTTTGCGTGAGACGCATAAACACCTGACCAGTTGTTTTTACCGCACTATGAAGTCTTTCTGACATATGAGGAAGAACCTGAATACGGTTTGCAATAATATCTGAGACCTGTACTTTTATGGGAGGAATATAAAAACCCATTGTGTCAATGCCAATTTTCACTATCACAATACTATTATAACAAATATGACATGAAAGGTTTGAAGACGTTATAATATAATTAGCTAAAAAGAAGTAGAATAATCTATCATAGTAGACGATATAATAAAAACATGAAAAATATATTTTTTATAAAAAACATAAAGGCATTTCTGTTTACAGTAGTGTTTTTATTAACACTACCGCTATTGATTCTATATGGGCAAAACTCAGAACTTCAATGGCGAATTATAGGATATAATTATCTTGACTCTCAACAACCTCAAAAAGCAGTAATTTTTTTTAGACAAGCAGTCTCTGCTAATAAAGGAATAGCAATATACCGCCAAGAACTCGCGTATGCTCTGCAAAAAAGTGGAGAATATGAAGAAGCGTTAAATGAATATTCCACAGCACTTGCATTGCCAAACTCAAATATAGCCGATATAAAATACAATATAGGAGTCATTTATTCAATACAAGAGAAATACACCGATGCTTTACGATACTTTTCTGAAGTAATTACATTTGATGATACATACACCGATGTATATCTTAATAAAGCAAATGTAGAGCTTAATAAAAAAGATTATACTGCAGCCGAACAGGACTATAAAACTTTTTTAAAAAGAGTACCCGACACTACTCAAAGAAAAGAAATAGAGCAAGTGCTCTCTATACTTGCATCGCTTAAAACCTTTAAAGAAGATACTCTTAATAAGGAATCGTATAACAAAAAACAACAGCTTGAAGAAGAACTAAACAAAAAAAGAAAGCGAATAGACAGCACTCCTAATAAATATCTTACTCGCTAAGGAATTGAGCTATTATAAGATGACGTTCTTTATGTTTGGGATGTATGAGTGGAATTATTTCTTTTACAGACAATATAGCTCTTACATAAGAAAGCTCCTCATCTATTGAAATCCTTTTCCCTTTATATAACAATAGTGTTGCATGAGGGGCTATTCTTTTTATTTGTAAAAGTATTTTTTTTGTAAGTGGTTTAAAGGCTCTTGCAGTTACAATATGTATCTTGCGTTTGGGCTTCCATTGTTGTAAATCTTCGTTTACCACTGTAAGAGAAAGATGTTTCCTTACATGAGCAGAGGTTTGTAATATATTGCATGCATCTTTTACAAACTGTGCCTTTTTTTGTCTTCGTTCTAATAGCAACCAATTACATGCAATGCCACGCAAAGCAATAGCAAGTGCTAGTGGAATTCCGGGTAATCCCGCACCCGTTCCTAAATCGACACAACACACAGAATCATGAAATGATAGTGCTTTCTGTGCAAATATATTTATAGGTGCAAGGCAGTCTTCTATGTGTTCTTCAATATTCTCATTAGGACCTATAAGATTGCATGTTTTCCTCTGTTGTTTGAGATAGTTTGTATAGAGTGCAATATCGTTATATAAGAAAGACATCTTAATAATGTATATTTAAAGTATTATCTTATTGTATGCACATTATTCGACAATATTATTTTCTGTGTGACGAGTGTTATGGCTATGATGCTTATGATAATCTTTAAGTTTCTTTTTTTCTTCTGCACAATTTTTTGCTATATGCATAAGATCTTCTATCGCAGAATATAATTTATTATTATCGGTATGGAGATGGATCCTTTTTCCAAAATTAAAATGTAAATCTATTGTTACTCTATACGAGTGCTTTTCACGAACAACTCTCAATATTCCATCTACAATATAGTTATCTAAATAACTAAGTTTTGAAAGTTCTCCTCTTATGAATGTTTTTGTTGAATCACTAAGATGATAATGTATTGCTTCTATTTGTATTTTTTCTGCCACAACTATTCCTTAATATAAATTTATTATAGTATAACATAATTTCATATAAAAATAATAATTTTAAATTAATATTACAGCTAGTGAGAACGTATAATTTTTAACGACGGAATACTTCTTAGTCTTCGTACAGGAAAATATGCTGCACATATAGAAAGAAGTACTACAAGGATACTTATTTGTAAAATATCCATATAATAAATACGGAAAGGTATCTCTTTTAAATACAAATGGGGATTAAACACCGAAACCGTATTAGTCGCGTTAAAAATTCCTCGTATCATATTTATTACAAAATCAAATATTGCAATAATAGTATTTACAGAATATGAAAGCCCTATCCCAATAGAAATGCCCAAAGAAGCACTTATAAGTCCATAGTATAACCCTTGAAAAAAGAGTTGTCTTTCTAAGGCTTTGGGATCAGCTCCTATAGATTTTATTACTGCAATATCCATTTCTAAATCTATAACCCTCATGCCCATGGTAGACGAAAGCGTTATCGCAGCAAGAATAACAGCTATAAGCATAACAATACTAAGTAAAATTTGTGTCTCAAAAAACAATGTATATTGACCATAGTCTGCTTCATACCACGATTGAACTCTTCCATAATTAAAAAGAGTTCCCTTTATCCCTTCAAGGATTTTTTTGCCCCTGTTTCTTTTAACCTTACTTCGTTTAGCAATTGAATTCTTAAAAATAAATGGGTCATTTACTCTCAAATTAGTAAACCACTGCTGATCAGAAATACTAATAACCTTTTTAGCTCGCTCAAATGGCATAAGCACCCATATTTTATCAAGTTCTTCGTATCCTGTTGTGAAAATACCTTTCACAACCCCCGATGATATTTTTGGAAATGATTTTTTCTTATCTGATCGTATAGTTAAAAGCAATACTGTTTCTCCAACAGTTACTCCAAGCTCGCGTGCTACCGATTCTCCCAATAAGATATCTTTCTCCGAAGAAAAAGAAAGCGTGCCTTGAACAAGGTCTATATATTGAGAAAAAGAAGGGTCAGAAAGTGCATCGCGTGTCATTCCCCTAATACTCACGCCAATTCTTGAGTACCCTTTTCTCATAATACCTCCACCACGAACCTCGTGATATATAGATATAATTGGCGGTTCTTTAAATTCCTTATTAAATTCATTTAGTCTTTTTTCCACTCTTTTTCTATTTATTCCCCCCTCTTTTCCTGTACCTATTCTCTGTAGATAGTGCAGTCGTACATGCGTGGTATCAGTTTCTATAATTTTATATGTTATGCTTTCTATCATGTTTTTTGTAACTTGCTGAACAAGAACCAATGGGACTATAGCTATTGTCATAACGCTCACTTGCAAAAACCGAAATGATCTTTTACCATTCCATATTCTTGAAAAAAATGAATATTTCACACTCTTTTTCCTTTTTGTATAATGCCATCTTGTAAATGATAATGAATATCTGCAATATATAAGAAATCTTCATCATGAGTCGCAATAAAAAGAGTGGTGCCATATTCTTTTGCGAGAGTACTAAGCATAGTTCTAATATTTTCAGAATTTTTTGTATCAAGAGCACCTGTTGGCTCGTCGGCAAAGATAACATTAGGTCTATGTACTAATGCTCGTGCAATCGCCGTTCTTTGGCATTCTCCACCAGAAAGCTGAGAAGGATGATGAAATGCTCTTTCCCACAATCCTATTTTCATAAGTATTTCTTCTGCTTTATCCATCGCCTCTTGTTTTTTGTACCCTAACATTTGCAAAGGAAGCATAACATTTTCTAAAGCATTAAAGTCTTCGAGCAAATAATGATATTGAAATACAAAACCAATGTTTTTAAGCCGAAAAAAAGAACGTTCTCTTTCCGTCGCCTGAGAAACAGTAAAATCACCAATTTGTATAACCCCACTATCAATGTTATCAAGCCCAGAAACAATACTCAAAAGTGTTGTTTTACCACTTCCACTTTCTCCTGTAACTACAATTGTAGTTCCTTTCTCTACAATTACAGAGACATTGCTTAATACAGAAATAATATTATTTCCCTTGCCATATGTCTTATATACATCTTTTATATATATTGCCACTTCTTTTTCACTAGCCATATCGAACAACCTCCATGGGAGCTATTGAATGTATCCTTTTTAGAACAGTTAACACCGTGCCTATGAGTATGATCCATACAAATGCAACTATTATAAACAACTCTTGTCCACTTATTACACCACTTCCACTCCCAGATATATCTACATTGATTTTAAAAGTATTCTCAATAAAATATAAAACAGCCCCATAATAATACACAATTATTACTCCTATTATAATCCCTACAGTTATTCCTACAATCCCCACAAAAATAGTCTCACCAAAAAACCATCCTTGTATTTTCTTTGGAGAAACACCCATCGTTCTAAGTGCGACAATGTCATCTTTCTTCCCACGAATCCTGCGAATCATCAAGAATCTAAAGTGAAGCATAATAATACCAAAAATAACTGCAGCAAGCAGTACGAGCACTGTCTTCTCAGTTTTAAGAGCAAAATAAAAAGTACTATTATTTTCTTTCCATGATTGTATAGTATCAAGCACATCTTTCATCTGTTCTTCTGTGTGCTTCGTAAAAGGCATCCCCAAAAACCCTTCCTGTTTGTTAATTCTTACTCCATACTGGACTCCCGATAATTGCGATTTTTTTTTCTTTTGTGCCTTTGCAATTATAGTACTATAATCTTCAAGAGAAATAAATGCCCACTGAGAATCATAATAAAATCCTGTAGAAAACAACTCCGATATAACAAACTTCTGTCTTATAGGAATAAACCCCTCCCCTTCTCCCGGAAAGACAATAGTAATAGTATCTCCTTTTTGGAGTCCTTCCTTTGCTGCAAAGTACCACCCAACAATAATACTATTAGGCTGAGGAAAAAGATTACCTGTGTTTTTTATTTGTAACGCATCTAAGAGCATTCCATCAGTTGCCATTACTTCTTTCTCTATTGCTCTTATCTGTAATACTGTATTTTTGATCGTTTTTCTTCTTTGTATCTGTATAATGGAGAATTCATCTATAAATGGAGATACTATATTTACGTTTTGAATTTTTTCTAATTTTTCTTTGACAGACTGAATCTCTCTATATGTTTGTGGGCTGGTTATATTCCCTTTATAATCATATGCTTCTACTCTTACAAGCATGCGCATGAGTAGCCCCTGCATTCCATTCATAATGCCCACAACAGAAACAAGACTAACAACTCCAACAGTAATTCCAATAATAGCAATACCAATCGAAATGTTTTTCCTTTTTCTACTTAATATAGAATGTCGTATAAGCGTAAACAACCACATTATGATTTACTCTCTCGTTTCCACTATCTTTCCATTATTGATAACTTCTTCTTTTTCTTTGTATTCTCCATTATAATAGACTCGAATAACAGGAATTTCATCCAAAAAAAATGTCTTTATATTCTTCTTATTACCTTTCTCCTCTATTTCTATAGAAATTTTCCCATCTATAAACTCTTGTGTCTTTATAAGAGCTCCATCTTTATCAAAAACGCTTTTTAATATTTTTTTATTTGATACGCCTTTGCTTTCTTTTTTGGATAAACGAGAATCAGCATTATAATTATATTGTAATATTTCAATCAATATCTGTTCTGTGCTCTCATCTTTTCTTTTAATGATGTATCTTTCAACCCTGGCTTCTCTCCCATCTATATAGTATGTAATAATTCTTTCCTTCTTTTTGAAATCTACAATATTTTTTTTCTTAATAAGCCCTTGTTCATCAAAGTCATTTGTAAGGTTATATATAACAGCGTCTTTATCATCAAATTCTTCTTGTTGTCTTAGCTCGCCACTAGTAGTAAACCGCTGTTTGTACGATTTCCCATCGCGTTCCTGATGAAATACTTCTTCAAGTCCGCCTCCTGTAAAATAATATAAAAACTGTTCTAATGTTCCATTTGAATACTTCCGAACAAGTGTTCGCAAAGCCCCTTTTGTAGTGTATCTATATGTCTCTGTATACGATTTTTTTCCATGTATGTATCGCTCAAGGCTATTTCTTTTAGACTTTTTAATCACTATAATATCTAAAACAAAAGAAAAACTATTACTTTCATCATATTGTCTAGGAACGCTGTATTGTCCATCTACATATTCTATAACTGAAAGTTTATTTACAGGAGCAGAGTTTTCTTTTTGTTTATCTCCCTGTGCAATACTATTTTTTTCGTCATTTTTTTTGCTATCTTGTTTTATTTTCTCACTTATAAGCACATCCGTCTTTTTTTCACGCATATATCCCTGTGCTCGCTTGAGAAGGTTTGTAGGCAGATTATCTACTTTATACGGCATAAACCTAACATCTCGTATTGAATACAAAAAACTCTCTACAACCCGAAGAAAAAGCCGCCCTCTTACTCCATATAATTCTGTTTCAAGATATTCTGTTCCATCAGAAGGATATATAACTCTTGCACCAATGCTTTTAAGTGATACAAATACCGCTATATCTTTTGGAGTGCTATATATATCATCAGATGTAGGTGCGGCATTAGGAATGCTATTAGGATACAATTTAGTATAAGAGTTAAGGTACGCACCGTCTTGAGCATGCAAAGTAATAATACCGACCATTGCGATGATATAAAAAATAAAAGATGTTTTTTTTCTTATCATAAGCTTATTACTTCACAACAATATAACAATGCAATTACTACCCTATGAGAAATTCTTTAAGATACTCATCGCTTTTAAATACTCTTAAATCAGCACATTGCTCTCCCACGCCCAGAAAAGAACATGGCACATTGCAACTATTTGCAATACTCATAATAACCCCACCGCGAGTACTCCCGTCATATTTTGAAAGAATAATGCTATCAATATGTATTGCTTCTTTAAAATCTCTCACTTGATTTATAGTATTAAGTCCGCTATTTCCGTCTACAACCATAAGCACTACTATATTTTTTTCTTCACCATTCCTTTGAGCTATTTTATATATTTTCTGCAACTGAGCAATAAGATCTTTTCGGGTATTCATTCGTCCTGCAGTATCTGCTAGCACACAACTATGTCCCTTGTTTTTTGCATGAGATATTGCATCAAAAATAACTGCTGCGGGATCAGCACCATGCTGATGACTTATACAATGTATGCCTAACTGTCGTGCGTGTTCCCTTATTTGAAGTTCAGCAGCTGCTCTAAACGTATCACCTGCTGCTATTGTAATGGAGTTCTTGTCTATTTTATGTTCAGAAATAAGCCAATACGCTACTTTTGCAATACTCGTGGTTTTTCCCACTCCATTTACCCCGACAAAAACATATACAATAGTATTGTTTTCCTCGGGAACAGGAAGAATGTATTCTTGTGTCCACGGCTTTAGAATATCAGTAAGAAGACGTATTATTTTATTCATATCCTGCGCTCTTCCCGCCTTTGAATTGAGTTGTTGAAGAACATTTGAACAAAGAGAAGGAGATAATCCAGATTCTAGAAGAATATCTTCAAAATCGTTTATATTTTCTTTAGCTTCCTTGCTTCTAAAGAAGCCTGTAATTTTATTCAATAATCCCATACAACTTACCTCTCATGATATTCACTTGCCACTTTTAAATATCGTGATAATTCTACAAATGCATATATACTCAGTGCACCCGAAAGCACAGCTGTGCCTATATAAGAATAGTATAACGCATCTCTTTTTGTAGATGCTTTTGTAAATTCTCCTGATGTTATCCTAGAACCCTTTTTAAATGCCAAAAGTGCAGCCGTCTCACTAAGATAAAATCCATTGAGAACTACAGGAAGTGCTAATGAAACTGCAAAAATTGAAAATGCTGTATAAAACTGATCTCTACTCTTCTTTAGTCTTCGTTTAAGAGGAATTGCATTTGTTAGAATAAGTGGTATTTTAATAATAGCAGGAGTATTCCTTGTAAGCGATATTCGAGCAGTAATATATCCAACATATTTTATTTCTAATTGTTTCGTTTTTAATGTACGGACCAATACTAGAGGAGTATTTCCTACCCATTCTGAGTTGATATACACTTTTGCATCACTAGGGTTAGTATTTATGGTAATCGTTTGATCCAATTTACTATCAAAAATCACTGTACGCATTGCTTTCTCATCTTTTAGGAGAGACATAGTCAGTGTTCTTTGTTGGTCATTATATAACACTATAATTGAATGTACACCAACCCACAAATTATTTATTTGTACTTCGCCAAACCCAACAAGCTCTCCGTCTAAAATAATAGATGCATCATTAAGTACTATTTCTTCGCCGTCTTGAGATATAGTAACTGTACGAATTGTAAGTGCTCCCACTGGATAACCAAGCACCGCAGCCTGTACCGTGTTAGACATGCTGTTTTGTATAGCTTGTATATTTGTAGGATCAACTGTAGTCTTCATAACTTCAACACTTGCATCAAGAATAATATTATACGAATATACTGTTATCACCATATATTCAGCAACCATATTAAGTGTGAAATAAAATATTTGTTGAGCATTAAGAGCATTTGCAAGCATTCTAAAATCTGGAGTAAGTGGAATTGTTGTGTATTCCGATTGCTCTATATATCTGACATCTAATATATTATCAAGAGGAACATCAGTGACTTTTATTTTAGAAATTTTCTTAATATTTTTTTGTACTTTACGTACTTCTTTTCTTGCATTAAATCTCTTTATCCATGTTTCTTTTTTTTCGCTACTAAGAGCATCAATATCAAGTTTAATTCTTATATTTTCAAGTTTTTCTCTCAATGACTCCAGTGTAGCTGTTTTAATAAATTCTCTTGCAAGATAATACTCATATGTAGAAAGATGTCGTGTGTCTGCCTGCTTAAGTATTACTCGCAAAAGTGAAATAAATGTAAATACCGCATGCTGTTGCTCTGGAGATAAATTATCAAAATCATCAATCTGTACCCCAACAAGTGCAACCCTCCAAGTATCAAAAAACTTTGATGATGTATCAGAAGATGTATCAGAAGATGACGAGTTTGCTTCTTGTGCATATCCTACTCCTAACGTTGTATTCATATATATAGCAACTAAGGCTACAATGAATATGTGCACACCATAAATTCTATATTTTTTTTGTTTGTTAAAAATATATCTGCTGTGTAATATCATGAATATGCTCTTTTTTGTAAATACTCATTTATGAACTGGTCTATATCCCCATTCATAACCGCTTGTACATTGGTCATTTCTATCCCTGTACGGTGATCTTTCACCATGTTGTACGGATGAAATACATACGAACGAATTTGACTTCCCCACGCTATGTCTTTTTTTTCTTGAGTTTGTTGCTTTTGTACGTCTTTTCTCTGTATCTGGTAAAACTGATATAGTTTTCCTGTTAGCATTTTTAATGCTGTATTTTTATTTTTATATTGTGATCGTTCATTTTGACATTGCACAACAAGCCCTGTTTTTATATGCGTAACCCTTACCGCAGAGTCTGTCTTGTTTACATGCTGTCCACCTGCACCACTTGACCGATATGTATCTATACGAATATCTTCTTGTTTTATTTCTATTTCTATATCATCATCAATTATAGGAGAAGCATGAACCGATGCAAATGTTGTATGCCTTCTTCCACTACTATCAAAAGGAGATATTCGTACAAGCCTATGCACTCCAATTTCAGCATATAAATATCCATATGCAAAATCGCCATCCACTTGTAGCGATACAGATTTGACACCCCCCTCTGCGTGTTGCAAATCTAATTCTGTTACTTTAAACCGTCTCTTATCGCACCATCTTACATACATGCGCAAAAGCATTTGTACCCAATCACAGGATTCTGTTCCGCCTGCACCTGTGTGTATAGTTAAAAAAGATCCTTTAGAATCATATTTCCCATTCAGCAATGCACGAGTTTTTAAAACCTCAAAGTCTTTTTTTATATTATGATATTCGTTTTCAAGATGAAGAAAAGTTTCTATATCTCGTTCTTCGTGTGCAAGTTGAAACATAACAAAAGCATCTTCTATTCTTTGTTCAATATCTATCCAGTTTTGTAACCATTGCTTTTTCTTACTTAAAGTAGAAAGAGTGTGCTCTGACTTTTCTCTATCATTCCAAAAATTTTGTTTTTGAGATTCTGTTTCAAGGGTTTCTATTTCTTTACGTAAAGCATCTTCGTCAAAGATACCCCCTATGAGTTATTATATCTGTTCGCAATACTTTTATTATTGCATATAATTGTTCTTGTTCCATAGCAATAAAATATTACACATGAAAATATATACTATATATATTATGTAGTAACGCTCTCTTGTTCTTGCGTTATATCGTTTTTGGAAGAACCCTCGTTGTCTTTACTTGCTTCAATAATTTCTTCTTTAACAGATTCTTTTTCAGTATCTTTATTTGCTTCTATATTCTTCTTTATCGTTTCTGCCTTTTCTTTTCGCTCAGATATTCTTTTGAGATTCTTCATTTTGGCATGTGCTGATTTCGATATTTTTACAGTTTCGCCTGCTTCGTTCTTATACTCATATACAAGTTTTACTCCAGTACGACCCGTAATAGGACATTCTCCTCTTACAAATCCTTCTTTCCGAAGAGGCTTTCCTCTATGTGATTTTGCCATACACACTCCTTTTATATTTTTTAATTTGCGTTTAACACGCAGTATATTACATTATATATTGAATATATATATTTTGTGTAGTCAACTTCTACTGTATTAGGATATTCTTAACACCAGATAAAGGTTCTAACGAAAGCATCATGTCTTTTGTCCTATTAAAAAACAATGTGCTATCTATAAGTTCTACTATCACATCTGCTTGAGCAACCCCAGTATTATAGTCTGCAGAATATACTGCAACATATTCTTGATTTATAGAACGTAGAAAAATAGTTTTTAAGAAAACCATATTCTTATCTTGTACTTTTTTCACATAAGAATACACAATTCCCGTTGTGTTTTTATCAAAAATAAAAACGCGTGCCTCATCTAATCCTTCTGTAAAGGTAGTAGTACGATATAAGGTAACAAATGTAGTAAATTGTTCACTAGAAACAACATCCTTTAGCAAGGGCATTTTTCTTATTTCGATAAATTTTTTCTGCGGTATTATTACGTTTTTAGAAGAAATTCTTACCTGCATCAAGAATAATTGTCGCAATTCACTAACATCAGATATATAAAGATTCCCTAAAAAAGCTTTTGCCGTAACAACCTTGAGGTCTTCGGGAAGGGTCAATAAATCTTTTTCATTAGAAATTTTTATATGCGTATCAGATTCAAAAACATTCCATTCTACAGGATATAAAAAACCAATTGAAAATTCAAAAGAAGTATATCTTTTTATAACTTTCGATAGTTCCCGTGATTTTTCTTTATTTGTGACACACGATGAAAATAATATTATTATAAAAATCCCTTGGAGTATATATAAACATTTTTTCTTCATAATATATCTTAAAAAGAATAGTTATTCTTTTTAACAATTTTATTATACTATAATATAATGAGAATAACTCCAGAAAATAACTATAAAAATAAATACGTAACTATTCTATATACTTTTAAAAACTCAAATGGAGATATTCTTGGTAATTCTGATACAAGCGGACCATATGTCTTTTGCATAGGGACAGGCGATGCAATCATAGGACTTGAAGAAAATATACAAGAAATGAAAGAAGGTGAATCAAAAGAATTTGTCATTCCCTCATATAAGGCATATGGAGAATATAAACAAGACTTGGTAAAAGAAATACCTAAAAGTTCTCTTCCGCAAAAATTCATTCCAGAAAAAGGAAACACCATCACTATAAACAAAAATATAAAAGCTATTATTACAGAAGTACAAGAAAATTCAATAACAGTAGATGCGAACCATCCTCTCGCAGGATTAGATCTGTATTTCTCCATAACTCTTCAGTCTATTAGTGCTTACCCCCCTGAGGAATCCAACGAAACATGCGGGTGCGGTCACTCATGCCAATGTGGCAATTCCCATGACAAAAGCAAACATTAATGCATCTAAAAGAGGCTCTCATGTACTTCTTGGGAGAACTTTATGTTATTTCTTTGCCTTAATTTGTCCAGATATATTTCTCTCTGTTGTAATGACATCTCCCAATTGCCCCTTTCCATTATATTCTCATGATCACAGACTCCCATCGTATCTATCACCACTATGTGAGCTTTTCCAGTCTATAATATGTACCCCATAGTGCTCTTACTGCTGCTCTTCTCCGCCATCTTGTTTTTACAGCAAACTAGTCCTATGCCTAGCGTCGCTATAAGTACAAATATAAGACTTTGTATTTATTAAGAGAGAGCCTCTCGTTTATAATTAAAGTATCCACTTCTACCTGCTTCTTTACCCGTACAGGTATACTTCCACCCATATTTATCGTATAACTTTTCCTCCCTTAATTCCATCATGATAAAATTGTAGCGTTATATTTTTAGGAGGCGTATTAATATCTAGTACTTTTACTTCTTTCTCTCATACCACCCCTCCATTTTCTGTATACTTCACTATAAAATTCTGTATCATTATGTCTGCACTCTCCCCTGCCTCATTTACTCCTGGATCTTTTAGAGAAGTATCCCCATTCCAAGCTATATCTATCCCTCCATCAGATTTTGTAGTTGCCACTCACTCCTATTACTTTGATGGATTTTCATATAAATCTATCATAATAGGTCCACTTGACGGAGTTCCAGCAGCACTTTGTAATCCTATTGTATTTTCTACCCGTACCTCATCAGGAGCTTCCCAATGTACGTCTATACCAAATCCACTTGCCACTGCTGTATTTAATTATTACTATTTTCTAACTCTTAGTTGCTAATTCTTAAGCATCTTTGCAAAAATAGTATCTTTTACTTGTAATGGCTTTTGATTCCACACAATAGCTATAGTAAATACCGCCTTTGCGCATATTTTTTCTTCTTTATACTTTTTTTGTGCTATATTAGCATCTTTTAATACATCACTTGCTATAATATTTTTATTATTCTCTTCAAAAGGTGTATCACATATTTTCACAATAGATTGATGAAAAAGAATTTTATATGATCCTTTTTTTTCATAAGAAGTAATAACATTACATACATTGCCACTTCTAAGCGGATATGTATAATCCACAGTAGATCGCGTTACAACTGGTACCTGCTTATGCTGAAACAATGTATTAAGCGTATATCCTTCCCTAAGGATAACTACATTTCTTGCATGCTCAAAATAATTATTATATACAGCATTATTTACAATGCCTTGAGAATCGCATTCATAATCTCTTACCACAATATTTAGACAATATATACTATTCATAAAAATAGTATACAATTTTTCAATCAAAACCGTGTTAAAGAGTATACATACAGAATTTATTATATATGAAAAAACACATAAATAATGTGTAATTTTATTGCAATAAATATATAAAATATTAAAGCAAAATTAGCTTAGGAAATGTACGTATATACAGAAGTTGTTTTTTATAAGGAGGAAACATGAATAATCTTAATTCCATTTTAGTGGAAGGTCATCTTGTACAGGACCCTAAACTCATACATCTCGAAAATACAAAGAGTAATGTGTGTAGTTTAAGAATTGCAAACAACCGTTTTTACAAGAAAAACGGAGAAACTGTACATGAAACATATTTTTTTAATATTGATGCGTGGGGTAATACAGCGGAAAACTGCGCAAAATATCTCAAAAAAGGGAGTGGTATCCGTGTAGTTGGAAAGCTCAAACAAGAACGATGGAAAGATGAAGAAAACAATCCTCATCAAAACATCAAAATTGTTGCTGAACATATAGATTTTTTTCCTCAAAAGACAAAATCTAAAAAAGACAACCCTAGCTCAGAATCGCAATCTAACGATCCTGAAACTGTGTCAGCTATAGAACTTCATCCCGATGTCCTTACCCCCCTATCAGAGAAAGATAAAAAAGAGGTTATAAACATATAACCTCTTTTTACTTTCATATGCTCCGTAGTATGAAGTATGTTTTGTGGTTTATATAGCATCTTGAAATTCCCCATAAAACGCCTTCATACTACACCTAATATATTAAATATATCAAAACGACACATATAGCAACAGTATAAAGAGCCCACTGTGTTAAAATAACACAATACAACCTATTACAAAAAAAAATATGTTTCAAAAATACTCAAACATCCATATTGCTACCATTTATTTTTATAAATAAAAAACACCTTTCTTTGTAAAACGTTGTATTACAACATTTTACATTATTTTTTTTATAAAAACATCAATTTTGGCACGATAATTGCATAATAATAGTGAATGAAAAATAAAACATTTTAGGAGGTTTATTATGAACAATTTAGTTTCAGTTTTTGATTCATTATTTTCAGCATTACACACAAGGAAATATAATTTTCCCCATTGCTTAAATGACGTTGGAGAAACATTTTATTGTAGCTCTACTCCCAAGGTAGAAGTAAATGACAACTCTTATACAATAAATATAGATGTCCCCGGAATTGAAAGAGACAATCTTGCAATTGAATTAAGAGACAATATTCTTTCTATCAGTACAAAAAAAGAAGAGAAAAAAGAGAGAGAATATAACGAAAGAACATATTCTTTTACATTTTGCACTCCTGACAATGTAGATGTGTCAAAAATGAATGCAAAAATGAAAAATGGAGTCCTTACTCTTACTCTGCCAAAAAAGGAAGAGCAAAGACCTAAGCTCATACCCATAGAAGTAGAAGAGTAACTGCATAATACTACTCTTATCCCATGTGTGTTAACACACATGGGATTTTTCATATTAATCTATTTACTACAAACATGTACTATGCTTCTAATGGGTGGTATGCCTTTGTTCTAACACTTTCACACAATCTCTAATCGATATATCATGTTGAGCAAAAAACACTAATAAATGATAAAGAAAATCTGCACTTTCACTAAGTATATTCTTTTTTGTTTTCGCAAGCAGTATTTCTACAGCTTCTTCCCCTAACTTCTTTTTTATCTTATCAGAACCAGATTCAAATAAATAACTTGTATACGAATCTTTACAGAGTGTTTTTTTCTTTTCTACAATAATATCAAAAAGTGTTTGTAAAAAATCTAAATTGTTATACGAGTGAACTGTTTTTTTTTGTTGCTTGACCAGTGGCAGTTTTACAGGTTTGTTTTTTTGTACAGTTCTTTTTTGTTGTAAAGGGTTGTTTTTTGCTTGAGCAACATACCATTCCTTTTCTTTTTTTATACCTGTAATAACAATGCGAGGCTTTACCAAAAGAATCTTATGTGTTTTCGGATGCAACCCCCAAAGCTCTTTATTCTCTAGCGATTTTGAATACGCTTTCTCATTTACAAGACAAGCATATATTACCCTTTCCTTATAAACAACTACAAGAGAAGTCAACACAATTACCAATCCATGCCAGACACACCTGGATGTTTTTTTAATAACCCTTCTATATGAACTTTTCCATCAAGCAATACTCTTCCAATAATCATGCCAACAATATTTTGATCGCTTTCTTTTACAATTGTTTCAATATTCTCTTCAGACCCTATTCCTCCCGAAATAACCACGGGAACATGAGCCACCTTTGCAATACTATTAGCTTTATCAATATTAGCACCTTCCATCATCCCATCTCTTTTTATATCTGTATAATTAATGCAGCAAAAAGCAATTTTTCTAATCTGATGTAAAAACTGTTCTACAGAAATCTTACTATCTTCCATCCACCCAGCAATTCGAAGCATGTCGTTTTTTGCATCAATAGACGCGGTAAATACTTTCCCATATTTATGAGTCCAATATTGAACCTCAAAAAAATTATTGATAAGCACAGTACCTAGATTTATTCTATGAACTCCAATATCTAAAAGTGCCGTTACATCACTTTCCTTTCTTACACCACCACCCACTTCTATTACACATTTATAGCTACAAAGTGCGGCACACATGCTCGCAATCATCTCACGATTATTCCCTTGAGATAAAGCAGCATCTATATCTACTATATGGATTCGTGATGCTCCACAATCTGCATAATACTTTATAAGCCGTATTGGATCGGCCGGGTATTCTTTCTTAGAAGAAAAATCGCCTTGTTGAAGACGTATACATTTCTTATTGCTAATATCAATAGCAGGAATAATTGTAATTGTTTTCATTTCCACACCACCATAGAAAAATAATCTTCAGGTGTTTGTGCTCTTCTCATAAGAAGCACCTCACCATCTTTTTTTAAAAGCAACTCTGCCGAACGAAGTTTGCCATTATAATTAAAACCCATTGCGTGTCCATGCGCACCACTATCACAAATAACCACTATATCACCAATAGACATAAGAGGCATTTCTCTATCTATGGCAAACTTATCATTATTTTCACAAAGGCTACCTGTAATATCATACACTTTTTTTATAGTATTGTGTTCCTTTCCAAGCACACTTATATGGTGATATGCTCCATATATACCAGGTCGCATGAGGTCAGACATATTAGCATCAAGCCCTACATATTTCTTATATGTTTCTTTAATATGCTGTACAGTGCTCACCAAGTAGCCATAGGGACCTGTAATAACTCTTCCATTCTCCATTACAATTTCTAATCCATCAAGCCCTGATGGAATTATTATCTTTTCGTATGCCTTTTTTATGCCCTCTGATATGATTAGATAATCAACTGGTTTGTCCGTTGGCTTATATGGTATGCCAATACCTCCACCAAGGTTTACAAACTGTATTGATATATTAAGCTTGTTTTTTATTTGAACGCAAAGATTAAAAAGCAAGACCGCCGTCTCAATAAAATATTCTTCTACAAGCTCATTTGAAGCAACCATTGTGTGGAGCCCAAACCGTTCTACACCCAAGCTCTTTGCTTTTTGATATCCTTCAAATATTTGTTCAGTGGTAAATCCATACTTTGCATCTTCAGGGTGACCAATAATTATGTTGCCTTTCTTTAACGACCCCGGATTATATCTCATACAAAGAAGGGGTGGTATTCCGAAAAAGTTCTTTAAAAAATTGATATGAGTTATATCATCAAGGTTAATAATGGCTTTCATATCAAAAGCTTTCTGCATATCTTTTTTGGGGGTGTTATTAGAAGTAAACATTATCTCATCACCCCTCACTCCGAGATTCTCAACCATTAATAATTCTGTATATGAGCTACAATCAAACCCCATCCCCTGCTCTCGCAAAATGGAAAGAAGCATTGGTGTTGGTGTCGCCTTTACAGCAAAGTAGTTCTTAAAGTTTTTTGCCCAGCTAAAAGCACTGTATAATTTCTGAGCATTATCACATATAGCTTTTTCATCATATATATAAAATGGTGTTGGATACTGTTTGATAATATTTCTTATATTATCAAGATTAAAAGGAAAGTTCCTCATCTTTATAATTATATCACATTACTGTCTTTTTTTTTTCTATTTAATATTAATTCTATAATTATAAAAAACACAGTTTACTATAACACACATCCTAATAGCTAGGTAATAAAACTTCTCTCTTTCCACTTCCCTGAGGAGAGCTTATAATACCTTGATGTTCCATTTCATCTATCATTCGCGCTGCTCGATTATACCCAACTTTAAACCTTCGCTGTAAGTGAGAAGCTGATGCTCTCCCTGTTGTACATACTTCTTCTACCGCATCTTTCCAAAGAGGGTCATCATTAATAGCACTCATATCGGTGGCATTTGTATCACTAGGAAATATTTCTTCTTCATCAATATAATCAGGATCTCCGCCTACCTCTTTTACATGACATACAACTTTTTCTACTTCTTCTTCCGATAAAAAAGCCCCCTGTATACGAGATGGAAAGGGCTCACTCGCAGAAGAAAAAAGCATATCACCTTTTCCCAAAAGCTTATCAGCACCATTCATATCAAGTATGATTCTAGAATCAGTTTTACTTGTAACCATAAAAGCAATTCTTGATGGAATGTTTGCCTTAATAAGACCAGTAATAACATCAGTTGATGGTCGTTGTGTAGCAATAACAAGATGTATTCCTACCGCACGCGATTTTGCTGCAAGGCGAGAAACAAGAGATTCTATTTCTTTTCCACATACCGTCATAAGATCGGCAAACTCATCAATTACAATAACAATATATGGCATATGTGCAGATGCATGTATTTTCTCCTCAGAAGTTTTTTGATTATAACTGCGTATTTCACGAACTCCATAGGATTCAAGTAAATGGTATCGTTTCTCCATTTCTTTCACGCACCACTTAAGTGCTTTTAATGACTTCTCTGGCGTACTAATTACAGGAGTAAGAAGATGAGGTATATCATTATAAAAACTCAGCTCAACAATTTTAGGGTCTATGAGGAGGAGTTTTAATTGGTCTGGAGGGCATCTAAAAAGCAAAGAACAAATAATTGCATTTACACATACTGACTTTCCACTTCCTGTTGCTCCTGCTATAAGTAAATGAGGAGTTTTAACAAGATCAACAATTTGAACATTACCTTGAATATCCTTCCCAAGAACAGTGGGTAGTGCAGTTTCTTTGCTAAAAAACATTTTATGAGACACCAACTCAGAAAGCGTAACAATCTCTCTCCCTACATTTGGGACTTCTATTCCCACAGCTTCTTTCCCAGGAATAGGTGCAACTATTCTAATGCTCGGTGCAGCGAGTCTAAAAGAAATATTATCCGAAAGATCAACTATACGACTTAACTTTACCCCTGCAGCAGGAACTATCTCAAAAAGTGTTACCACAGGACCTCGACAAATAGACGTTACGCGTGCATCTATATTAAATTCTCTCAGAGTATCTTCTAAAACAATAGCAGCATTCTTGTCTAATTGAGAATCATGATCTTTATTTTTAGAAACAGATCGTAAAACTCCATGTATTGGTATTTTATAAGGACCTTTTTTCTTTTTACGGGGTTTTGACAAAACACCATCATTATATATTTCTTCTTTATTACTTTTAGGGAGCTTCTTTTCGTTTGTAGTATTTATTGATATATTCGTTGATGAAAGTTTTTTTTTATGATATTCTATGTCTTTACTTTCTTCATTACTTCCGGTGCTGGTTACATCAGAATCAACATCTGCAGCACTTTCGCCCACACCAACTACAGGATCATTCTCATATGACTCATATAAAACTTTATTCTCTTTTGAAATACTTTCACTATTCTCATCTTTTATGTCTTTAATATCGATACTACTATATACAATTGAATCATCTTCGTAGTCAAAACATGAGTGCTCATCTTCAATATCATGTTCTTTATCTTTAGCTTCAAAATCATCTTGTGCAAGCTCCACCGATGACATGTGTTCATCTTCATTTTCATACAATGCGGTATCAGTATCGTTTTTAGGGGAGTCTATTGTTACCTTACTAGCCCGTTCCTCTATATCATCAGTTTTCTTATATATATCTTGGATACCATTTTCTCTCTTCTCGTTAGGCTGATAATGTGAAATATATTGTTCACTATTCCCTATTTCTACCCCTATGGGAACTACATCCTGTATTACATCTGCATCAAGCTCTCTATGAAGCTGTATGTCTCTTCTCACACTTTTATCATTCCTATTAAAAATAAGTAGATATCGTTCTTTAGCAGAATCTACACTTACACATTCTTCACGATGTCCATTACTCCCTCTTGCCACACTCACATTATGTAAGCTAGAAGAGTGGATAATATCTTTTTCACGCACAGATGTTTCAGAAGGGATTTTTAATTCACTTACTTGTGTTACAGCATCAGAGTCTGTAGAAGGAACATCAGTTTTCGTTTGAATACTATCCTTAATAAAAGAGGTGATTTTCCATAATTTGAACTTAATGAGTTTTTAATATTTTGGAAGTTTTCGTTTCTTGAAATTTTATTTTTTTCGCTTCCACCCATAAAAACATAAAATAAAGTTACAATCATTGTTCCAACTGCACCAATAAATGTCCAGAATACTACCGCTCCTAATTTTCCAAAAAGCTGTGTCGAAACCCAAAATGGTGGCTCTGTTCCAATATTATCCCATAAAAATATGCGCAACGCTATGCTAAACATAAAAAACGGAACAAGCATAAGTGCAGAAGAAGCTACTTTATGAGCTTGTAATGTTTTACTTATGCATTCGGAAAACAACCAAAAAAACAATAATGGTATTCCAAATGAAACAAAAGAATAACTACTCCATAAAAAATCCCCAAGGGTGTTTTTATTTCCCACTAGGGCACTTATAATTGCAATAATAAAGAAGCCACCTGCTATTAAAAACGCTACCGATAAAATAATTCTAAGTACTCTCATCTTACTCACTGTATCGACAAAAAATAACAGTTCTTAAACTTAAATTAATAATAAAAAAGAAAGTAAGAAACATCATATGTATGCATGTGATATTACATACTTGTTTTATGAAGATACTTCAAATATACTATACATAAAAATGACCCATTAAACAATTACATTTCACATAAGGAACTCACTGCCCGAAAAGAATTTCGGGAAAAAGACGTCTCTGACCCCCGTGGCATCTATTTTAGAGATGCCACAGCAATACTTCACTCCACTCCATTTAGACGATTAAAACACAAAACACAAGTGTTTTTGCACCCTCCAATGATCATATATGCACTCGTCTAGAGCATGTGCTTCACGTATCAAGCATTGCGGTAACAATATGTCGTGCACTTGGTCTCAATACAGATATGGCATGGGCAATAGGCATGGGTCACGATTTAGGACATACTCCTTTTGGTCATGCAGGGGAAAAAGAAATTGCACATCTTACACAAAAACAGTTCTCTCACGAACTACATTCTCTAAGAGTAGTTGACGTTTTGTATAAACTTAATCTTAGTTATGCTGTTCGCGATGGCATAATAACTCATTGCGGTGAAAAATTTGAACAATCTATTACGCCGGCACACCATATCAAAAACCTAGAACACTTCACAAGTCGTGGAGCATGGCCTGCCACTTATGAGGGGTGTATCGTTCGAATGGCAGATAAAATTGCATATTTAGGAAGAGATTACGAAGATGCGGTAGCATTAGACATTATACCAAGAGGCTCTCTCCCCGCTCTTATAACAAATATTACAGAATCAGACACTAATTCGGACATTATAAACACATTGACTCTTGACATAATAAAAGAATCAGAAAAACAAGGAACTATAGGATTTTCTGAAAAGATTAATAATCTAGTAATTACTTTTAGAGATTTCAATTATAAACAAATATATTCTTCATCTACTATTAAAAAACATGCTAGGAAATGTACAAAAATGCTTGCTATACTTTATGAACATCTTTATAACGTTCTTACCGAACATAGTAACAATACACAATTTTATAAAAAAGAACACATCATAGAAAACGCTCTTGCAAATCATATAGATACTCATAAAGATTTATATGACTTTTCTTCTCAAAAAGATTATTCACAAATTCTTATAGATTGCATAGCAAATATGACAGACAATTTTGTAATTTCTAGCATAAAAGATCTTCTTACAAACGTTGCCTTTTAATTACCTTTAAGTTACAACGCAATAGCTTGTTATGTATACAATTAAAAGAGCCACCTACAGGTGGCTCTTAATAAAAGATATTTTTATTATTCTTTTGTTGATATTGAATTTTGTCCCGCTACAGTTTTCTTCTCTGTAAGAGTCTTGTCAAGATAATCAAGCGCCTCTCGTGCTTTAAACTCTGCGAATGCAGCATCTTCGTTACGAGAAAATATTTCATCAGCCGTTTTAAGTATGTTTGCTTTTGGAAAAGATACCAAAGCATACAAAGTTCCATCTTCTCCAGCAATTATTTTTTCTGTACGAGTACCTTGCAAAGTTTGATCTGCAATTTGCCGGGAAACTGTTTCAGAAAATGATAATAATTGACTATTATTATCAGAACCACTTTCTTGAGCATAATCAATAATAGCTGATTCAACCTGAGACTGTAGTTGGAAAGCAATATCATCTCTTGCTCGTGCTATTGCCATTTTTCTTGATAAATCAAGACGAGCAGTTTTTGCTGTTCCGACCCCATATATAACAGAGTCAGATAAGGGTGGATTAAGAAAAAACTCAGGAACACCACCTACATCTCCTATTGATACAATTTTATTATTCTTAGATGCACAAGAATAAAGAATCGTTACCATTGCTAATGCAACGCTTCCTATTAAAATAGTTTTTTTCATACATTTTCCTCCTTTAGAAAAACATGCGTTTTTATATTTTATAATTATAGGCATAATAAACAATATTAGCAACACTTAAAACATCATTCATAATATTCTCCTAAATATATTTCTCTTGCTTTTACATCATTAATTATTTCTTGTTGGCTTCCAGACACTACTATTTTCCCCTCATGGATAATAAATGCCCTATTAACAATAGAAAGTGTATCTCTCTCATTATGATCTGTTATAAGGACTCCTATATTCTTATCGGCAAGCGAAGCTATAATCTGTTTAAGCTCATATCGGGCCTTAGGATCTATGCCCGTAAACGGTTCATCTAAAAGGAGAAAATGAGGTGTAAGTGCCATTCCCCTTGCTATCTCTGTTCGCCGTCGTTCTCCTCCCGAAAGAGTATATGCCTTTTGTTTTCGTATATTCTGTAATCCAAATTCAAAAATGAGCTGGTTTAATTTTTCTTCTTTTTCCACTTTACTCATATGTTTTATTGTCTGTAACACAGCATAAATATTTTGTTCAACCGTAAGGTGTCTAAACACTGATGATTCCTGTGGCAAATACGATATTCCAAGAAGTGCTCGTTTATACATAGGTAACGAGTTTATTTTTATCCCATTAAAAACAATATCCCCTTTATTAGGCTTAAGAAATCCTACCATCATATAAAACACAGTTGTTTTTCCTGCCCCATTAGGTCCTAAAAAACCAACTACTTCTCCCGAAAAAATTTCAAAACTCACCCCTTTTACAGCATGTTTTTTCCCAAACTTCTTATAAAGGTCCTGAACATATATACTATATCGCTGAATATTCTCTTGTTCTTCAACGGTTTCTTCTACAACTTTTTCTACAACATCTTTCTTTTTTACTGTTACTTTTGATTTTCTTTGTTTATTAGAAGATACAGGTGTTTTAGGGGAACGAGATGCTGTACTAAATTTATTTGTTTTTCTTGATTGCGAAGGCATAGTAGTATTATAATAAATTTCTATTATTGAGGAGCTACTAACTTGTCTTCGCCGCGAATCAACTCACTAGACTCTGAAGAAGAATCCGCACCACTTTCTACCGTAGATATAGACCCACTAACCTTTCCTTCTAAGATAACTGAATCAGTATCTAGATTTATAGTAATGCGATTTGCTCTATATTCATCATCTTTCCACAGCGCATAGGGAAACCCTGACATTTGCAACTCCTCTGTATCTCTATAATAAGTAAGAAATTCACTACGTGCACTTAATTCGTCCTTTTTTGTTATTCTTACACCAAGCTGCACTATCATAAAACGACCATCTTCCTTAGATTCTAAAAATCCCGCACGTATTACAACATCATTCTTTTCGTCTTTCATCTTTATATTACCCCTAGAACGCAAAAGTTTTCTTTGTCTATCATACAATAATGAAATGCCCGAAAGTGAGAATTTGTTTTTCTGATCATATGCGGTGAAATTACCAGTGACCTCTGCATACTGAAAATCATCTCCATACAGTTTAATCTCTTGTGCAGTAATTTTAACATCATCTACAATGACTTTTGCGTTACCACTAAGCAATGTAAACTCCTCTCCTTTAGCTAAGCTTGCTGTAGTAGTATCTGCAGAAAATGTAAAAACCTTCCTTTGAGCATAGCCATAATACGCAATAAAAACCAATCCTATAACACAGCAATATGCTTTTATCGCTCTAATTCTCATTATCTTCTTCCACAACTAATTTTCCAAATATACGTTTTGTAAATGAAAGGGTTCGTTTTTTTGCATCCCCTATAAAGCCTTTTCCTTCTATTCTTGACCCATCATCTCGTGTAAGGATTATCTTTTGTGTAGGGCTTCCTTCTATTTTTCGATCTTCATCTAACCAACGAAGATATTCCGACTCTATTTGAGTTTCATCTTTGTTAGAACGAACAAAAATATTTCCTGTTATTGTAACATTATTCGTATCTGTCTCTATAGAAGCATTTTCTGCATTTCCATACATACGAACATTTCCCTGCTTATCAATCTCAGAAAATGAAAGCTCCGATATTTCCTGCCTTTTTTGTTTTGAATATATTTCTATGTTTTGTGCGGAGATACTTACAGTGGTACCTCTCACAAATGTTATTTTTGCATTTTTTATTATAATATTTGGAATATTCTCATTAAGTGTATCGGAAACATTCCCTTCAGAATAGTTATATTTGCACGAAAAAAAGAAAAATATAATAATAAAGATTATTATTCCAACTCTATAATTCATAAGCATGCTTTTATAAAACTTGAAAAAAGCGGGTGTGGTTGCACTGGCATAGACTTAAATTCAGGATGAAACTGTACTCCTATTCCCCATTTATGGGCTGACCACTGTACACTTTCTACAAGCGTTTTGTCATCTGTTGTAGCGGTTACAATAAGTCCTGCTTCTTCAAACCTATCTATATATTGAGAAGACAGCTCATATCTATGTCGATGTCTTTCCGATATGCGTTTCTTACCATAGATTTGATGTAATATAGTTCCTTCTTTTATTAAAGAGTCATTTGCCCCAAGCCTCATTGTACCTCCAAAATTAGTAATATTTTCTTGTTGCACAAGCAAAGCTACCACGGGGTGTTCAGTATCGTGAGTGAATTCTGTGCTATCAGCATTCTTTAACCCTAGAACATTTCTTGCGTATTCTATCATCATAATATGTAATCCAAGACATATTCCAAAATAAGGTATATTATTTTCTCGTGCATACTTTGCAGCACGTATCATTCCAGATGTACCTCTTGATCCAAACCCTCCGGGTACTAAAATCCCTGAACATTCTTTTAAAGTCTCTATTGTATTCTTGTCTCTTCTTTCAAAAGAATCAGCATCTATTTTATGCACCACTACTTTTACTTTATGTTTTATACCACCATGCACAAGTGCCTCATCCACAGATCGATATGAATCATGAAGTTCTATATATTTCCCTACCATTGCAATATGCACCCGTTTTTCAGAATGAGTTATTATATTAACAACATTTTTCCACTTGTTTCTTATTTCTGATATTTGAGAGCACACTGGCAACCCTATTCGCTTTAGAATAAGTTGGTCAAGCTTTTGTTCTTCGTATGTAAAAGGTATGCTATAAATAGTATCTACATTATGTGCAGATATAACCCCCCCCTCTTTTACATTGCTATAGCGTTCTATCTTTGTTCTATAGCTTTCTTGCACTGGATTATCCGCCCTACACAATATAAAGTCAGGGTGTATTCCAACAGAACGAAGCTCTTTAATAGAATGTTGGGATGGTTTTGTTTTCAGCTCCCCGCCAGAGATACTAGGAAGTAAAGAAAGATGAACAGAACATATGTCAGCTTGTCTTTCGTGAATAATCTGCCTAATTGCCTCTAAAAAAGGATACGATTCTATATCTCCTACAGTACCTCCCACCTCTATAATTACAATGTCTGTGTTAGGATGTTCTCCTACACGTAAAATTCTGCCTTTAATTGCATCAGTAATATGCGGAATAACCTGAACAGTGGTTCCAAGATATTTCCCTTGCCTCTCATTTTCTATTACTTCTTTATATACTTGTCCTGTTGTAACAGAATTTACTTTACTTACAGGCATTGCAGTAAATCGTGCATAATTCCCTAAATCAAGATCAGTTTCTGATCCATCATCTGTAACATATACTTCACCATGCTGATAAGGACTCATCGTCCCCGCATCTATATTTATATAGGGGTCTATTTTAACAATTTGTATTTTATAACCTCTCATTTCTAGCAAACATCCTACAGAAGCTGATGCAAGGCCCTTCCCTAAACTTGAACACACACCCCCAGTTACAAATACATATTTTCCTCCTTTCTTTATTGAAGGCCGTATTATATTTTGTTGTTTCACCATACCTTATTAATTATATACGGAATATGATATAATCTGCATAGTATTACTAAATGAATGTTTTATCATCATCAGAAAAAATCATGCTTAATGTACACCATCTTGGCACAATTTCATATAAAGAAGCATTTAAAATGCAAACTATCTTACAAAAACGCCGCATAAATGAAGAAATACCAGATACTCTACTACTTCTTGAACATCCCACTGTTATTACAATGGGGAAACGAGGAGAAGACTGCGATATAAAAGCCCCTCAATCACTATTGCATAGCAAAAATATACCAATTGAATACGTCAACAGAGGTGGGCAAGCCACTCTCCATTCTCCAGGACAGCTTGTAGGATATCTTATTTGCCATCTTTATAATAAACAAAAAGCAGTACGCCAATTTATATATAATCTCGAAAATATCCTCATAGACACACTATCACAATGGAATATAAAGGCATCCCATCACGAAAAACATCGCGGGGTATGGGTGTCTCATAAAAAAATTGCATCTATAGGCATAAGCATACAACATGGAGTAACCATGCATGGATTTGCTCTCAATATAAACAATGATTTACAATTATTTAACCTCATAATTCCTTGTGGTATTAATAACCTAGTAATGACAAGTATGAATAACGAATTAAAAAATGATACCTCTTTTGACAATGTTGCTAATGTATTTCTAAGAATTTTCTCAACAAAACAAAACTATTCTACTATCATAAAATCATAACATGTGTCCGAGTGGTGAAATTTGGTAGACACGCTAGATTCAGGTTCTAGTGATCGAAAGATCATGGAGGTTCAAGTCCTCTCTCGGACATCAAAATTCAACATTAAACTTACTAGCATTTTACCAATGAGTGCTATATTTTAGATATACAAAAGATAACTTATAGCTAAAGAAAAAGAGAACCATGTTAAATTCTGACTCAGAATCCAACATGGAGCGTAATTTATATTTTTGATAGCACTGTAAGTTAGAAAAAACACGGTAAAACAAGCACAATACAATCTGTTTATATTATCCATTACGCAATAACACAAACATGTTATCTCCCCCACTATTCTTCCTTGCATGAAGTTACATATCAAATACTTTTCCTAATTAATTGTCTCAGTAGTTTTTTATCATCAATCATTCCTGATAACAAAACCACATATTCTTTTCTTTTATAAGTTCTTTAGAAAAATGTAGTTTGATAACAAAACCTAACGGGAGTTAATGAGAAATAAATAGAACCATTGCGCATACACAGCTGTACCGCTAAAAAATGCTTTATTTCTAATGCAATATTATGGTGTTTTTTAACACGTATTTGTCCAATTATTGTAGTTAATTTCTCTTTTAATCTCATCTAAGTATCATTGAGAAACTCCTTTTATATTGCTAACAAAATCTCTAAACAAGAACCTATTCTTTGCAACACTTGCCAGTCCCCTAGTCATTCTATTGCACTATGTTATTTAAATACTTTTCTGAAAATCCATCAATAGTTTCGGTGTGATCTTTATCAATTGCAATTACTCTTACCTCCTTTGATGTAAGAAAATTAATTTCTTCTGTAGACAATCTGCCTACCTGTTCGTCAAGAGTTCCAAAAGCATATACAACATTTTCCAAGTTTTTATTTTTGAGTAAAGACATAAATCTGTTATATCCAAGTCCAGCTGCAAGTTTAGAAGTGTTTTTATCGGCTATTGAATTTCCACCGCCCATGCCTGCCATCTCTTATTAGTACGTCTGTTACCACAAAAGCTTCCAAAGACATTCCAAACATATACACTCTCTCAGTTTTTACTCTTAAAATATGTAATAGTTTCTGCAAGACAATCTGCTGATTTTCTGCTATATTTCTTAGCATCTTCAAAAGAAATTTCTCTTGTTTCAAATTGTTCTGTCCGCAACGTTTGATATTGATGCACATTGACAAGGAGAACCTCATTTCCAATATCAATCTTCCCCGAATCACCAATAATAGTGAGAATCTCAATATTATCAAGCTCTATCATTGGTCCATCTTGAGCGTTTACAATAACAATATCCGCATCTGTATTTTTCCCTAACAAAACAATTTTACTTTTTATATTTTTGGGCATGTCTAAAAAATTTTCTAACAATGCATCAGATTCCTCACTCAAAGATGCATTTACTTCTTTAAATATCTTATCGGATAATTTCACCATTACAAGGTTGTTGATAACAAAATATCCCAACAACACAATAGCTAAGACAATAAGTCCAATAAGTCCAATAATTAAGTAATTATATTTTTTTTCATATCTACTATGGTATTAAAATAAATCTCTTTTTATTGTAAGATTTATATACCGTCACTTTCTTTCCACTTCCATGCGATCCAAATAATAAAGAGCATAGTAATCACTTCTATGGTTGCAATAAATATATAATGAGAAGTGGGCGACCCGCCACTTATAACAAAGCCAATAGTAAAAACACTTGCAATAATATTTACCCAACGATTAATTTTATATTTTAATATTCTCGATAAAAAAACCATCCATATTGGAATCTGAATCACCATTGCTCCAATAAACATAAATTGAGAAATTGGAGTCTCTCCTGCAAATTCTAACAATTCTTCACCAACACCAGGGATATAAAGTGAAAGAATATCTGCATAAATCATATTAAACAGTATGACAATCCATAATGTTGAAAGTATACTTTCTGCATTCATTTTTTTTGTTAAACCCATATTATTATGATATCATTATTGAGAGACTTTTGTATAATTATGGTTACATCATATGTAAAAAACCTCGTAATTCCCCTTGTAATATCATTGCCTTAATATCGAAATTATATGGCAATTATAATATTATGCAATACATACAAATGAATATTCACTGATGCGAATGAGTCAATCTCAAAAATAAATTATGTGTCGCATATCACGACGAAAAGTGGGAAGTGCCAATCCATGACGATAGAACGCTTTTTAAAATATTAATTTTAGACGGAGCTCAAGCAGGATTATCTTGGAAAATAGTTCTAAATAAAAGAGAAAATTATCACAAAGTATTTGACAACTTTAACCCTAAAAAAGTATCACAATACAACACAAAAAAAGAAGAATTGCTTCTACAAAACAAGGGGGTTATTCGTAATCGTTTAAAAATAAAATCAGCTATCAAAAACGCCAAGGTTTTTTAGAAATTCAAAAAGAATATGAAAGCTTCGACAAATATATTCGGACACAATTTCTAAAGATATAAAAAAAAGAGGCATGAATTTTGTAGGTTCAACAATTATATATGCCATTATGCAAACCATGGGAATGGTAAATGATCATGAAACAAAATGCTTTAGATATTATCTATATAAAATCATATACTCAAAAAAATGAAATAAAATAAAAATATAGATCTTTATATTTCCAAAAATGCAGTAAAATGAAAATATGGATTTCTAAGGTATTAAAATTATGAATAAATTTAGATCAGGAGATTATAAAAAACAAAATAACTATAAAAGTTTTATGTCCTCTTCCCATTAATAGAAGTTTAAAATGGGAAAATAGAAAATGATATTCTAAACAGAGAAGCAATGCGGCTTTTAGGAGAGCTCAATGCTTACTCTAATCTTATACCAGATGCTAATTTTTTTATTAAAATAAATGTTTTCAAAGAGACGACAACCTCAAATAAAATTGAAGAAACTCATACTCATATTAATGAAGCTCTGCTACCACAAGAAGAAATAAATCCCGAAAAACAAAATGACTGGGAGAGGAGGTGCAGGAATATATTGAAGCAATTAATTTTTCTATCAAAAAGTTTCATTTTTCTTACTGGAGTTATCAATGCCGCACAAGATGAAATTAACACTTTTAAGAACATCATCAGCTTGCGTAAAGAATATGACAAAAAAATCATCACTCTAAATTCTCAAGCAAAAAATGCTCAGAAGCTACTTTTATTCATATTTTTAAAACCCATTGTCAACACAAAACAAATACAAAAAGAGTTAGCCATAAGTTTGGCAATGCTAATCGACTGCTTACATCCTTAGTAGATTTAAAAACCCTAGAAAAAAAGACAAGATTCTCTCAGAATCGTTTATTTATACTACATGAATATCTACATCTATTTAAAGAATAATTTTAATATTTCTAATAATAATCTATCTAGTAGTATCCAGGTTAGCAAAGTTGTATTAAAAAATGAGTAATATTGCACAACATAAAGAATTTACCACTCTCTATTTAAAATCAAAAGACAGATTAAAAATTACTGCTGATATGTATAGAGCTAAACCCCTAAAAACATTATTTTATTATGCCCCAGATCTCATTGCAATCGTGCCGAATACAGAGAAACCGCACCTCAATTTGTTAAGATGGAATATTCCTTCCTAGTAATTGATCAACGTTCTGGTATGAACATATTTGGAGAAATAAACGAAACCAAACAAAGGCAAAACAACACAGTATGCCAACAGGATATCGTGACGCTCAACAAGATATTAAAGCCGCAATTGATTATTGTTTTAGGAAGTTCCTACTCAGCATCTTTAGCTTTGCTTATTTCAGAAACAAACAAAAAGATACAAGCAGTAATCGCTTTTAGCCCAGTAGAATATTTAAAAAAGATCACCGTGGCACAAGGTATCACATCTATACGTATACCTGTTTTTGCTACGTCTTCAAAAAAAAAATTGCACAGACACGGGACATTTTTGAATGTATCAATAAAAAGCACCTTAACCAATTTATACCCAACGTAGTAAGGGTTTCACGGCTCAAAAACATTATGGAAAAAATAAAAGGCACCGAAAAAACTACTGGAATGCACTTAAAACATTTTAAAAAAACATACACCATAGAAACAACTGCATAACATCTCTACTTCTGCTTTATATATTACTGTAGTTTCAAATACAATTGCAAGCTTATTAGCCGTAGCAAACTTATCGTATAGAGTTTTTGTGATATCTACAAAAAGTCAATTGACTAGAATAAGAAGCTCTCGTGCCACAGCACTTCCTAAAATAAGCATTACTGTTGTCGAAAATGGCACATTTCTTCATTACACTATCTTTATGTAGTAATAGAATCTTGTACCCCTTTCTTTTATTTCATATTACCATAAACTCATTAAAACTAAAACTGTCAATGTTGGATTTTCCTTATGTCTCGCCACTTGTGTCACACTTTGTGTATTGTTATCTATGCTGCTTGTATTATCTAACTTTGCACATCACTAAACTAAAAAATCCTAATTAGTAACTAGTAGCAATATTCCTAATATAACCCCATAATGTTTTTTTTATATAACAAATATTATCTCCACAATATTATTGTGTAATATAACCATGTTCACATAGTTATTTTTAGAAATCCTTATTTATTACATTAGATCTAGCCTAAGAAACATATATTTATTATAAGAAATTATATATTATTTTTCATCCTTAAAAGTTTTTTACTATTATATAATATATGATAGGTTACACGCTATGTTTTTTCTAAGGTTCTTTCTAACCACTGCTTTTATAGTAATAATTCTTATAATTGGTGCAGGTATATATAAGTTTGGATATTTATCGAGTCGTCCAGGCTATGATGTAGATGGAAACAAAATTGAAAACACTCAATAATCCCATACATAAATCGTTTTATATAATTCATGTAATACCTTTTTTGCTGTATTATCTTTGAATGAACTTCTCACATTATTGAAAGCACTTCTCATTGATTTTTCATCTATTGGAATAGGGACATCAAATTCCATATATATACTTGGATTTTCTTTTTGTATTATTCTTTGTATGGTCCCATGCAATATAGGTATTCTCCAATCAATGCCATCAACAGAAAGGTGTATTATGCTTTGAGGCGTTCTTCCAAAAATCCACTCGTTACTTATAAGTCTTTTATAAAAAGACTCAAATTGTATTTTTTGTTTCTGACTACAAAAAACATCTCTCCAGTTTTTATATTCTGTAAGTGATATTTCGGACATAAAATACTCTTTAAAATTCTCTATGTATGCCCGCGTTATCTCACTATGATCATAAAATAGATTTTCCACAGAGTACCTACGAGACGAAACAGCCTTGCTATCTATAGATACAGTAGAATTAAGAGCACTCCTTAGTGCAGGTATATTTGCATTTAATAATAAAGTAAAATGATGTAAAATTTTTTGCTTAACTATTCGCATAGCAGATCCCGTAACTTTTTTATCATTCACATGAACATCATTTTCTTTTGTAATATGTGCTTCTATTCCATATAATTTCCGTAATGTTTCTTTTAGCAAAAAAAGATGTTCATATACCCCATCATGTTTTATAGGCATCTGTGCGTCTATAAGTAAAGGAGTCGTTTTAATATAAGAAGATATTACACTTATATTAAGATTTCCTTCATCATGGTATACGGCACCACCACCAGTATCTCTACGTGCTAAGTCTAATTTTTCATTTTGTAAAAATGCCATATTGCACTCTTTCCAAGGATCCTGATTTCGCCCAATAACAACTGCCCCCTTTGATCTCCAAAAAACAAGAATATAATCCTCTGATGAGGTATAAGAAGAAAAAAGCACTTGCTCAATTGCAAGTGCTTTATATATAGATATTGGCTCTAGAAGAATAAAAACTTGAGCACTACCAATATTAGTATTCAACAACTATTGGGCGACTACTTCTTTGAGGGTTATACTGTTCATCACGACCAGCAGAATCATATGTAGGGAAACCTTGTCGCAATTCTTGAGAGGGCGGACTTCTCAGTCCTCCATCTGCTGATACCTTAGCTCTTTCAATAGATCTCCACGCACCATCTCCCCAAATCCAAATTGTTCCCTTTGTTTTTGGCAATGCAACAAATTTAGTTTCTGTATCGTTTTCAAGATAGTAATACAACTGATCTTCATTAAATTCTTTATATGCAACAGTGTAAAAACTTGTAAGGTGTATCCAATTTCCTTCACCTATATATTCAAATCTTCCCCCATTATAAGAGCGGATATCACTCTGAAAATCAAGCCTTGATCTGTCAAATGTAGGTCTATATAAATCGTCAACTCGTCTTTGTTGTATTGGATATTGTTGATATGCCTGATTCTGATACTGTTGTGCCTGTCCATTACTTTGATTAACAGTAGCAACTTGTTCTTTCTTCTTTTTTTCCTCTTTTTCCTCTTTTTTTCTCTTATCAGCATCTATAGGACTTTGCAACAAATTAATAACCCTTTCAGTAGAAATAATACCCGATACTCTTCCAAGATCTTTTGTCCCTGTAGAATCAAGAACTAACAATGTAGGATATCTAATTATATTAAACTGAGAATTAATATTTCTTTCGTTTCTTGAACGAACAGCAATATAATTCCCTTTTATTAGCTCTGTTATCTGTGGATCAGTAAAAGTATTTCGAATAAGACTTACCGAAATAGCATTGGGAGACGAATTCTCAAAAAACACCACAACTTTTTTCTTTTGAAAGCTTGCAAGTCTTATGCCTTCACTAAATCCATCAACCCAAGTTACGCCACTTAGCATACTTTGAGCCGTAACATTCCCTACAGCGAAAGCAATAAAGATCATCATAAAGCTAATAGCTTTTATCAACTTCATAAAACACCTCTTTAGTTTATATATTTCACAATAACAGCACTTATTAATTTTTAGTTAATCATAAAAAACTTTATTTTAACTAAAACCTCTGTTAGTTCATTTTATTTTTTTATTAAAAAATATTATCGTATTGAAGTAAGTATACCACAAATACTATTTTTTTGTGCAAACATCTAATAGAATTTTCTTTGTTTTTTTGGTAGAAATTCTCACTCCCTTGCTTGCAGCTCCTTTTACTAAATAATTAGAAATTGTAAATCTTTCTTCTAATTTTCTTAATCGGGGCATAGGATCATAATGAAGAACAATATCTCCATAATCCTTTGTTGTAAATAGATGGTTTTTCGCTCCTTTGGGTATAAATTCATATGCCTTATTAACCGAAAATTTCTCTATTTTAAACCTTTTTATATATATATAATCGTCTTTTGTAGTGAATACTGAAGTGAATTTTGTCTTTATTAGCTTCTCCTTATCAATAACTCCCATCAATATTACATCTTTTCCAATAAATTGTTTTTCCATTACATTCACTACCATCCATATGCCGCTTTCTCTAAAAAGCAATATCTTATCAAAAGATGAAACATCGGCTACTTTTTTTCCTGAACTTATCTTAGAGCCCATATATCCTGTTTTTTTATCATACATAAAGGAAAAATTCCTCTTTGCTATTTCTCTTTCTCTTATAGTCGCAAATGATCGTATTTCTGTTTTACGGGAGAAGTTTTTCCCATACTTATCTAAAAGATGTTCTAAATACGTAATAGTATATGTAAGAATATTCTTTACACTATACTTTACCTGCTTCAAATCACTAGTAAGTTCTATAAGCTCTTTCTTGTGTTTTTCGATATCATATGCTGATATTCGCCTAATAGGAATCTTGAGAAGCCTTTCAATGTCCTCTTCTGTAACATCTCCCTTTATTTCTCTTTGAAATTCAGAAAGACCAGTTTGCACCTCAGAAAAAACACTTTTAGTAGTTTTACTCTTTTCTATTCTCTTATAAATTCGTTCTTCTATAAAAATACGTTCAAGTGTACGTGCATGGATTTTATCAAGCAACTTTTTTTCTTCTACTTTTAGCTCAGCTTTAAGCAAAAGCAGTGTTCGCTCTTTATAATAATGCATAATTTCAGTTATGCTCATAATCTCAGGCTTATCCTTCACAATAACAATAGGATTTACACTTACACTTCGCTCACAGTCTGTAAAAGCATATAAAGAATCTACAACATCTCTTGAATACACTCCACGCGGAAGATTAATTACAATTTCCACCTTATGCCGCGTATAATCATCTATGCCTGATATTGATATGCTTCCTTTTCTTGCAGCCCTCTCTATTGATGCCATGAGCTGTTCTGTCGTAACTCCAAAAGGAACTTCTGTAATAACAATTTTTTTTGAATCAGTTACATCAAGTTTTGCCCTCACCTTTACCTTTCCCCTACCATCATCATACTCACTTATATCTACATAGCCCCCACATAAAAAATCTGGGAAAAGCTCAAAGGAACCTCCCTTAAGAGTAGCTATGAGTGCCTGTATAACTTCACAAAAATTATGAGAAAGTATAGTAGTCGCTAAAACAACCGCTATTCCATCTGCTCCCATCATAAGAATAAGTGGCAGCTTTGAAGGGAATGTCACCGGCTCTTTATTTCTCCCATCATAAGTAGGAATATATTTTGTAATTTCGGGGTTATATAAAAGCTCTTTACCAAGCATGCTTATACGACATTCTATATATCGAGCAGCCGATGCTGTATCGCCCGTATGAATATTACCAAAATTCCCTTGTTTATCTATAAATAATTCTTTATTTGCAAGATTTACAAGTGCATCATAAATTGGAGCATCTCCATGAGGATGATATTTCATGCTATTACCAATTATGTTTGCAACCTTATGGAATTTTCCGTCATCTACACTTAAAAGAGAATGAAGCACTCTCCGTTGCACAGGCTTGCATCCATCATCAATGTGTGGAATAGATCGCTCTTTAATTACATACGAGGCAAATTCCACAAAATTTTTTTTCATTATCTCTTCTACATATGCCATACTATTCCTCTTCCTATATAAGATTTTCTTTCATGAATTTTTTCCGTTCGTCTGTATTGCTACCCATATAAAAATGTAACATCTTTGAAATATTTTTTCTTGTTTTAACAAGAACGGGTATAAGTTTTATATCATCACCCAAAAATTGACCAAACTCATGAGGAGATATTTCTCCAAGTCCTTTAAACCGCGTAACTTCTGCAGAAACACCCAGCTTCTGCAATGCGCTATCTCTTTCATGTGCATTATAACAATATAAAAGTTCTTTTTTATTTCTCACTTTAAAAAGCGGCGTTTCAAATATATAAAGATGTCCATCAAGCACTAGTTTCTCAAAATAGGTAAGAAAAAACGTTATAAGCAAGTTCCTAATATGGAACCCATCAAAGTCCGCATCAGTTGCAATAACAACTCTATTAAATCTAAGATTATCAATACTATTTTCTATTCCAAGAGCAACCATCATATTATACAGCTCGGAATCTTTATATATCTTCGCACGCTTTCCGTCTATTACATTTGTAATTTTTCCTCTTAAAGAAAACACCGCCTGTGTGCTCACATTACGTGCAGGCACAATAGACCCAGAAGCCGAATGTCCTTCCGTAATAAACACGGTAGTGCTATCAGAAAATTCTTTATCTTTCCTATGGAATTTACAATCCCTAAAATGTGGAATCTTTATAGATACTCTCCGCTCTGCTTCACGAGCTTCTTTTTTTACAATACTTAATTCTTTTCTTAACTTTTGGTTTTGTTCAAGTTTACTAAAAAGAGCAGTATTTAGTTTTTTATCTTTATAGAGCATATCTACTATTGCTTCACGCGTTTTTTGCATTATTTCTGCTCTAATATCTGTATTTCCAAGTTTGTTTTTTGTTTGACTTTCAAATATAGGGTTTTCTAAACGAATTGAAACTGCACCTACTATTCCTTCGCGAAGATCAGCAGAACTATATGACTTACTATAAAACTCATTGACTCCTCTCAAAAGCCCTTCAAGGAATGCACTCTGGTGAGTACCTCCGTCAGAAGTATATTGCCCATTTACAAATGAAAACAACATATTATTATCGCTATGCATATGAGTAAGTGCAAACTCAAGTTGGACTTTTTTATTCCGTTGAACTTCTCGGCTATGCAATATGGGATATACTTGCTTATCTCCTACTTCTTCCTGCAATAAGTCTGCCAGCCCATTAGCAGATTTGAATTTTTCTTTATTAAAAACAAGCGTTAAATTTCTATTAAGATAAGAATAATTTCTAAGCCTTGTTTTTATTATTTCTTCATCAAACACATAATCCTTAAATATTTCTTCATCCGGAATAAATTCAATATATGTTCCATTCCTTTCTTTTGTACTTCCTTGTTTCTCTTCTACAAGAGTTCCTCGTGAAAAAGATATAGATTTATACTTTCCATCTCTATATGACATAACGAGAAAACATGAAGAGAGTGCATTGACTACTTTTGTCCCAACCCCATTGAGCCCCACGCTAAATTGAAATACATCGTTATTGTATTTTGCACCTGTATTAATAACAGATACACATTCTAAAATCTTTCCTAACGGAATACCTCTCCCATAGTCTCGAACAAATATTTTTTTTTCAGAAGGAATAAAACGAATATCAATAGAATTTCCATTTCCCATAATATATTCATCTACAGAGTTATCTATTATTTCCTTAAACAAAACATAAATACCATCATCAGGATGTGAACCATCACCAAGTCGTCCTATATACATTCCCGAGCGAAGCCTAATATGCTCAAAAGACCCGAGCGTTTTTATTTTATCTTCGTCATAGGTATTTGTATGTTTTTTTGAGCCCGTTATGGATTTTTGCTTGATTGTTTCTTTCTTTATTGTTTGTGCAGCCAATTTTTCCCCTCCCAAGGTTTAAAGTATAATATAGTTATTCTTAAAAATATTATAGCAATATATGCTTACTATGGAAACCCATTACAATCAGATAATGGCCCAAACTATGAGCCATTTTTACTTTTAGATTATTTTACTATGCCTTACTATTATAAGAGAAAACTACTCTTAAACACAAACATCTTTTCACGAGACATTTCATGCATGCTATATGGTATTCCACCTAATCCAAGTCCAGACTCATCTCGACCTCCAAAGGGCATCCAATCTGCTCTAAAAGCAGTGTGGTCGTTTATCATCACTGCAGTAGCGTTTATTCTTTTTCCAAATGAAAGTGCTTTGTCTATGTTTTTAGTATACAAAGATGCTTGAAATCCATATGGAAGATTATTTATCGTATGTAAAGCAGCCTCTGCATCATCATATGGATAGATACATATTACTGGACCAAAGACTTCATGAGTACTTACTTTTGCATCTTGAGGAGGATTGAATAAAACCGTAGGTTTATAACATGTTTCAGAGTGCTTTTCTCCCCCACAAAGCAATTCTGCTCCTGCACCTACAGCTTTTTTTACCCATTCATCTACTCTATTAAGCTCCCACTCTGTTATTATTGGTCCTACTTCTGTTTTTGGATCAAGAGGATCTCCTACTACAAGCACCTTTGCTTTTTGAGTTATTTTATTTGCAATATCTTTCGCTATAGACCGAGGAGCATATATACACTGGACAGATACACACACTTGTCCCGCATGATAAAAACCTCCTTTAACCAAAGGTGCTATCATTTCATCAACATCAGCATCTTCAAAAACAATAACAGGTGCTACTCCACCATGCTCAAGTCCACAGCGAGTACCTGGTGCAAGCTGGCTTCTTAGTTTCCATCCAACCTCTCCCGATCCTATAAATGAAACATAATTTATATCAGGGTGTCCCACAAGTGCTCCTGCAGCATCCCTATCACAGGCATATGCAATGCCACATTCTTCTGGCAATCCCGCTTCTCTATATAATTTGAGCACATTAAAACACGATAGAGGTGTTGTTGATGCTGGCTTTACTATAAATGGAGCTCCTACCGCTATAGCTGGTGCTGTCTGATGCACTATTAGATTTACAGGATGATTAAACGCACTTACCGATGCAACAACTCCTATTGGTTCTCTTTGAGTAAATGCAAGTCTCCCTTCGGTAGCTTTAGTAAGACCCATGGGGATTTGTTCTCCATGGAATCCTGTAAGATACTGTGCCGCAAGCTGTAACCCATTAATAGCTCTTAGTACCTCTATTTTTGAATCAGTGTATGGTTTTCCCCCTTCGCTTGCCGCTGTTTTAATGATATCTTCCATCCTCTCTTTCATTAGCTCTGCAGCTTTTTCTAATATTTGTATTCGCCTGCTCACAGGGAGCCATTGTTTCTGATCGTTAAAATACTTATACGCGTTACTAATTGCAACTGAAATAGTCTCTTTATCTACTTTAGGAACACTTCCTAACAAAGAGCCATCATATGGTGAATGCACTTCTAACATTGTCGCCATAATTCCTCCTTAAAATAATAATTATAATTCCTCTAAATCTTTATTAAGTTCTTTCAATGTTATATTGAGAACCTCATGATTTACAGAATAATCTACTCTTAAATCTATAAGCGATAGTCCTTTCGTATTTAACGCCTCTTTTAATAGGGTAGAAAAGTCTTCATCATTTTCGGGACGAAATCCTCTTCCTCCATAGCTTTCAATATATTTTACAAAATCGGGGTTCCCATAATCTAGCCCAAATGATTCAAATCCTTCTCCTTGTTGTTTCCATTTTATCATACCATACCCACCATCATTAAAAATGACGACAATGATATCAAGTCCCAACCTCTGGGCCGTTTCAAGCTCTTGCGAGTTCATCATAAACCCCCCATCGCCACAAACAGCAACAACTTTCCGTTCTGGTTTTATCAATTTTGTAGCAATCGCAGATGGAAGCCCTGCCCCCATAGTTGCGAGTGCATTATCAAGCAAAAGAGTATAGTGCTCATATGTAGTATAATTTCGAGCAAACCATATTTTATATATCCCATTATCAAGTGCTATTACTCCATCTTCTGGCATAATATCTCTCATAATTCTTACTGCCCGCTGAGGAAGTATAGGGAAACGCGTATCATATTCATATTGTTGGGCATGCTTAAGTATTTTATCTTTTATATCAAAATATGAGCTAAACTCCCATTGGGGTTGTTTTCCAACCATCATTGCAAGATTATACATAGAATGTGCAATATTTCCAACAACATTAAGCTGTGGAAAATATATTTTATCTATGTTTGCTTCTGAAAAATTTACATGAATTACTTTTCTCCCCCCATACTTACCATAGCTCATTAAAAACGGTGGTTTCTCCACCACGTAGTGCCCAACATTTATAATCACATCTGCTTTTTTTATAATAATATGTAAAAAATCTTTTTCCGAAAGTGCCGCTGTTCCCAGGTATGAAGGATGCCTCTCATCTATAACACCATTTCCCATTTGAGTGCATAAAAAAGGTATCCCTGTTTTTTCTACAAAATCAAGCAATGCACTGGGAGCACCATGGCGGTTTGCTCCGTCTCCAATAATTACAAGAGGATACTTAGAGCCTCGTATTAATTGGGCAGCACTATGTAATGATTCTTCGTTTGCAACAGGAAAGTTACTTTTAGAAACAGGAAATGTATGAGAAAATTGATCGTTGACTTCTTGCGCAGCAATATCTTCGGGTAATTCTATATGTACAGGTCCCGGTCTTTCCGATTCAGCAAGTCTAAATGCTTCTCGTATCACAGAAGAAATTCGTACTCCGTCTACAATTTGCTGAGTTTTTTTTGTTATGGGTCTCATCATGTTTACAATATTTACTATTTGAAATAATCCCTGCTTGCTTTGTCGAATAGGTTTTTGCCCAGAAATAATTACCATAGGCATGCCGCCAAGATAAGCGTATGATATTGCCGTAATAAAATTAGTAGCACCCGGCCCCAAAGTAGATAAACACACGCCCGTCTTTCCCGTAAGCCGTCCATATGTTGCAGCCATAAACCCCGCCCCTTGCTCATGTCTCGTTAATACAAAAGTTATATTTGATTGTCTAATTGATTCTAATAAAGCAAGGTTCTCCTCACCCGGAACACCAAAAATATATTCTACTCCCTCATTTTCAAGTGCACGCACAAAAACATCTGATGCTTTCATAAAACCTCCTTAAGCTATTTAATTATACAACAAAAAAACCCTTTAAACAAGCCATACAAAACACTAGCTACTTAAATCATGATTTTATACACATGCTTTATAAAGACGTATAGTTCTATATATGGAAGATAAATTAAACCCTCGCAATCGCAATCTGTTAATTATTTTCTCTTGCTGAAGCGAAGAATCTTTGTGAGATATTTCTATATAAGCACATAATGCTAACACATTCCAAATGTTATCTTCTAAAGACAAAAAATGCTTTGTATCATGTACTTTAGATAATGCACAAAGTGTGCCTCCTGCAAATGAAAATATTTCTAATTCTCCCTTCTGATATAGTACCTCTACATAATGCATAGCATTGTATATGTAACTTCTTTCAAAACCATAATAAGTAAGTTTATTAATTATTGTATGTTTACTATAAGGTTTCTTACAAACAAGAGTGCATGCTATATCGTTACAGAGCTTTTCATCATTTATAATGCCCTCTTCTAGAAAAAAGTTTACAACGTTTTTACTATGAGTAGAGGTATGTTTCTGTAGAAGTTTTTTATATAATGTTTGAGAAGAATAAGCTCTCCTGCTTAACAGGGAAAGACCCTTGGCAAGGACACGCTGGTACTCTTCCTCCATGACTATATTTTCATTGGTATTATCTTTATAATATAGTATTGACAGTACACATCAGTATTCAAAAACACATGTACCATATCTACATATTCCACAATGCCACATACTATCGCTTTGAGAATTGGAACTTTTTCCTTGCTCCTCGCTGTCCATATTTTTTGCGCTCTACCATACGAGAGTCTCGAGTAAGTAACCCATTCTTCCGCAGGAGCACTCTGAGGTTTTCGTCAAAATGCACAAGGGCTCTTGCTAAACCATGTGACACCGCACCCGCCTGACTTCCTATTCCCCCACCAGATAGCGTAATAACTATATCCCATTTTGATTCTTGCTTTGCTATACTAAGTGGGCGCAATGCTTCAATAATGAGATCTTTCCTTTGTAACACATCCTCAAGAGCTCGTGTTTTATTAATAATAATTTTTCCATTCCCGGGTCGGATATATACACGAGCAACCGAAGTTTTGCGTCTTCCTGTTCCATAAAATTGTTTTAAAACTGCCATATATTCTCTTTACGTTATTTTAAATACTTCTGGCTTCTGTGCCTTATTATCATGAGCTTCATCCTCATACACTCTTAAATGTGAGAAAAGTTTTCGTCCTAAACGGTTCTTAGGCAACATAAGCTTTACTGCATTCATAATCGGAAAGGTAGGTTTTCTGTGTATTACTTTTTCAAAACTCTCTTCTTTCAAAGAGCCAGGATAACCACTATGTCTATAGTATATTTTTCTGTTCTCTCTTTTTTCCTGTTACCTGTATTTTTTTTGCATTAACAATAATAACGTAATCACCAACTTCTTGATGAGGTGTATATTCTGGTTTGTGCTTTCCTCTCAATAAAATAGCAGCGGCAGTCGCAACCTTTCCCAAGATTTGATTTTCTGCATCAATTATATGCCACTTTCGAGTTACTTTAGATGGATTTACAAATACTGTTTTATCTTCAACCATAATTTACCTTTTACTTACAATCACCATATTCAATAATTAAGTATATCAATTATAACAAAGTAATTATAAAAATGTCAACTTTAAATACATTAAAATTAGAAATTTTAATGATTAATAACCTATTTATAAATAACAATACATTAATTATCTTAAAATACCTACTATGATATCCTATGTATCCTATGTATCCTATGTATCCTTTGCCTGCTCCGTTTCTTTCTCTATTTTTGCCTGTAACTCCATTTCTTTTTTTGCATGTTGTTTATCTAATATATCGGTAATACCGATAAATATGCTTAAAATTCCAAACACCGCAACAACAAGAGGAACAGCACCCTTGAGTACAAATACAATTTCATCAAGATACCCTAATCCAAACGGAGCATTTAACACCGAGAATAGAACCGCTATAAATGAAAAAATTCCAATAAAAATTGACATCATAATATCTATACTATCATATATGCCACTAATAATGCAACCAAACACACTCCTTGCTAAAGAGAAAAATATATCTCCTATGGTTGTCTATCTACTTTCACATATAAATCAGTATATATAGTGATATGAATAATTGGGATGCTTCCAACTATAAAAATAAGTAATACTCACACGTATAATAATTACAAAAAGAGCACGGTATCTCGTGGTACTATACGTGTCATTTTTTCTAGTATGCACAGCTAAAATTGATAAACCTTATGTCCATAAGAAAGCACCACTCCCTTTATTATTGAATATCATTACTCATGACTTATAGAGATAGTTATATTTTAAGTGTACTTCACAAGAAAAATATCATATAACCTTATGCTATGGTATTTTCCCTTTATCTTTTTTCTTGTTTTATACACAATAGATTTGTGAAATCTTCTATTTCAGAAGAGTATCTTTTAAGAAATTCATGAATATTAATTGTTTCTTTATCTCCCATTTGATATATTTTAAAACCAAGTTTTGTAAGTAAATTTAGATACTCTTCTGAACTCGCACCAAATCTTTTGAATCCACCAGGCCAAAATTCAGTTGTCATTTCTACACTATTTTTTTTTAAAAGATCATACATCCCTTGAAGTGCCCCAAATTCTGCCCCTTGTATATCCATTTTAATAAAATTAATTCTTCCATTATAGTCCTTAAAATAATCATCTAATCGTATACTTTCAATTTCGATGAATCGTCTATCATCATGTGAATCATATGTTCTGTGATCTCCCATATTATCCTCATTTAAATATAAGTTAAGTTTCCCAATTTTATTTAAAACTGCTTTTTGCACCAATACCACATTCTTGTAACCGTTCACTTCTACATTCTTTTTCAATAAAGAAAAATTAGTTGGCTCTGGCTCAAAAGCAAATACTTTTCCCTTTTTACCTACAAGTTTTGCAAAAATCAATGTGTAATATCCTATATTTGCTCCAATATCTAAAACAACATCACCTTTTTTTACTTTTTTCTTTATAAGTTCCGTTATGGATTTTTCATAAAACCCATATTTTGCAAGCTCAAGAAAATCTTTTTTATCTAAAAACATTTTATGTCCATATACCCTAGTTGTAGTTGGAACCCTAACTATAGTACGATCTAAGTAACGAACTAGTCTTGCATAAATTGATTTTGCTAAACGAAATCTTCCAAATATACGTGCTAAACAAGAAATAGCACACCCATTTTTAAGATAATTTAGTAACATTTTTTTCATATTTATTTATCCTTATAAAATTAGTTCTTCCTAACATATTATTAAATCTTCTTACAGAAGATTTTCACACAGATCTACATTAGCCTATAAAAACAAAAATATATTTCTATATTGTCAAAGAGTTCCTCATTTGAACTTCTTTTTAATTATAACCTTATTTTCATTAAGTGTTTTTTATTACTTCCAATACTATACTATCAAACTATATGACAAAAAATGGTATATATAGCACATGAAAGGAAGTAGCATGATGAGATCAATTTTCTTTTTTTCTATCAAGCGAAATAATCCCTAACTTCCGCAAGAATCGCACAGGAAAAAAATATCCTTTTGCAGCATTTATAAACATATTCTTACAAAGAAAATATACTTTTATTATATGAAAGAAAAGATATAACTCCTTCTTGTGCGACGAAAACACCACATTAATACATCGTTGTTTATAAGAAAATATTTCTGTTGTATTTTTTACTGTTGATTCTGGTACCTTCCATATGTACTGCCTCACGCAAGGGGGACTAAGTGCATATACCGATAATCCAAAATTATGTGCGTTCCCTGTAAGTATATCAGCTGGCATGCGTATAGGAATCCCATGTGTATATAGTTTTTTTGCTCCTTTATACGAAACCATATATCCAGCAGTATGATAACAAAATTCTACCGGAACTCCTACAGATAGCTGTTTATTTAATTTCTTTCTTTTCCAAAATAAAACATGAGCGCTTTTATAGGGGCTACAATAAATATTCCCATGTTGTACATAACCGCAAAAAATCACATCCCAATCTTTGGGCATTTCCTGCATTATACGCTGTTGCACCACTGTTTTAAATGACGGATATAATAAAATATCATCTTCTATAATAAACGATTCCTTTATATGTTCGTCTATAATCTTTTTATATACTGCCATGTGCGAAAGTGCACATCCCATTTCTCCAACTGTGAAAGTATTTTTATATAATGTAGCATTCCTGTTTTTTTGAATATTTTCTTTCTCGCATTCCGAAATTGTAGAACCATCAATAGCTTCCACTACTGTAAATGAGAGATCTAAATCTCTCATTTGTATAGCCATGCGAAAGAGTCTTTCTTTACTTTTTTTTAGATTAATAAGAAAAATAGGAATATGCAATGACTTTTGTATAACTAACTCCTTTATTGCATAGTTTCCATAAGGGGTTCACTATAATATGTCTTAATCATATAAGACATATTTCATATATTCTACTTTTTCTGTTCTGTTTTAGATATTCTTCTAATCGCAACTGCGGTAGCTTCTTAGAGTCTATCTGAACAAAACCAAGTCTTTCAAACCAATCTCCAGTCTTAAGTGTAAATACAAATACTTTCTTAAAGTTCATTCGTTTTGCACGTTTGAGTAAAAACATAATAAGTTTTCGCCCTATACCTTTTTTGTCTGCAACAGCAGAAACTGCAAGAGATGCAATTTCTGCGTTTTCCTCGCCCAAATTGTGCAAAGCGGCAGTCCCATTAATAGTCCCATCTTTTTTTGATACAACATAATCTTTGTATTGCTCTAAAAGCATACCAACATCTCTCTTTATAAGTGAACCTTCTTCTATAAATGGCTTTAACAATACGAGTACATCTTGCACATCCTTTATTTGCATTGATTCTATAGATTCGTATTCATCTGAATAAAGCATAACCCCACACCCTTCTGTAAAGAAAATTTCCCCAAGCAATACGCCTTCTTCATTACCATTCAAAATATGAACACGAGAAAGACTTGATGTAAGTGCTTCAATGCCATTGTGTATAATACGATACATTTTTGTATCGCACATAGCGGAATTTTTTTCTAAAAAACATCTTGCACCCGCAACATTCATTCGGCATACTTTTAACTTTTCTTCTCTATAAACAGTTTCTACGCTCTGATTGTCTGTGGTTTCATCCACTATGGAAAACTCTTCTAATTGACTCACTTCATTTTCTGGAAGAATATAAAACAGTTTCTCTGCACTCAATAACTTTCCGATCCCTACCGCTAGCTCTATAGAATTTAAAAGATACGGCGTACCCGTATAGCTCCATCCAATAACAGAGAATATAGGAATAATCTTATCTTCAAGTAATTTTTCTACACATCCTTCATTTATCTTTTCTAAAACTCCCGATTTACAGTAATCTATGCCATCTACTACACCATAACTACGAGCAACAAGCCAATTCCCTATAACTGCCGTTTGTTGATACCCTGCTAATTTTGTAATAAGCCTATTTCCCACATCAAAAGATGCCATTTGTATAAGTGGGATATCTTCTTCTTTTACAATTCGTCTTCCCCCAACGATGGTAGTAGAGATTGAATTACGAGCGAGTATAGTATTGATAGACTTAGAAGCGTCAGATATAAGTATGAGCTTGATGCCTGCATTAAGTATATGTATCATATCTTTAATTAATCCATCAAACGCATCAAGCGAAAGCATAGAATCATTGATATATATTACAAACTTCTTCCCCTTAAATCGTTTAGAATAAGAAAATACATCCCTTATATATTGTATTTTATCGTTTTTACTATTCATATAAAAATATATTTATTTATAAAGGCACCAGTCACAAGCACGCTATTGTTATAGTCATATACTCCCCCCAAACACCCATAATACCTAATAAAAATAGAGGCTAGTTTTATTATACATAATTTTTATTATTTAGTATAATAAATCTAAGGGGTTTTCATGCATACAGGAAGGTACTCAAGAAACAACGGTATTGGATTTTATATATTTTGGTTTATAATGCTCATCTTTGCGAGTTTAATAGTTACATTTGTTTACAATAAATGGTATAAGGAAAACTCTTTTGAAAACATATTTACTTCTATAAACTCAAAAGATACTACTGCAGACAATACTATTGTGAAAACTCAATCCCAAATTTTTGAAAAAAGCTCACTATCTACGCCCTTAACTATTACTGAGCAAGAACCTTTAGCTACTATTACTGAGAAAAATAAAGATATTCCTGCTAATCAACAAGCACAAGAACCCGCTCAAACAATAGAAGATACTTCAGAAATAATATCATTAAAAACAATTCCCTTAAAGACAGTCTTACCAAAAGATACTATTTTTAAAGATGCTATTCTAAATAATGCCGCTGCATATATGAATAATTCAGGCACCCTCTACAATGCGGGATACATACATGTTACAGGAGAATATCCAAAAGATTTTATTCCTTATTCTAATAATGCTCATCCCTCTACACAAGTAAGTATAAAAATATATGTAGGATGGAAAAATCTTGAACCTCTCAGCATTATAGAGAATATAAATAAACAAAAGGCTACAATTACACTACCTCTTTTACAAGCGCTTAAAACAGAAATAACTATGTCTACAAATGCTTTTTTAAAATTAAAATTGCGTCAAGAACAACAGAAAACCATACAACAAGAAATAAGTACTGCTATTAATAAATACATACAAGCTGTATTTAACGAATATCAAATAAACAAGAATACAATGCTTCAAGCATATAAAAATCTTGCAAAAGAATACATAGCAAGAAATTATAAAAACATCACCGTGCTTCCATTTAAAACACAAAGATAGTTTTTTCGTTCATTATTGCTAATTACATGATACGGTAACTAATGCTTTTCTTTTCTTTTATTTTCTTACTTTTTTCTGCCTTTTTCTCTTCTGCAGAGACAGCTTTTACTTCTCTTTCTGAACTTCAATTGCAAGTTATTTATTCTAAACATCGCATAAGTGCTTGGATAATACGATATCTTCAGAAAAAGCTAAATGTTTTTATAAGCACCATTCTTATTGGAAATACAATCGCAAATGTTATGTTTTCTGTATTTATAACACAATATACACTTAGTGCGTTTAATAATACAATTCTTGCTTATGTAACTGGTGGCATAATACTTGTTATGCTTATTCTCGGAGAAATAACCCCCAAACAGCTTGCCTTACAATACAATAAACAGTTTGTAACTGTGTCAGCAATTCCTCTTTTTATATTTTATATGATATTTTTCCCCCTTGCAAAGATACTATCGTTTTTTTCTTTTGTAATACAATCTATATTGTCACATAAAAACAAAACAGCTCTTACCGATTCTATATCAAATGAACATCTTATATCATTTTTTAATGCGGTAAATGTATCACAATTGATTCCTCATAAACAAAAAAAACTACTCAAACGGATGCTAAGTCTTTCAAATATATCTGTAGAAAATATTATGACCCACCGTAAACACGTGTTTGCACTTTCGGCCCATCTCAATATAAAAGAATCAAAAATACTTGTGAAAAACTATACTTATTCCCATATTCCAGTATACGCCAATCAAGATAATGAGCAAATCATAGGTATTGTTTCTATAAGAGATATTATAGAGTGTAAACACACAAAAGATAATACTATAATAAATGACATAATAAAAAATGTAAGTATTATTTCAAAATCTGAATCATTAGAGAATACCTTATCTCTCTTTAAACAAAAACAACAATCTTTTGCAGTAGTCATAGATGAATATGGAGGATTATCTGGCATTATTACATTTAATGACATTGCTTCGCACGTGCTTGATTTTTCTATAGAACAAAAAAATCCCCCCCCCCCTCCTATCATTCCACAATCTAACACAAAAAATCGCTTCCTAGTAAACACATCAATTGCACTAAGCGATATAGAAGACATACTCAACATTCGGATACATCCTAGACCAAAATCTCACACAATAGGTGGTTATCTAACAGAATATCTGGGATATTTCCCCTCGCATGGAGAAAATATTACACATGACATGTTGGGTTCTTTTAAGGTACTTAATGTTCAACAAGACAAAATAGTCTCTGTAATGTGGTCAAAACCAGAAAATCCCACTCCGTCTTCTTCTTAAAGATATCTTATACGCTATAACGAAAAACTGCCAATTATATGCCAATAAATCTTTGTTTTATTTATACTTAAGATAGATGGAAAAAACTCAAAATCTCATATGTCTTGACCTTGAAGGAGTTCTTATTCCAGAAATATGGATAGCTCTGTCAACTGCAACGGGTCTTGAAAAACTTCAACTTACTACTCGCGATGTTGAAGATTATGATAAGCTTATGAAACTTCGTTTGGATATCTTACGCACGCATAATATAACCCTTACTGACATACAAAAAATTATCAAAGAAACTATTCTTCCATTTAACGGTGCAATACAATTCTTACATACATTACGAACTCATGCTGAAGTTATCATTTTATCTGATACGTTTACAGAATTCTTTTCTATATTAAAAGAAAAACTCAATTTTCCTTGTATCTTATGCAACTCTTTCCAAACAAACACGCAAGGAATAATAGAACATCATGTATTGTGTCTAAAAGATAGAAAAACACACGCAGTAAAAGCGTTCCAAAATATATCATGCAAAGTAGCAGCTGTGGGAGATTCTTATAACGATGTGGGCATGATCTCTCATGCTAATTGGGGGGCATTCTTTAAAGCACCAGAATCAATTTTACAAAAATACCCCACTATTCCTGCATACAAAGAATACAATGCTCTTATAAGTGCCCTTTGGGATTTTTTTGAAATTAATGTTAGCACATAGTCATTAATGCTAATAAAAACTATTCATTATAAAATGATAAAATATATATAATAGTACTTATGGGCAATTCAAGAAAACTAACACATACTCAAAAATGGATCCTTATCTTAACCGCCATTGTAGCAGCTATATCTGCCATAGTAGTATCAAGAATATTTAGTATTATTTTTCAATAATGTATTATATAATTTAGTATATTATGTCTCATATTGCTGTACTACTCTCTGGTGGAGTAGATAGTGCTAGTGCACTCTATAAGTATATATTGGAAAATCCTAAAAAGAAAAATCATATTACAGCATACTACCTCAAAATATGGCTTGAAGACGAAATTTCTTTTTTGGGACAATGTCCATGGGAAGAAGACATATTCTATGCAAGAAAGGTTGCTGAAGAATGTGATATTCCATTCTCAATTATATCGTTACAACACGAATATTATGAGCGAGTCGTTTCTTATACTATAGCTGAACTTAAAAATGGTGGCACCCCCAGCCCAGATATATTTTGCAATCAATATATTAAATTTGGATCATTCTTAGAAAAGATAGATGCACCACTTATAATAAGCGGACATTATGCCCGCGTTAAAAATTCCTACTCAACCCTTATCTCCCCTTTATGCTGTACGCTCCATCAAGCTTTAGATGATATCAAAGATCAAACGTATTTTCTTTCCCGTTTAGATCAAACGCAACTCTCTCGCATATTTTTCCCTATTGGTAATCTCACAAAACAGGACGTGCGCTCTTTTGCACAAAACAAGAAATTAGCTCCTATGAATAGAAAAGACAGCCAGGGAATTTGCTTTTTAGGGAAAATAAAATATAAGAACTTTGTAAAATTCTATCTAGGAGAAAAACAAGGAGATATAATTCACCTCGCCACTGGAAAAAAAATTGGAACCCATCTAGGAACATGGTTTTATACCATAGGCCAACGAAGTGGACTCAATATGGGAGGAGGTCCTTGGTACGTGTGTGGAAAATCAATAAGAGAAAATATTGTATGGGTTCGCAACAATAATGATAAAGAATGTCTTCCAACATATAGTATATATACTGACGCTGTCCATTGGATACATAATATGTTTTTAGATAATTTAAACTCCACAAAGACATCATCCCACCTCGCTTTTACAGTACAAGTAAAATTACGACATGGTCCAGAAATTCATTTTGCTCATGTAACATACGATATAAAAAACAAAACATCCATAGTACATCTCAGTCAAGGAGATTATGGCATAGCACCAGGACAGTTTGTTGTGTTTTATAAAGACTCAGAATGCTTAGGAACAGCTCGCATTTCTAACGTGCATGAGAATCCTTTTTTAGTCGAACAACACTTCAAAGAGCTTTCATGAATACCCCCCCCCCTCCATACATATTAAGCATAGCTCCCATGATGAATTATACTGACAGACACTTTAGAATGTTTATGCGATTGCTTACCAAAAAAACATGGCTTTATACTCCTATGATAAGCACAAAAGCTCTTTTACATGGAGATACAAAATATCATCTTTCTTTCTCTCAAGAAGAAAAACCAATTGTGTTACAACTTGGAGGATCAGACGTATCTGATCTTACACGTTGTTCCGTACTTGCTGAAGAGTACGGCTATGATGAAATAAACCTCAATGCGGGATGTCCTAGTGAACGAGTGCAAAATGGAAAATTCGGTGCAACTCTTATGATAGATATAAAACACACCGCATCGCTTATAAAAGAAATGACAAAACACACCAGTCTTCCAATAACAATAAAATGTCGTACTGGTATAGACGGAAGAAAATGCAATATGCCTCACAAAGAAACATACAAAGAATTATATGATTTTGTAGAACACATGGTATGCGCTGGAGCACAACGAATTATCATACATGCTCGCACCGCCATACTTGGAGGTCTTTCTCCAAAGGGGAACAGAAATATTCCTCCATTACAATACGAATTTGTTAAAAACATATCTCATGATTTTAAAGGAAGTTTTATAGAAGTAAATGGAGGTATCACAACCTTCCAAGATATACTATTACACAAGTGCTATGCAAACGCTGTAATGATAGGACGTGTAGCAATCAATTCTCCTTGCATGTTTGTGCATGCAGATTCCTTTATAGATACTATCTTACACAATAAAACATTCAAAACTAATTGTGATACCCCAGATAACAACACTCTATCCATGACAAAAAGAGCATCTCTTGCTATTGCTTACGCATTCTATATACAAAAGGCTCTCATGCAAGAAAAAGAAAATAAAAACTTATCACATAAAAATTCTCTTCACAGAAAAACCTCTATCTTATATTCACTACGCCATATAATAAATATATATACACATAAAAGAGGTGCTCAAAAATGGAGAGCAAGTATTACAAAAGGTATAATACAAAAACAAGACCCCTTAGTCACCGTACACACAGCACTTAAAGATATGCATTTAAGCTAATATTTCCATCCTTCTATAGTTATTTTAATGGCGCAACACCCATACCATATTCTTTATCTGTAAGAGTAAAAGAATCAATTAGTCCACTTGTAATAAGTATTTTTTTATCTCGAGTTATAAAAACTGCCTCAGTATTAGAAAGTCGCTCAACAAGTGCCATCCCTCTAATAAGACCTAAAACAAAAACACCTGTAGATAATCCATCGGATTCAATACCACTTTTCTTAATTATGGTAACACTTAATAATTCATTTCTTGCTGGATATCCTGTTTTTTTATTTAATAAATGAAAATACTGCTTGCCATCTTTGTTAAAATATCGCTCATATACTCCACTGCTTACCACAGATGTTTCTCCTACCGAAACAATCCCTACTATATCTCCAATATCAGAGTATGGTTTTTGAATACCAATCTTCCACTGCGTTCCGTCTTTTTTTGTATTTCCAAGGGTTCTGATATTTCCTCCAAAATCAATAAGTGCATATGTAATTCCCATATCTCGTAACATAGTTACAGCAACATCAGACGCAAACCCCTTTGCTATTCCGCCTACATCAACGCCCTGTCCCGCAGAAAGACGCATATATTTCCCTTCTTCTACACTCAAAGTTTGCCAATTAATAAGAGGCAATATTTCGTATATTTCTTTTTTTGTTGGTATCTTATAAGATTCTGACCCAAATCCCCAAAGACGGACTAAAGGGTAAATGGTAGGATCAAAGGCAGAATCCGTAAGCTCAGCTATCTGAAGACTTTTCTGAATAACGAAGTACGTATCGGGAGAAATACTATATCTACGAATGCCACTATCCCCCTTCTGCAAAGCATCTACAGAAGCATTATTAATATCAAGAAGTTCCGTGCTCTTGTAGTCTTTTGCTGATGTACTCATGGTTTGTTCTATTTGAGTAATTCGATTGAATATTAGATCTATCTTTTTCTTTGAAATACGCTCAAAAACCTTAATAGTAAGCGGTGCTCCCAAAGCAAATCGAGACTCCGAGGGGTATTCTTTTATTCCACAAGAAATGAGAATAATAAATATTAAGAAAATAAATCCATGTTTTTTCATTTTTACCTTTAATTTTTTTTTATTTTTACTATAACTAACATATAGCAAAAATATTAAAAATATCTTATAATAACCACCTATGCGTTTAAGTTTAAAAAATAAATCTGCTACTAGTAGATTCCCCATTATACATCATTTTGATCAAGACCTCATTTCGCTCTATAACTACATGTGGTCAATGATAACAAACGAGTGGAAAAGTTATAAATCAGGAAGCAAGTATAACTTCATTGATCATCCCGAAATGGACATTCTCAATATTATTGATATATCTTTTTCTTCTTTTGCATTATTATATTCTAATTCCTTTTTTCAAGCATCGGATGTTCTTGATATTTTCATAGAAAAGCAAGAACCAAATGGTGCAATCCGCTGTAGTTACAATAAAAAAACAGGCAAACCAGTACCACAACGAAGAAATTCTAAAGGGTTAGCCCCCCCGATCTTGATATGGGCTGAGCATAATTATTTTAATAAGACCGATAATAAAAGACGGTTAAAAAAAGTACTTCCAAAACTTGATGCATATCTAACGTGGATTGAATCTCTTTGTATAAAAAAGAATGATCTTTTTATATGCCCCATTAACGCTATGCACACCCCCAATACTCCAAGAAAAAAAACTACTTACCTTATAGACTTTAATTCCCAAATGGCAATGGCATACAACTACATGGCACAGCTAGCAACAGCTATTAATAACAGAAATTATATGTTTAAATACACCAAGGCATACTACAAGCTTAAATCTGTTATCAATGACAAATTTTGGAATGAAGATGACGGATTTTACTATGATCTTGATGAGCATATGAAACCTATAAAAATAAAAACCATTTCATCTTTTTGGACATTGCTTGCACAAATACCAAATAACACACAGGTAAATAAACTTATTTCCTATCTCACTGACCCTAATCATTTTGGCACAAACAATCCTTTTCCTACCTTGTCTGTAAGCGAAAAAAAGTTTTCCGAAAAAGAACTCGGATTTAGAGGTGCTGTATACCCACTATATACTTTCATGATTATAAAAGGACTTGAACTCTATGATAGGTTTGAACTTGCAAGAGAATGCACATTTAAACATCTTTATTCAATTCTTGAGGTGTGGCTCCTCCATAAAAACGGGAAAGAAGTTGGAGCTGTATGGGAAATGTATCACCCTACACAGCTAGATATTATGAAATCTATAAACACCCATGTGCCCGTAAGAAAGAATTATCTTTCTACAACTTCTGTATCTGTTATTACGCTTTTTATAGAAATAGCCATTGGGTTTGATATATGCTTGCCAAAAAAAATAATAAAATGGGTTATCCCACTCATGGAGCCTATGGGAATTGAATCCATTCAATTTAAGAAGAATGTAATATCAACCATTATGCAAAAAACAAACCGAGGATGGGGAATTAGACACAGTTCAGAAAAGCTATACTATTTTTGCATGGACGTACAAGAGTTAAATACAAGAAAAACCATCCCTATTCCTGCAGGAAAGTGCTTCTTCCTTTTAGAGAAGTTATAACTAAATGTATCATTAAAAATCATATATCATAATTACAGCTCATACTAATATCATATGTGTCTTTACTATAATACACAAAGATATATTTACATCTCTATAAAATATATGATATACTACATAGTATATTTTTATTAAGGGGTACATATGTCAATACAGTACAATACAAAACATTTTAAAAAAGAGAAAGTACATCTTTCCAATACAATAGAATATCTCATACGAGGTGGAACAGCACTTTACAAGACGCTTCCTATCGCATTTGAAGGTATAAAAACTATTAGCGTCATAGGGTGGGGAAACCAAGGTCCTGCACATGCAATGAACTTAAGGGATTCTCTTGCAGGTAGCAAAATTAAAGTATGCGTTGGTCTAAGAAAAAATAGTCCATCATGGAAGTTAGCAAAAAAAGAAAGCTTTTCAGAAAAATCAGGAACATTAGGTGAAATGTTTACAATGATTAAAAAAAGCGACTTTGTAATCCTACTTATATCTGATGCAGCACAAGCTCATTTATATAAAAAGATTTTTTCATCTCTCAAAAAGGGAGCCACACTTGGACTCTCTCATGGGTTTTTACTTGGATATCTTAAATCTATTGGAGAAAAACTTCCGAAACATATAAATGTTATTGGAGTATGTCCAAAAGGCATGGGGAAATCAGTCCGCCGACTTTATGAACAAGGAAGAAAAAAAGACGGTGCAGGCATCAATTGTAGTTTTGCTATAGAACAAGACATCAATGGAAAGGCATGCGATTATGCAATTGCGTGGGCAGTAGGTATTGGTGCCCCATTTAGTTTTAAAACAACGCTTGAAAAAGAATATTTATCAGATATATATGGCGAAAGAGGTATATTACTTGGTGCTGTACATGGCATTGTAGAAAGCCTTTATAGACGATATATAAGCAAAAAGATGCCCGAAGAAACAGCATTTAAAAACACTGTAGAGAGCATTACTGGTCCTATTTCAAAAACAATATCACACAAAGGTATACTTGCAGTATATAAATCTTTCTCTAAACAACAAAAATTACAATTTGAAAAAGCATATAGTGCTACATATATTCCTGCAAAAGAAATACTCCAAGAAATTTATGATGAAGTAGAATCAGCAAATGAAATCAGATCTGTTATTATGGCAATGGATAGAATGGAAGAATACCCCATCGGTATTATTGACAATACAAAAATGTGGAGTATTGTAGGGGAAAAAACTCGAAAAACCCGCATAGAAAAAAAGATACCACTCAACCCTACAACCGCAGGTGTCTATATTGCAACCATGATGGCACAAATTGATGTTCTTCTTAAAGAAAAGCACTGCTATTCAGAAATCATTAATGAATCAATTATAGAAGCCGTAGATTCTCTTAACCCATACATGCATTATAAAGGCGTAAGCTACATGGTAGATAATTGTTCCTACACAGCACGACTAGGATCTCGAAAATGGGCTCCACGTTTTGATTATATCTTATGCCAAAATGCGTATACTAAACTAGATAAAAACATAAAACCCAATGCAAAAATAATAAATGCTTTTAAAAAACATCCCGTACATGCATCTATAGATGTACTACTTAAATATAGACCAAGCGTTGATATATTTGTAAAATAGGTTTATACATCAATAACCATATACCTCTCTTTAATTCTCTTGTTTTTGTAATAATGCCATAAACAAAGGCCCTGACCCGTATGATAGATCTGGTAATATCGTATACTCTCCCCTATTAGTATATTCTGGTGTGAGTATGTTTTTTGTTATAGAATTCCATTCTAACCCTGTAGGTGTTTTTATTATATTGATGGGGAGACATTTACATTTTCTTTTCTGCATAACCCAATCCACAAGCATGGAATTTTCCCTTTCACACAAAGAACACGTAATATAAAGAACATATCCTCCTATTTTACACGCATCAAGAGCAGCACATAGTAATCCTGTTTGTTTTGATGCATCTCGTTTACAACGTGCACTATTCCAAGAAGAAAGTGCCTCTTTATTCTGTAATATATAACGCTCACTGCTACAAGGAGCATCTACAATTATAAAATCGAACTCGTTTTTATTCGTTTTACCAAAAAGGCACGCATTTTTCGTAATCATTTTTATATCAACCGAAGAAAATAAATTACATGAAAGATACTGTAAAATAGTATGCTTAAGCCGTGCAGTGCGAGTATATGAAACATCGTTGATATAAATAGAAAATGGCGTATCTTTTGTAGGGATACTGTTTTTCTGAGCTAGCAAAGAAAACAATGATATTATTTTCCCCCCTGGTGCAGCACACATATCCAAAATTTTGCATCCCGCTGTTTTAAGAAAAATATTTACATGTAAATAAATAAGCTCTGCTACCGAAAATGATGCTGCACCTAGAAAATAACGAAACATATTATGCCCCCCCTCAAAAACAGCATGTTCTATCACATCATCTCTATCAATAGAGCATGTATTCACATGAACATAGGGACTATAATTAGATACACACACATACTGCCTATCATGCTTTTGTAACACATATTTAATAGGTTCCCAACGATTCTTATATTGAAGCAAGAAATATTCATTAAACCCATTTTCGCCTTTATATGTTGCTTTTTGTTTTTTATTATGCATGCCTATCTCCAGATTACGAAAAGAATCCATTATTTTTCTAAACTATAGCAATATATCAAAATGTTTCTTAGATACCTTGCCTTTTGTGTAGTAATTTCCACAATAGCACAATTGACTTATTGATTTATTACCCCTAAAATATCATAATAATATAAAGAAATTATATGCTATTTTTTGAACAAATATTAGAGAACAATATACTTCTCGCTCCTCTTATTGCATGGTTATCATCACAATGCATTAAAATAACTATAGATGGTATTACTATTTTAATACAAAAAAATAAAGAAGACAACATCTCTGATAATAAACAAAAAAACAGGTTAAAGGTGCTCCTTTTTAGAACTGGAGGCATGCCATCAAGTCATGCTGCTACAGTGTCGTCAGTAACTATGATTGTAGGATTTGAATCTGGATTCTCCTCATCTGTTTTTATTGTATCGTTGTTTTTTTCTGCAATTGTTATAAGAGATGCTGTTGGTGTTAGACAAATGGTAGGAGAATTATGTAAGTGTTTTAATGATTTTACGAGAACCTATCACGAAGACCATCATAATAAAGTTTTTAGCTCTATAAAGGTCATTGAAGGCCACTCACCTTCGGAAGTAATTATTGGTCTTTTATTAGGCTCATTTATAAGTATAGTAATTCATTTCTTTTAGGTAATTTATGCAATACACAACATCCCCCAAACCCCATTTTAGAAAAGTCTCCTTTATTCCCGAAGTAGAATACCCTCCTACTTTTGTATATCTCGCACAACAAGGCTGTAAAAACCCTTCTAAAATAGTAGTGAAACCACATCAAACTGTCCAGTGCGGTGATATGCTTGCCCGATCAGAATCTATAAATTCTCAAAATATTTTTTCATCGGTTGGAGGAACAATAAAGAATATTACCTCATTTAGATATTGTGAAGTCATTTCTCCCACACAAGCAATTGAACTTCATTTTGGAGGAAAATTCAAATCATTTGAAAGAGATAAAGATGCCTCGCTCAACTCTATCTCTTACGACAAAGCACTAACATCCATAAAAGGTGCAGGAATATTTGACCCCGATACAGGAAACGTCAGCACAAAATTAAATAGAATAATGCAAGGCAATATTCATTACATAATAATAAATGCAATGGAGCTTGCTCCCTATGCAATGCTTGAAGAAAAAATTCTTGAAAAACATTATAAGGAAATTTCCGAAACGGCTATTTTCTTACAAAATCTCCACAAACACCACAATAAAAAAAGTGCTACCCCTAAAATCATGGTCTTATCAGGAAACAAAGCAAATCGGAAACAAGCAATACATTCAATTCGATTACTTGCCGAAGAACCAAAAAATATATTAGGGAAAAAAATGTCATTACAAATATCAACTTCCAATATTTCATGGAAAAATGACATCCAAGTATTTCAAGTTTTTTTTAGTCAAAAAAGACGAGAAGAACAAAACCCCTTGCTCTTTAGCGAAATACTCACCCTTAGTCCATCAGCATTACTTGCTATACATGATATTATATTTCGAAAAAAACCTTTTATAGAAAAGTACATACAACTCATCATCAACAATGAAGAAACATACATAATAAAAACACCTATAGGCATGCCACTTTTTTACCTTTTGGCACTTCCAAAATATGTACGACAAAAAACATCACACATCTTTTTAGGGAATTTTATTGAGAAAAACACAATGATTAATTTTGCTACTCCCGTATCTAAGCATTTCTCTCATATATTTGCCCTCACTGATGATGAATTTATACTCATGCATAAGAAGATGCGCACAGTGATTAATGATTAACAAAAGAGTATAATAATCACATAGGTACAATTTATGATATATACTCCATTATTACAAGGAGCCATATTTAGTTTTTCTACAGGATTAAATAAATCAAAGATTAAAGAATATTGTGAAACATGGGTAAAGCCGTATTTTACAACAATATACAAATACCCACATAGTAAATTTTTCTTTTATATCTCAGGTCTCGTATTAGAAGAATTTGAATCGTCTTTGAAGGAATACGCCGATGTTTTATACGAAATGGTACAGCGAAAACAAGTTGAATTGCTTGGAGGACTATATTATGACACTGCTCCTATGCTACAAACAAAAAAAGATCAAAACGACCAAATAGAGAAACTCTCAAATTTAATCAAAAAAAAATACAAAGTAAGAACGTGTGGTATCTGGGTAACACCGGGAACATTTGACAATACATGTATACAAGTATTTAAAAAAAATGGTGGGCAATATCTACTTGCCGAAAAAGCATATTTAGAATTTATAGAACAAAACTTTGTCTACGGGCTTACAGAAGAGCTGGGCGAAACATTTCCAATTATCCCTTACGACAAGAATATTCTAAATAAGATGAAAAATATAACTTTTGTAAAGACTACTATACAGGAACTAAAATCCTCCATGCAGAAAAAGAATACTCCTCTTATCTTTTTAGGAGAATACCACGATATTGTAGATAAACCTGCATATTTTGAAACATTAGCTCAACTCCAAGAACATATACAGGAATTATTTCTAACAGAACATTCTATACTCCCTTCTATATACGAAACCAATTTTGAAAAAAAACATGCTACATTCTGCCGAATACGTACTGCTGCATATGGGGACGAAGAAAATGAATCTTTTTTAAGGTGTATTACACATCGTCCCGAGAGCCGTTTGCTTTATGGGAAACTGCAACATGTCTCAAAGAAAATTGAATCCATTAAAAACAATAAAACGCTTAAACAATCAGTAAATATTATGCTAAAACGCTGCCAGAACCATTTTCCTTATTGGGAATCTAAAAGACCTTGGGGAATACAAGATCTAAGTATACGACAAAATTTATATAAAGCACTTACATCTATAGAACAATCACTAAGAAAAAAACAAAATAATAAAAACCAGCTTGCTTTTATTGACATGAATCTTGATGGAGAAAAAGAAATCCTTTTTAATTCTTCTACACTTACAAGCCTAATAGAAACAAATTATGGATCCATATGTTTATTAGAACGAACAGTAAAATCAAAGCTATGGAACTATCTTGCAACATATTCTCCTCACACACAACCAATGTATACCCCATGGGCCTTTAGAGAGTATTTGTTTTCTACAAGCACAAACATAGAAAAAGAGCATGCAAAAATGTTAGAAAATCAATTCACAACTCGCCCCCTCACATTTCCTAAAATTTCCTTGCACAAGGAACAAACCGTCCTTATTTTCAACCAAGATAGTGGCACTTCCAAAATAAATACCGAGATACATCAACAATCCTCTCATAATAAATTATTTGATACTAATAAACATACATCACAAAAATTTATAGAAACCTTATCATTCTCTGTTGAAAAAAAATATAGTTTTAAAGCCAATGACATTGACGTAGAATATAGACTTAGAAACGAAAGCTATAAACAACATTTTATACAGCTTGCAATAGAAATTAATCTTTCTTTCACCGGAGATAGTCCTGAATTCCTTAGCGCAGAAGAAAAAAATTCAAGGAAAAAAATTGATGTTAGAAAAATCAACTCTATCAATACTAACCATATGTGTTTTCTGCACTATCCTCTTAAAGAACAAATAAGTATAGAAACTTCTCAACAGGCAACATTCTACATTGCACCAGTATATGGTAATTCTTTTCTCAAGACTAAATCATCGTACCAATACACAGCAATATTAGCTGTGCTTCCCATAAAAGTACCTCCCAACAGCTATACAGAATGTAGTATTACTCTACATTTTGGAAGCATCCCTTCTATTATAACTAAGAAAGCTCCAACAAAATCATCCTTATAAAGAATTAAACCTTATTTTAATGTTTCCAACGATAACAGCCCCTGTTCTGCAAAACTGTATTGTTTGCATACAGAAAAGATAATATGATCTAATAATGGTATTTCCATTATATCGCTCGCTTTTAGAAGTTTTTTTGTAACCTGTATATCTTCATAACTAGGGGTAACATCTCCACTAGGATGGTTATGAGCAACAATAATAGCAGCAGAACATTTTCTAAGAGCAACTGCAAATACCTCTCTTGGATGTACAAGCGTTTTATTAATAACACCAACCGAAACAACTTGCTTTTCTATTACATGATGAGCCCCATTAAGACAAAATATAATAAAATGTTCTCGTGGACGATCCGCATAGTGACTAAGCAAGGGAAAAATATTTTCGGGACATGTTATTTTCCATCTATTCTCATTTCCCACTCGCCTTGACATCTCTAAGGCAGCAAGTACAATAGATGCCTTTGATTTTCCAAGACCTTGAATCTTCGTAAGATCAGAAAGTGTAACATTTCCTGAACATTTATCAATAACAGAAAGTACTTTTTCTGCAATCTTAAATACAGAACTCCCCTTTATTCCACTACCAAGCAATACCGATAATAATTCTTTATCTGAAAGAACATTGATGCCATTTCTTATTATATTCTCCCTTGGAAGTATTTGTGATGTCGTTTTTAAATATTGATAGCCTGATCCCTTCACCTAATTATAATACGCCCATACAAACAATTATGACTGCATATATGATATATTTTATATATTAATTTTCATATTAAAAACACATATATTTACATTTCTCAATTTAAAACCATATAATTCCCATTTTTGTCTACTACAATGGAAAAATATGTGTGTTTTTGTATACATAAAAAATACCATTTCCCATACGGTAAATAAAGACTATTATTATTTTTATACAAAAGATCTTTAATTCTCACATCTGTAGGCATGCATGTGTTTGATACAATTGCATTGTTTTGTGGTACAACGACTTTGAATAGCTTGCTAGGGCGTATGCTATATATGCTTAACGAGCTGTTTTGTATGGCAGAATACAAAAGATCCTTATCAAAAATTGCATTGGGTACTCTTTTTTCTATTGTGTTATATAATTTTTTAATATTAAACATAAGTAACGAAGCCCCCTTTGTAGTAAGCACAAGCAAAACTCGTGCTATTTCTGCTGATATTCCTCTTCGTAACTGCACGCTTCTAACGACATTACCCAAACTATCATAAGGATATGTTGCTCCTTCTGCAAAAAAACATTCATCAAAAATTGTAGGTGGTAGTGACTTATCTAACACCATACACGATACAATTGGAGCAGCACCATTTTTGTATACAAATATCTTTATCTCATCATATATGGAAACATTTTCGCTTTGTATTGTTTTATCAGGTCCAGTAAAATAAAGAACTCTCTGTGAAACATCTATGTACTTATAAAAATCATCAGTGTAAGAGGAAAACGTAATGGTGATTTCTTGCGAATTATAGGGAACTACACTGCATCCCAACACTTCTACAAAACCTATAAGCAACATAGCATATGTCTTCTTACCCCATACCCACATGGGGTAAGAAGAAAACCAATATAAAACCCGTAATATACTATACACCTTTAATTGTACATGTCTATACACACAATTACTTGAATTACTTCTTATAATCTAAAGATCCCTTATAAAATCCTATAACATGAGGAGAATTTGCTACCAGTGTAAATTCCCCCAAGGCTTTTACTACATTATGCCTCGCCTTAGAACAATCAAGTTCTACTACAAAACGATACTCCCAAGGCTTTCCATGCACAGGTCGAGATTCTATTTTATGAAGATTAATTTCATTATTATCAAAAACTTGTAAACACCTCAAAAGAGCACCCGGAACATCGGGAGTAGAAAATAATACAAAGCCTTTTGTTGCGCCTTTTTGTAAACTGTCTCCATTTTTCTTTTTTAAAATTGCAAATCGAGTAAAATTATGAGGGTTATCTTCTATATTATTTACAAGTATATTTAACTTGTTTATCTTAGCAGCATATTCTGAAGCGATGGCTGCATTGTGTATGTCATTAGATGTTGCAACATGTTGTACCGCCGCCGCCGTATCCTTAAAAGGAACAAGATGCCAATCATGATGAGATAAAAATCGTGTACATTGCTCTAACCCTGGGAGTTGTGAATATACGTTTTTTATTTGCGTTAGTTGTGCCCCAGCAAAACCAATAAGCGCATGCTCTATTTTTATTGCAATTTCATCTACAATAGCAACGCTGGGAAAATTAGGAAAATTATCAAAACACGTATATATGGTTCCTATAAGAGTATTCTCTATGGGAATAATTCCGTATGTACATTCATGTGATTGCACCGCTTCAAATACTTTGGTGAAATTTTCATGGGAATAACTTACGACAGAATCTCCAAAAAAAATTTTCAATGCAAGCTCACTAAAAGAACCTCTACTTCCTTGATAGGCCACCGTACAGTTTACACACATTACTAATATTACCTGTCTTTTGCAAAACTATGTTCTAAGTACAATACTTTTATCTGATATCAAAAAATACTGATATATATATTTTACAAACCTCTTATTTAAAGCCCTATGTCGAGCAAGTATGCGCGATATATATATACGCGTACTATCTGGAATAATACCTCTTAAAGGACGGGATGGTCCCGCATTATAAATAGCAAGGGCAATTCTAGGATCTGGATCTAAATCAAATGCATATCTCAAATATTTAACTCCCGCATTCACATTTGTTTCTATATCAAAAAAATCTTTATTTGTAAAACGTCTAAACGTATTGCTATTAAGCTGAAATAATCCCCTATCTCTCGTGTTGTTTTTATTTATATTTACTACATAAGGGTCAAATCTGCTTTCTACAGAAATTAAAGAAAATACAAGTCCTATTGGAAGATCTTCTTTTTCAGCATAAAGCAGTACAGTATTTACAATCTTCTCTGATCCAATCTCAGAAATAAAGAAATCTTTTACCGCTTTCCGAATTGCTCTTTCATTATAAAGGCTTGTAATTGCGTCGGGAGAATTATTAATATATGTAGTTATAATCTCCGTAATATATTCTTTGGTGTTTTCTTTCTTTTCTACAGACGACAAACCTATTGTGGTGTAATATAAATCAGAGAAAAGAATAAATGGAGTTGAACTTGAGTGCAAAAATAATACAAAAATCAGTATAAATAAGAACACACTATTAATACTTACTCTATTTTGTGACGATTCATATCTGTTCATATTTCCCCTTTCTATAACCTTTCTAAAAAGATCAAAACACTTTCTTTTTAATATTTATACTAAAAAAACACGAATGCGCTTATAATGCCCTCTTCCTTCACTTTCTGTAGCCACGCCTTCTATATCCATAATTGCATCATGAATCTTCTTCCTATCAAAAGGGCCTAAACTTTCTAACAGACACGATTTACCGCTTTGTAGTACTTGCTCTGCTTTTTTTATGGCAGTATCTTGTAACTGCTGTATTCTTTTTATACGGTATTGCTCTATGTCAAGCACAATTCTTATATTCTGCTCTTTATACAATGACTGCAACATTGCATTGACCACAACTTGTAACGCATCAAGATTCTTCCCATATTTTCCAATAAGCAAATTTTGATCTTCGGCCTCCGTTATATACAAGTTGACATAGATATCGTCTGTTATTGAAAAAACAACATCCGAGATATCTATACCCATCTTTTGAATAAGTTCAAGAACAAACTGCTGTACATGTTTTTTTATCTCATCTGTAATCTCTGGGAGTGCTTTCTTACTAACATTTGGTGCAGAAGTAGAAATCGTATGCTCCCCCCCATCATCAGTAGTAGGAAGACCTATAACAGTCGCACGAATAGTAACGCTATTATTGAGCCCAAACAACCCCTTTTTTGTTTTACTAAGAACTTCTATATCAATAGAGTCAAGACTCACCCCAAATTCTTTTAAGGCATTCTCAACAGCATCTTGTTCCGTTTTTCCTTCAAAAATTTTTTCCATTTTTATTCCTCCTTTTATACTAGAAATAAATTATAATTTTGTTTTTCCACTATTTTCTGATGTTGTTTTTTTCTTAAAATCCATCATAGCTATTACTGTAAAAACATTTGAAACAATCCAATAAATAATTAACCCCGACGGCGAATTGTAAAGCGCAAAAAATATAATAAATGGAAATCCAAATGAGAAAAATAACATCATGTGTTTTCCAGTACCTGGTGCCGTTGGTTGATTTTGTTGCTTAAGCATTATTAAACTTGAAAAAAATTGAGTGCCAAGCATAATAATAGGCAATAAATGTATTCCTGTCCAATTAATAACAGGCACTGTAAATCCATTAAAAGTTATAAGTACGTCCGGAGCTGAAAGATCGTTAATCCACCCTATAAAGGGCTGTCTCCAAAGTTCAACACTTTCATAAATGACTCTGTACATTGCAAGAAAAAACGGAATTTGTATGAGTAAAGGCATAAACGAACTAAAAGGAGAAAATTTTTCTCTTTTATACAATGCCATCATTTCCTCTGTCTGTTTTGCATTATCATTAGGATATTTCTCTTTTATCCGTTGTATCTTAGGTCCTAGTGCTTTCATTTTCTCAGAGTTCCTTTTACTTTTATTCATAATAGGAAGCGTAATAAGCCGTACCACAATAGTAAGCATTATAATTGCAACACCATAATTAGATACAAGTGAATAAAATAAAGAAAGCACCCATTTTAAAATATTCTCTAAAAAGCCCAATAATCGGCTTGGTATTATTTTATTAAACTGAGCATTTACAATACCAAAATTATTGTTTTTATCACTATTATATCTATCAAAATTACTTATAGAATTGGGTCCAATGTATATTCTAAACTTGTCTTCTACGGCTGAACTCTGTATTTGAGAACGCATATATGCCAGTTGAGCTCCTGTACGAAGGCTTTTTACTCTACTTGCAGAAAATTCGGTAGTATAACGAGCGCTGTTGGTGAGAACAATCATAGAGAAATATCTTCCTGATATTCCCGTCCATTTATACTGATCATCAAATGTTCTACTTGCTCCAGGCTTTAGATTTATTCTCTTTACTTTTCTACTTTGATAGGTAACAAACCACCGTTGACTTACCCGCTTGGATCGTTGATCTTCCACTACTTCTTCTACAGGTCCAAGCTGTGGACCATATACAAGAGTATAGGCAATATCTCCTAGGCGAAGTATTTCGTTTTTCTTATTTGTTATTTTTATTTGCAATTCAAAAAGATCTTCATCATCTTTAAAAATATATCGTTTACGGAGTATAAATTCTTGTCCAGTATTTATTTTAAAACTCCTTGTAAAATCTATTACACCGCTTCTAGGTTTTGAAACATCAAAATAAACATCGGGAGAATTACTTCTTTTGTAATTATCAGAAAGAAATATCCTAAAAGCACTCGGAGATTCTACAGGCGGAATAAGTTCCACTTGCACTATATTATTATTTATAATATTTTTTCGTTGCAAAGAAATAATTACAGCATTTTTACTCGAAAATACTGCCTGTAACCTATTAGTAGATACTTTTATTATTTTTTCTTCAATAGTAGGAAATTCTTTTATCCCGCTATTTAAATTACTATCATCATTATTTCTAGGGATTGGTGCAACAAGGCCTACATCCTCAGAAGCAGAATTTTCTATTCCTTCGGTTTGCGTATTAGAAGTACTCCCCTTGTTTGAAAAGAATCGTGATTGTATGTAAAAACTGCTTACTATTATTATCATAGATAGCATTGCAGCCTTAAATGTGTTTTTATTCATAAACGTATTCTCAATATATTATTTAGTCTTTGTTACACCCTTTATTAACATTCTGCATAAGATAAGAAAAAGATTTCCAGAGTTCATGCGATGTGGCATCAATCCGGAGTATTATAATTGCAATATCAAGACACAAAGACATGGTATATACGTCTGTTTCTCTAGCAATGGCTCTCATCCTTCTTATTTGTCTATTTCTCTTAGGTTTATTCCCCTTTTTTTTTGATACCGCAAATAAAACTCTATTGCATTTGTATCTATTTTTTAATACCTTAATGAGCATGTTTTTATCGGCTACTATCTTGCCGCGTAAAAACAAGGTGGATATTTCTTTTTTATATTTTATAGTATCAATATACACCTAATTTTTAATATGGTTTTTTTTCATCAGATACAGTAAGCTTCACTCGTCCTTTTGCTCTTCGTCTCTTAAGGATAAGTCTTCCATCTTTTGTTCTCATACGCGATCTAAACCCAAACTTGCGTACCCTTTTCATTCTACTAGGTTGATATGTAGGTTTCATAATATTATAGTACTACATTAGCAGATAATAGTAGTTAAAGTCAATATCTTCTTGCATTGTTTTTTTATTGTTTTTTAAAAAAAATCAGTAAAAACCATTATAATTAGGCTAAAAGAGCATATTTTAGCTCTATGTGTTAAAAAAATTTGATACAATTATGCTAAATTACGTGCCAGTGTGGTGAAATTGGTAGACACGCTAGATTCAAAATCTTGTGAGGGCAACCTCATGTGGGTTCAAGTCCCACCACTGGTATACAATTTAGATTAAAAACAAAATAGTGCCTATGTGTTTTTTAATAGAAAATACAATTTAAATACACACACAAAAACTATATTGTAAGCAAAGTATTATTGTGTTCTAAATTTTTGATACAATAAGCATAAATGATGCTATATAGCCATAGGTCGTCTAATGCCATAACAATAATAAGGAGATTACATGATCAACAACCACGCAATTGCAGTAATTGGATTTAAAAGACCAAAACACATACAAGAAACACTGTATGCATTATCTCAAAATTATTCTATAGACAAGGCTCCTCTATATATTTTTATTGATGGTGCCCGCGATGATCCAAAAGAAAAACAACTTGTACAACAAACACAAGAAACAAGCAAAGCGTTCCCATGGAAAGGGAAAAAAATTATTCATGCATCCCCTCACAATAAAGGGCTACAAAATGCAGTGCGACATGCAATAGACATCACTCTCACCGATTACAAATCAATAATCGTAGTAGAAGACGATATAGTAACAAGTCCTTATTTTTATAATTTCATCTCTGCTGGACTCACACAATATGAGAACAACCAATCCATAGGAGCAATATGCGGACATGTATATTCAATTTCAAGAAAAATATTTAACCCTCACAGTCCTTTCTTTCTAAAACACTTTTGCTGTTGGGGATGGGCAACGTGGAGAGATCGATGGAACTCTCTTTGTTGGGATGCACAAAAACTCAATCAATCCCTCAATAGAAATAAAAAGAAAGAACTTGACTATGGACATAGTCGATGGGTGTCTGGTATTTTAAAAGCACAAATGAATGGATATATAAATACATGGGATGTGCAAACCGGGGTATCATTGTTTTTACAAAACAGATTTTGCCTATATCCCCCAGAAACACTGACCAATAATATTGGATGGCGAAACGATGGATTAAGCACTCATGCACTAAGTGAATATAACCCCAATGCTCCTATGGCATATATAAATATTACTATACCTCCGTCATTACAAATAAGAGAACTTCATCATGCTCGAAAAGCTATTCAAATAATGACAAAATCCCCTCATAGCATTGTTGTTAGAATTATTATGAGAGTCTATAGAAAAATACAATCTTTATTTCAAAAATAATCCAATACGATTTCCATCGTAGAAATTATATTTGTATTCTATTATGAGAAGCATATAATTCATTTCTCATTTCTTGCATTTTTTGATTCTGCATATAATCAGAAAGGCTCATAAGACAATCTACAATTCCATTAGGCGTTATTTCTATAATTCTGTTAGCAACAGTGTCTACAAACTGTTGATCATGAGAATTAAAAAGCAACACTCCCTTAAAATCAATAAGTGCATTATTAAGAGATGTAATTGCCTCAAGGTCTAAATGGTTTGTTGGCTCATCAAATATAATTACATTAGGCGAAGTAAGCATAATCTTAGAAAGCATACAACGTGCTTTCTCACCACCAGACAGTACTTTTACAGACTTATATGGCTCATCGCCACTAAAAAGCATTCTTCCCAAAAATCCTCGTATAAATCTTTCGTCAGTTGAATTCGTATAAGTACTCAACCAATCTAAAACACTTATGTCTTCCTCAAAAAACTGTCTATTGTCTTTGAGATAATACTCAGATAAAATAGTAATACCCCATTCTATCTCTCCATTTGTAATATATTCTTTATTTCCTTTAAGTGCCTCAAACAATGCCGTCTTAGCATTATTATATGGTCCCACAAACGCTATTTTCTGATCTTTTTGAATTTGCAACGAGAGATCTTTAATAAGCGTTTCTCCATTTTTTTCTATAGTAAGATTTTTTATTTCTAATACAGATTTTCCACACTCTCTTTCTGGCGAAAAATGAACATAAGGAAATTTACGAGAACTCTTTGGCAGCTGATCTATTTCAATCTTCTCTAATAGTTTTTTTCTAGATGTAGCTTGTTTTGCTCGAGCCTTATGAGATGAAAACCGTCGTATAAATTCTTTAAGGTCTTCTTGCATTTTTTCTTTCTTCTTTTCATCTGCTTTTCTTTGTCTTTGCATAAGTTGGCTCGACTCATACCAAAAATCATAATTGCCTACATACATATTTATCTTTCCATAATCTATATCAAGCGTATGCGTACACACAGCATTAAGAAAATGTCTATTATGAGATACAATTATTGCAATATTCTCAAACTTTAATAAAAAGTCTTCAAGCCATTGAATAGACTCTAAATCAAGCCCATTAGTAGGCTCATCCATTATTAAAATATCAGGAATACCAAAGAGCGCTTGTGCAAGTAATACTCTTGTTTTGTCTAAGGGTTCAATAGAGTCCATTTTCTTTGTCAAGATATCAGACGAAAGTCCCAATCCATCTAACAAGACCCCAGCTTCACTTTCAGCTTCCCATCCACCTATAGACGAAAATTCTTCTTCAAGTGTAGCAACTCGCATTCCATCTTCATCACTAAAATCTTCTTTTTCATATATTTTATCTTTTTCTTTCATTATGGAATACAATTTCTCATGCCCCATTAAAATAGTATTAAGCACAGTATGTTCATCATATAAATGTTGGTCTTGTTTTAATACTGACATTCTCATGGATGCGTTCATTTGGACTTCGCCTCTATCTTGAGATTGTTCACCCGATAATATTTTAAGAAAAGTAGATTTTCCTGCACCATTTGCACCTATAATGCCATAACAATTTCCAGGTGTAAATTGAAGACATACTGAATCAAAAAGTTTTTTATCTCCAAAAGAAAGATTTATCTCTTGTACTGTAAGCATTTATGGGTTCCTCATTATTGTGTTTTTATTTACTCGCATGAATACGCTAACTGTTATCTATTCTATCATAGATAATATCCTGCTGTATTACTTTGTTTGTAATATTGTATGATTATATACTATAAACTATTTCTCATAATTTCATATGTCAATGGAATATTACAGAACACTTTATTTTTTAGGATTCTGTATTACTTCTACATAACGAGCATTTTGTAAAAACTGTTTTAAATACTCCGATACATCATCATACGATATTGTATCATAAAGAGAAGATAAATCATCAATAAATGAAAAAATATCTTTCTTATCTTGATACGCTTGTTGTAAGTTGTATGAGAAAAAACTGCTACTATGAGTAAGCTCATCTTGTATCTGTGATATAACTGTGTTTTTTGCATATGTGATTATTTGTTCGTCTAGTTTTTGTTCTACAAAACCAATTATTATATTCTTAGATTCTTTTATTGCTTCTTTCACTTGGTCAGGACGAGACTCAAAAGATACCGTTATATTAGTATATTTATTAATATCAATTCCAAAATCAATGCTTGGAACAATAGCACTAACTAAAGACTTTTGTTCTTTCACTACATTGGTCAAAGCAATATTTAGTGCGGAAGCTACGACTCTTGCTATACTCGATTCCTGTAGTGAATATTTTTCACCTTTTTGATCTTTTATCCACCCATATAATACAAGAGATTGTTTTCCTTTCCGCGTGTACGTAATAGTGTTTTCTGGTTTCTTTGTGATTCCTATATCAAATGATGCCACTTGTATATCCGCTTTCTTTGTCTTAAGCGACCCGAGATACTTCTTTGCTAATTCTTGCACCTTTCTAAAGGTAATATTTCCCGAAATAACAAATGTATATTCACTCGGATTACTAAGAGCTTCATCTGTTATAGCAACCGCTCGTACGGGATTAAATATATCTGCTTTTTTTTCAGTAAAATCAAAAGTAAAGGGATTATTGGGAAATGCAAGCTCCCAATAATATTTGTTAAGTGGCAAGTCCGAAATAGTCGCAACAATGCTATCTTTTACATTTTGCTTAAATGTACGCAACTGTGCTTCATTATAGCGTAACCCAGAAAATAGCACATGTAACATCTGAAATACATCTCTTGAATTCTGAGCAGGTGAGTTTATAGTAATGGTACGCATTCCCCCATAAGAAAAATTCACGTATATAGATTTCTGCATTAAATATTCATATACGCTATTGGACGATAAAACACCAAAATCTACATATTGTAATGTGCTCGATACAAAATAGCTTGTAACTACATCAGCTTCTGTCTTAACATATTTTGTTATATTAGCATTTTGTGCAGTTGCATGTATTGCAATATCATTTGCTTGCCCGTTTGTCCTTTGGAAAATAACAGTAATGCCATTTGAAAGAGTAAAAATTCCTTTTTTTTGTTTTGTATTATATTTCTTTGATACTATCTTTCCATTTTTGATAATCTTGTCGTCTTGTTTATTTATAAGTGCTGTGAGTGGTTCTAATTTTGTAGCACGTAAACTTTCTTTTATTGATAGAGAGGAAACATTATGATACAACGATGTAATAGTTTTCTTTTCTGGAAGAGTCTCATCCTTTCCAAATATAAAACCAAAGTGAACAGTCGATGTGTTTCCTACGTTGGCAAGATAGGCATTTACCTTTGCTAAAAAATCTTCACGTTTTTTCTTGCTACCCTTCTGTATTATTGTAGCTATAGTTTTATAATTAATAATATCAATACCATTTATAAAATCACTAATAATTTCATCAAGAAAGGAAAGATTATTCTTACTCACCGCCTCAGAAAACGCAATTTGACTTGCCAGTGCTTCATCAAGCTGTTCTAGCGATATCCCATATCGTCTTAATCTCTCTAGTTCTAGCAAAAATTCCTTATATCCTTTGAGCCCTTTGTTTTTATATGAAAAAAATTCTATAAATGTTTGTATGTATGTACGTCCATGTACCGCAATTGATGTGCGCACTCCATTTAAATTATCACTCTGTTGTGCAACATCAGAAAAACGTCTATCTATAACCCTAAGAGCAACCGGATACACAAGTCTATTTATGGCGGCTTCCTTGCTCATTTCAGTGCTTGCATATTTCTCTCCATACACCATAATACCCATAGGTGCTTGCTCTTTGTTATCCATCATAAAATACTGTACCTTTACATCATTCTTAACCCCTAAAGGTATTGCATACTCTGGGCGTTTTATAACATCTGCCTCGTTAGTAAAAATTGTTTCAATTTTCTTTTTCACCTTTTGTACATTGATATCTCCAAGTACCGCTATTGCCATGAGGTTAGGTTTATACCATATATCATAAAAGGATTTTATATCATCACGTTTTGCATTGTTTATTACTTCTAAAGTGCCCGACGGACTTCTTTTTGCATACTCCGACCCTTCAAGGAAAAATGCACGAAGTTTCTCATACACAGTAGGCAGCGATTGTTGATATAGTTTTATTTCTTCTGCTAATGATTCTTTTCCCTTTTCTATGCTTTTTTCATCATATGTAAGATGAAATGCCCATTCATTAATAACATCAAGTGCTATATCTAAGTATTCTTTTGCCTTAGAAGGAACTGTAAGGCGAAATACCGTGTAGTCATAATTAATATTTACATTAAAGTCTCTTCCAGCAAACAATCCCTTTTCTTCCAGCATTGTAACTAATGCATTAAAAGGATATTTTTCCGTCCCATTAAATGCCACATGCTCAACAAAATGTGCAAGCCCACGCTGCTTTTTATTTTCTAGTACTGATCCCACATGTACAATCAATGCTATTGTTATAATCTCTTCGCTATTGTTTTTATGAAGATAGTATGTCATGCCATTAGAAAGACTGTTCTTATACGCTCCTTCATACAACTCAGATGTTCCTTTGGCATATCCTATAGTAAACGTTAAAAATAATAATAGTACAGTTAATACATAAACCCTATGGTGTCTTTTTTTCATACTCCCTCCTGTGACAACTTTAATGGTATTATATTATATATAATACCATTATTCAATGAGACGCCACTATGAGTAGTTTATATTATTTCTCTATCCTTTCCAACTATAAAGCTAAAGCAAACAGTCGATGTGTTTCCTACGTTGGCAAGATAGGCATTTACCTTTGCTAAAAACTATTGCGTTTTTCTTCGTTACTATTTTGTATTGATGCAGCTATTACTTTGGAATCAACAATATCTATGCCATTTATAAAATCACTAACAATTAAATCAAGGAATTAAAAATTATTTCCTTTTACTCTTTCAAAAAACTCAATCTTGCTTGTCAATACTTCATCAAGCTGTTCTAACGATATTCCATATCGTCGGAATCTCTCTAATTCTCGCAAAAATTCCTTATATCCTTCAAATCCTTTATCTTTACATATGGCATTATATTATTCGTTAATAATTTTCTATTTTCTTAAGCCCAGAAGCAAATCTCGGTATAAAGCAGGCTTCATAATCATTATCAAACTCTATACTAACAACAATATCTGTATTGGTTTCGTCTATAGATCTTACATACCCTTTACCATACTTAGAATGCTGTACTCTTTGTCCGACCTGCCACTCGCTTTTCTTTGACTTTCTTATCGGATCAGCAGAGTGTATTGCATAATGAGAGCTATTTTTTTCATATGAGCGACTTCTATTATATTCTATATATTCTTTGTGTATATAATCGTCTCCTACGTCTTGTAAAAACGATGACAATATAGAAAATTGTATCTTTCCAAATCTTCGTCGCATATGAGTATATGTAAGATACAATCGTTCCTTCGCTCGAGTAATACTCACATAGAACAGTCGCCGCTCTTCTTCTATTTCTTCGTCCAAAAATGAAGTGTCTACACACATAGGAATGCTTCCCTGCTCTACACCACACACTATTACACAATCAAACTCCAAGCCCTTTGACCTATGCATTGTCATAAGCTGTACACACAAAGCTGGTTCTACAGAGCCCTCTTGGGGTGCACCTTCGGCAAGTGCTATTTGTTCTAAAAAAGAATTCCATCCATCATCTGTGTTCTTAAATTCAAATGCATAACTTATAAGTTCATTTACGTTCCGTACGCGTTCAGTGCCATCGTTCTTATCTTCCTCCTTGTATATTTCATACAATCCGCTTTTCATAAAAATATATTTACACACCTCTCCTATGTTTTTAACGTCCATATCAAGAGAAGTGAAAATTTCCAAGAACTTCCTTGCTCCATCGCATGCCTTATTAGACAACACGTCAACACTCTCTTGTATTGCTTCCATCCATGTTTTACCACTTTTCATAAGTGCAACAATTTTTTCAAGACTTTTTTCTCCTATACCGCGAGCAGGTTTATTTATAACCCTTGCAAAACTTATAATATCATTTTGGTTTTTTAATATTCTTACAAACGAAAGGATATCTTTTACCTCAGCTCGTGCAAAAAAACCTACCGCACCCACAATAATATAGGGAATATTATTTTTTCTAAGCATTATTTCATACGATCGTGATTGTGCATTGGTCCTAAAAAACAACGCACATGTTTTTTTACATTCAAGTGTTTTGGTTACAACATCTCCTATATAAGACATTTCATCATCTTCTGAACGAGATTCTATTAATGTGGGTAAGGAACCACTTGGCAATGTACTAAAAATCTGTTTTTTATATCGACCCGTATTGTTGTCTATAACCTTCTTTGCAAAAGAAATTATTTGTGGAGTAGACCTATAATTCTGCTCTAATTTTATAACCTTGGTACGCGAAACACGATTTTCAAATAATAAAATATTGTCTACTATAGCACCTCTAAATTTATAAATAGACTGATCATCATCTCCTACCACACAAATATTTTCAGAATTTCCACAAAGCTCCTGTAAAAGTAGAAATTGAATTACATTTGTATCTTGATATTCATCAATTAAAAACCACTTCCAACGATTCTTTATCATTGTTTTTACTTCTTTATTCTTTTTTAAGAGTTGATACGGCAGCAATAATAAATCTCCAAAATCAACATTCCCCGTTTTGTATTTTATTTCTTCATATTTTTTATAGATCTCTATGTCAATAAATTTCTTGATATCTTCCTCATCAGCACTGGGAAGAAGCCCAAAATCTTTTGCTCGTGATATCCCTTTCATAAAAAGAGAAAGCTGTCCCGAACTATGCGAAGGCATCGCTTCTTTTAGAAGTGCAATCTGATCACTAGAATCATAAATTTGGAAATTCTTCTCAAGGTGTAAAAACTGTGAAAACTGCCTTAAAAGAGATGCTCCAAAAGAATGAAAAGTACTAATAAAAGGGGTGTCATATTGGGAGAATTGTGTGAGATTTTTTACACGATTATGCATTTCTTTTTTTGCTTTATTTGTAAAAGTCATTGCTAAGATTGACTGAGGACGTATCCCAAACTCTTTTATAAGCCACGCAATTTTATATGTTATGACTCGCGTTTTCCCCGAACCCGGACCTGCCAGTATAAGCAAAGGACTCCCCACGTGCTCTACGGCCTCCCGCTGTTGAGAATTAAGATCTTTAACAAAAGATGTAATAGATTCCATAATAATTATGGAGTTGGTATAAGTTCAAGCAAAGCTTTATTGCCTTCCACTTTCCATACCACTCTAAATGTCAAAGGAAGACTATCAGAAAAATTGGGGATCTTTATATCATTTACATTAATATCCGAAAGAGTAGAATTAGATACATAAACATCTATATAATCATTATGCTTTATTGTTATCGAAGTCGAAAGAATACCTTCTTTGTGCTCACTAGGAGTCTCATATCGATAGTACAATCCCGACCCATTACTTGTGATAATAAGACGTATGGGTTCTGGTCTTGTAGTTGTTTTTAATACAGTCACTACTCCATCTCTTTTTATCAATTCAGGAGATTGCTTGTCTGTATCTTTAGTACCCGGAGAAAATATAATATTTGTGCTTACTCGAGAATCAAACCTAAGTTGCAATTTGTTTTGTAATAGGTCAGTTCTCCTTAAAACAATGGTATATATTTTTCCATTTGGCAAAAACACTTGTTGAGGCACCCCCTTCTTGAGGGTATATTGCTTATTATCTACAATAATCACAGCAGGATCTAAAGATTTTACAGTAAATTGTGCACGATCATTCTCTTTCACAAGTATTGCTTTCTGGCGAATAGCAAAAGTATTTTCATAAATTCCTTCTATAATCTGAACATCATTTTGTTTTTGTACACTATTACTTTTTGTATTTTCTCCTGTAAAACGTATATCACGGGTTTGCATCCACCGTACAAGAAACCATCCCCCTCCTATCACAATAATTAATAAACACACCAAAAGATATACTTTAATGCGGCGTTTCTTCTTTGGAGTTTTTATACTAATAATATTAAATTCTATAGGTGTTTCTGAGATAATGTTTCCTTCAAACATCCTAATTATTTCTTGTGCGTCTAATTTAAGGTATTCTGCATACAGCCTAATAAATCCCTTAATATATACATTCAGATGGAAATTCCTCCCTATGCATACTTTCTAGTGCAAGTAGCACACTCTTAGTCATTCGAGTATCTTTGCATACTTTATCTACACTAATCTTTTGTTTTTCTCTCTGTTCTTTCAGGTACGTTCCGTATTCTTGTGTCATTACTATTTTTTCCCTTCAAATAAAAAATCTTCAACTAAGTGAGCGGTAGCAGGCGGATCATAAACAAACCGTGCGTCTGGAATGCCCTTGTTTACTTGTATATTAGAAAATACAAACTTTACATTAGTTCTATTATATGTTATAGCATCTACTCTATACAATAACAAGTCTCTTCCTATAAAAAGAATCATTTCCCTAAAACTTTGTGAGGGCGACCTCCACTGAAGTTTTATTTTCATTACAGGCATCATTTGTAATCCAATTTTTACAGAAACAAATCTAGGTTTATCTTCGTAAGAAACAATATATTTAGTAAGCAATAAATTAAGCCCACTTGAACTTACAAAACTTCCGGTAGAAGTACCTTTGTTTTTTTTCTGATAAAGCACAACGTTTTGCTGGGGTATATAAACATAAAAATCTTCCCCATCACTTGAGATTATCTGACCAAGGGGAACAGTAAAATTAATTCTTAATTTATTTGGTGGCTTAGAATACAATACCCCCTTGCTTTTTTCCTGTTGTTTAAAAATATTTATATTAGCCTGAAAATCTTTAAATTCAGAATATTTTTTCGAGACTTTCTCCATAAAATTATCTGCTGTTTCTATAGGGACGCTATTCCTTCCAGCCCTAGGTAAAACCTGAGAATAGCCATATAATGTAATAAAAAATATAGAAAACAGTGTTGTATATATAAATATTTTTTTCATATGACATCTACAATTATAAAACAAATGAATTATTTAACTTCTTACTTTTAAAATAAAACTCAAAGAAATATAATTCTCATTCTTAAATTTATTATATAATAAATTATATGTCTTATCAAAAAGAACTCATACTTCTTAAACCTGGCGTCCAAAAACAAAAGATCGTTGGTGTAATACTTACACGTATAGAACAAAAAAACTTAGATATATTAGGATGTAAACTCCTTGTTCCTAAGAAATCACAAATCGAAAAACTATACGCCCAACACAAAAAACAACCATTTTATCTATCTACCGTAAAGTATATGACGTCTGAACCTATATTTGCATTTGTTATTGGCGGTAATGAAGCGGTGGCTGTATGTAGACAACTATGTGGAGCAACAAACCCTATTGATGCATCTCCTGGAACTATACGAGGTGATTTTGCCCTTTCCATATCTGCAAACGTAATACATGCTTCTGATAGCATAAAAAGTGCACGTTCCGAGATTTCAATATTTTTTACAATCGCGAGAAATTTGCAATATTTCTACCTATACCTAACCTAATAAAGGCTATAATCGCTATAATGAATAATAAATGGCGTTGTACCCAAGTGGTAAGGGAGAGGTCTGCAAAACCTTTATTCGCCGGTTCAAATCCGGCCAACGCCTTTAATTTAATTGCTATAATAACTTTTTTATAAAAAAAAACAAAGTCCTAAATATAGTTTTCTGTAACATATGCGTCTTTATAGTCTCGCTTTACCCATTCTAAAAATTTATTACTTTCGGATTTATTGTAATATGGTCCAATTCTAAGTCTGTAGTAAAGTTTCTGATTTACATTTTTAGTAACAATAGAAAGTGCTATCCCTTGTTGTTCAAGAGTCTTTTTAATTACATTAGCCTTTTCTCTATTGTTTGTAGAAAACACTTGCACCCAATATATTGTTTTGGTCTTTTTTTGTACATTAGGAGTTTGTTTCTTTGGAGCAGTAGTGACTACCGCATGCGGTTTGTTCACTACGGCGGGCTTTTTTTACATTATGCAAAGATGCCGTAGTTTTTTTATTGCTTGATACAAATGTTTCCTTTGCTTTATTTAAAGATACTGCTTGCTTGTTTTTTATATTTTTTTGTGACGATACTGATGAGAGCTCTCTTTTCTTAATGGGGTTGCTTTGGGATTGAACAACCGGCGATTCTTTATTTTGAGAATCATTACTATTACTAGAAAGATCTTCTTGTTGCTTATTTTCTCCATATACAATAATAATCTCTTCGTTATTATCTGCAATTGGGTCGCTTACACTAAAATCAGATATGTCTGCCCTTGTATCTACGTCTTGACTTATTTTATTTGTGGCATTCTTATCAGACGTAAGAGCTACTGCTGTTCTAGGATAAAAAACTGCCCACCCAACTCCAATTACCATTGCAATAATTGTAATAGCAGATATTAATGCAATCACAATAAATTTCTCATTTTTATGAGATACTAATTCTTGAGATAGCATTGCATGATTCTTATCATTCATTTCTTGAGAGATGTTTTCTTTGTTAGACATATTATGAGTATCCATATCGCTGTTTTGTGACACATCATTTTCCTCATTGTATTGAGTGTTGGTATACTCTTTGTTCATTTCAAATCTCCTTAATCAAGATATAAGAGAATTAACAAAACCATGATATTGCTTCTGTGTTTGTATTCCTCTTACAGTAAAAATCTCGGCATTTTCTTTTAGAACTTTAATTATTTTCCTAGAAAACAATTTTCTTTGAATAAAGAATCTCTGAAGAACTTGTATTACATTTAATTTATCTCTACGTAAAGCTCTTAAGAACCGCACAATATAAGGAGCATGTACTATTACAATTTTATTGCATAGGTTATATAAACTCATAGAATATAATAATGTAGAACAAATAATTATATTCTTATCTTTATTATCATATAGTGCGTCTTGCACATATTTAATCATTAATGGATGTACAATGGTTTCAAGTAAGCATAATTTTTTACTATTAGCAAACACTATCTTTCCAAGTTTTTTCCGATTTACACTTCTTACCCCATTAGAAATACTTTCAATATCACTTCCAAAAACAGCTACAATATTCTTTCGTTTTTCTTGCAATACCTTATGTCCTACTGTATCCACATCAATTTTATAAAATCCTTTTTGTAAGAAAACGTGTGTAAGCGTAGTTTTTCCGGCACAATATTTTCCAGTAATGCCTATAATCATTTATTTCAACTGTCCCCAATTTTTTCCATAAGAGATAGACACAGAAAGTGGCACAGAAAGTGTATATGCCTTCTTCATTTTTTGTTTAAGAATTTCTGTGACTATTTCTAGCTCAGTCTCAGGGCATTCAAGTAAAATCTCATCGTGTATTTGCAATATAATAACGCTTTTGCAATTTTGTTTTTGCAATTCTTCATCAACTGCAAGCATTGCACATTTTACAATATCTGCAGCAGATCCTTGTATGGTAGTATTTATTGCCATTCTATTTGCTGCATTTTTTATATTTTTATTTTGACTATGTATGGTGTAAATACTGCGACGACGACCAAGCAGGGTTTGAGTATACCCATCCTTTTCTGTTTGTCTTTCAACATCCTTTATAAATTGAGACACTCCACTAAACTCAATAAAATATTCTTCAATAAATTCTCTTGCTTGTTTTTGCGGAATAGAAAGCTCATTTCCCAAACGAAATGCTGACATGCCATATATAATGCCAAAATTTATACTTTTTGCAATACGACGTTGTTTTTCACTCACCTCATCTTCGGGGATCCTCATAAGTAAAGATGCAGTGCGTGTATGAATATCTGCTCCATCTCTAAATGCCTGAACGAGATTTTTATCTTTTGAAAAATGCGCAAGTACAACGAGTTCAATTTGAGAATAATCTGCACTCACCAATATGCTTTCTTGAGGTGCAATAAACGCTCTTCTTATTTTTTTCCCAAGTTCATCTCTCACGGGAATATTTTGTAAATTAGGATTTTTACTTGAAATTCTCCCTGTTTCAGTTCCGGTCTGATGGAATGAAGTATGAATGCGTCCAGTATGCTTATGTATTTGCAATGGCAATGTGTCTGTATAGGTATTTTTTAACTTTGCAACATGTCTATATTGAAGTATTTTCTCTGGAACTTCATGCTGATAGGAAAGTTTTTGCAACACGCCTACATCAGTGCTAAATCCTGTCTTTGTTTTTTTAAACGAGACAAGTTTTAAATCGGTAAAAAGCACTTCTTGTAATTGCATTTGTTGAGTCAATATTAAATTCTTTTCCACAAAGATCATAGATTTCCTTTGTAAGTTCTTGAAGAATTTTCTCAAAATTATGAGAAAGCGAGAAAAGCCACTCTGTATCTATTAATATTCCTCTTTTTTCCATATTCATAATAAGAGTTAAAATTGACATTTCAATATCCCAAAAAATACTTTCTGTTTTTTGTTCTTTCATAATGGGAGAAAAATGTTTGTATAAACGAAGTGTAACATCGGCATCTTCAGAAGCATATATGATAGCATGTTCAAGTGGCACTGCAGAAAATATTTTATTTTCACTTGATATATTTCCCTTTGCATTTTTGCTAGGTGAATCTCCCTTCGTTTGTGCATTGTGGAATACTCTTAATTACAGAGGAATATGAAATAGGTATATATTTTAAGAAAGACCGAGACAAGTGATCCATCCCATAATTTCGCAAAGTGGCATCACACATCCATCCCGCAACGAGTGTATCAAATATCTTTAACGGGTGCTTAATATCATACGCAAATCCCCATTTACTCAATAGAGGAATATCAAACTTTGCATTGTGAAAAATAAGTGTGCAATTTTTATTTTTAAAAAGCGGATCAAGTGCTTCTTGTACATCTTGTTTAGGGACCATTGCATCCTTTTCTGGACATACAATAGGTATGTAGAATCCTTCATGGGGAGTTACAGAAAGCGAAATACCCACAAGATCTGCACCAAACCTATCAAGACTATCTGTTTCTATATCTATGCTTATGTATTTTTGTTGCAATCCAATATCCACTATTTTTTTTATTTCTTGCATAGAAGTGAGTGCCTTATATATTCCCTTGTGAGGACTACTATAATAAGAAGAATGTACATCTGCATTATCTCTGGATGACAGATGTACGTTTTTTTCAACGTGTACATTATCCTTATAAAACTGATGTGCTGTACTACTTTTTGCTATCTTTGCAAAAGTAAATATTTCATAGCGAAGAAAAAGCTGTCTTGCGTTTTCCCATTGCAATACGCTATATTGTAAAGAATGTGATGGAACTGCAACATCCCGTTTAAGTGTTATTAACTTGTGACTAAGAAAGGCATTATCTTTTCCATCAATAAGTTTTTTTCTCCACGTATCCTTGATAAAATTAAGATTTTCATAAATTACAACAAGTGATTTATATGTATGTAAAAGTGCAAGTGCCGTTTTTTCTCCTACTCCCGCAACGCCAGGAATATTATCGCTAGAATCACCTACCAATGAAAGATAATCAAGAATTTGTGTTGGAGAAAGATTCCATTTCTTCTTGAGCCACTTTTCATCAACTTTTACATACTCCGAAGAAGAAGATGTCGGACGGAGTATAGTAGTGTTTTCATTTATAATTTGGAAAAGATCCTTATCACTACTTATAACCACTGTTTCTTCTAAACCTTGACTTCTCTGGCTTGCTATACTTGCAATAACATCATCAGCTTCTACTCCCGAAGTGCTTACTGTAGCTATGTTCATAGCCTCTAATATGTCATATATGGGTTGTATTTGATTTATGAGGTCTTCGGGGGTTTTTTGTCGGTTAGCTTTATACTCTTTGTATATCTCATTCCTAAACGAAGGACCAGGAGTATCAAATACTATAATAAATTTTTGGGGTTTATATAACTCAAATATTTTTTTGATAGTCTGAAAAAACCCAAAAATTGCCGATGTGTTCTCATCTTTTGAATTTCTAAGAGGATTTTTTATATGAGCATAGTAAGAACGGAAAATAATTCCGTGTCCATCAAGTATATATAGCTTGCTTTTCATCTTTTATTATTGTAATATATATTACATGAAAAATAAAAATGCTTATTACAAAAAGCGAAGAAATACTTCTCATAAAAAGGTTTCAAATAACGTTATTGACATGATATATGAACAACTGACTCAAAAAAGAAAGCATGCTTCCTCTTTTGTCTCTAAAAGAAACATCCCAGAAAACTTACCTAATATCAAAAAACCAAAAATGCCAGATACAACAACAGATATTCCAAAGGATGTATTTATCGCATTTTATGACGAATCAACAGATGCTCCTATAAGTTTTACAACTGCACTAGAAAAAATAAAGCATCAAGAAACATTAGATAAAGGAGAAGAAATAGTATATATAGGAACTGGCGAGTTTGCAGTCATTACTTACAAAAAAGAGGGTGGGCATACTATTCCTCAAATAGTTCGTAAAATTCCTTTTGAAAGACATAGAGACAATCTCCCGTGGCGAGATGATTTATGTTATGAATTGTCGCTTAGCTACGAACTTAATCCCGCTCCAATTTCTGAGTTATATACAGAGGAAGAATGTGTCAAATTCTCTCATTTAAACAATAGATAAATTCCTATATTTGTACCTAAATAGTTAAATTCCACATACAATCATCCGATATTTTATACAAATTAAAATATAATATTATATATACACAATTATGAATACAAATAGTAACGATGTCGCAAGACTTTATAAAGAAACATCAATAAAAACTGCAGATAACGGTAAAATAATACTAATGTTATATGAAAAAGCTATTGAGAGTTTAGAAATTGCCTTATCTGTATTGCAAGAAAAAGATTTTAGGAATTACGATGTTGTAAATAATAAAATCACTCATGCACAAGAAATTATCACAGAACTCGCTGGAGCACTTAACAGAGACGTAGCACCCGACCTATGTGATAATTTATTAAATATTTATCTTTTCTTTAACAAAGAATTAAGCATTGCAAATGCACAAAAACAACCAGAAAAAATTAAAAGTGTTAAAGATTTCTTAGCCGAACTTCTAGAAAGCTGGAGAGTTGCATCTCAATCATCTCCATCTCCTACTACAAGTCATAATAGCGGTCTTAATATTACAGGATAGTTTACAAACTATTGCAATATGAATACAATTAAAAAATGAAAGAAAAGAACATACATCAATTAGAAGGTTGGATACAAACACAAAAGCATATTATTGAAACAACCAAAACCCTTATAGAAAAATGTAGCGATATTTTTAAAGCAGATAATAAAAATATAAATGTTGTTTTTTTAGAAAATGCTATCGCATCGCTCTGTGAAAGGATTCAAAGCATTCAGCAATATCAATTGTGCATTGATGCACTCGTAAAGACAATTCCCAATACTTCTAAAAAAATAAAAAGCACAATAGATTCTTTTTATGAAGAAATACAAACAATTAAAAACGGCATTAATCTTTTTATTCTACAGATGGATAATCATACAGCTAAAATACAAAAACAAATCTATTACACATCATTTTTTAAGAAACAGCTTACAAAAAAAAATAATATACTTTGATATATCCGATCATTTAATAAATTTCTTAAATTCTTTATAACGCCAACTCGTAGGATATAATTTTCGTGCATTATTTAGTGAGATTTTTACATTTTCATATTCTCTCCGATGACGAAACGCATAGGTTTGAGAAATATAAAATTCAAATTGTATTGGCTTAGGAACAGTATCTCGCATAACAACACTAATTGCATCATAGCCTCTTTGTTTTTTTGCACCAACAACTGCAATAGCAAGCGAATCAAAATTATTAAGTACAACTCGTGCCATATAATTTTCCTCATTTAGTGCAAGTGCTTCTTCTACATAAGCAATAGCAGTTTTTCTGTTTTTAACAAAAAAGTCAAACCCTTGAATTCCAAGTTTTGCAGAAATCAGCATGCTTACTGATACTACGCGCCGTATATCAGAATATTGTGGATATACTCCCATGATGTTTGTGCCCCAATCGATTATTTCTTTTAGTAACTCACGACCTTTTTTTTGTCTGTCCCATCGTTTCATATCGCTCTCATGATACACATACGCATATATACGAAGATACGCAAGGTGTACTTTCCTAATCATTTTATATATATCTTCTTCCTTATTTTGATCAACATTTATTTCCATATCATCCAAAAACGGCAGTGTTTTTTCTAACGAATTATTCAAAATAAGAACATACTCTGTTGCATCCATGTTGGGATATGTTAATAAAATCGTTTCAAAGTCTTTTTGATAAGCAGATATTACCTGAGTACACAAAAAACTTATGTATAAAAAGAATGCTATCTTTTTAAAACCCATAGTACACTATTTACCCTGTTATTCCTTTTTCTTTTTTTATGGCTTCCCATGCCTGTTGGATATTTAAAAATCGTTTTCCTGCATCCTTCATAAGCTCTTGTGGCAACCCTTTACTTCGTAAAATATCGGGGTGGTATTCTTTTAAAAGGGTTCTATACGCCTTTTGTATTTCTTCGACACTAGCATCCTTAGAAACACCAAGTATGTGATACGATGCCTCTGTGCTTGCACCTTCTGATTTAAAAAGATGTTCAACTTCTTCTGGCGAAATGGAAAAAATATTTGCAACTTCTCGTAATATCTGCTCTTCTTCTCTAGAAATAATCCCATCTGCTGACGCAATGCCTACAAGTTGATACATCATTTGCCTCATAAGCTGTGGTTGCGCATTACAAAGATGGGCAAATTGTTGTGCCATATTATGTATAGAATGGCTACTTCTCTTTGCCTCGTTGAAATATTGTATTGCCCTCGCCTTTGCATCTCCATCTAAGTTCATGCTGTTTGTTACACCTATAAAATAATCGCCTTCTGCCTTGCTTATGACTCCATCTGCCTTTGCCATTTTTCCAAGCATAGAAAAGAATAATTTAAAATACATTTCTTGTATTTGTCTATACATATGCATACGTGCTCCGCCAAATGCAAAACCATGATGTCCACCACCAAAGAATCCTCCTCCTTGCTCGCTATTTCCTCTTCTACGCCTACTTCCAACATCAAAAAAGAAATGTCCTACAAGAGATCCTATAATGGCTCCCACAAACCCTAAAAAATAAAACCCTATAAGTCCACCTATAAATTTTCCAAACATACTACTTTTAGTATATAATACTTTACTTGTTATATAACATATAATTTTTAATACTATAATTAATACATATTATTCTCCTTATACATTTACATTTATTATTAAAAAGCATTACAAGTAATTGACAAAGCATAAATAAATGATTTACTATAAAATACAGGAGAGTTGTCCGAGTGGTTTAAGGAGGCGGTCTTGAAAACCGTTGTGCAGCAATGTACCGTGGGTTCGAATCCCACATTCTCCGTGTTTTATAATTTCAGAAATATTCTCCTATTATTTATAGTTTATTTTTGAATAGCTATATTATTGTTTTATATTGCAAGATAATTGCACTCTAATTTTCTTGCACCTTATATATTTTTATATTTTATACATCTGATTTTATGAGACTCTTTCCTTCTTATTGATAGGAGGAGAGTTTAGAGAACTCCGAAAAAATCGGAGTTCTCTTTTTTTGAGAGCTTATTAAAGAGAGATTGTATAATTGATTTTTTTCTAATTAATGCTATAAATTCCTCATAAAACTACTGTCCTGTCTAGTATCTAAATACTACAAAAAGCAACTTATAGAAGGTAATATCTCTTCCTTTTACTATTCTGTCACCAGAAGAAACAAGATTGTTTGTAGATGTGGTAATTAAAAAAGAAATTGTTGTTTGCTTAAATACATTTAATTTGGTACCATTATATTGAAAGTGATGTAATATCCCTAGTCGTTATACTCATGGAACAAATTACCAAAGCGTTTGGTATTTCTTATTAAGGATTTACTAAAATAAATCAAAAATATTAGAAACAGTGCACGGATATTGCATTAAAAAATTAAATATTTTTTAAAAATTTAGTGAATAACGAGATACTAACTGGCGTAGGAAAAGTAAGTCATGAGGTTGAAAAAACTTCCTCTGAAAGGATACGAAAAATTTAAAACAGTTCAGACAAAAACTACATCCAACTCTGACCACAAAGTAAAACACAGCGTAAACATTTTAAGAAAAAATAACTATATATTGATTCTTAAACAAGAGTGCTCTTCTTTTCTTAAGATATGTAGCTAAAAAAAGCTCTTATAAAACTATTATTTAGATCTTGCAGGTTGTGGTCGAGGCGGACTTCTTTTATGAGGCTTTACTGGAATTGTTTTAGGTCCTGGTTTATTACCACTCCGACTTGCAGGATGCTTTGCTTTATTACCCATATTATAATAATACACATATTTAAAATATTTATCAAGTGCAACTCTCAATGCCATCTCCTTGTCAGTATGAAAATACTGGATAAAGAATACTAACTAACAACAGTGCCTTTAAAATTGTAATAATAAATTAGATGTATTATACTTACAACATACATGATATATACTACAATTTCATATTTAAAGCATGATGATATTGTAATATACAAAGATGATATTTTATAAACACAAGCAATTCCAGAATCGTCTATTGATCTTATTATTACATCACCGCCTTACAACAAGACATCCACTACAATTCTCATAAGGATGATCTATCCTACTAAAAATACTTAGAATTTACTAAAAAATGGCTTACAAAATGTTATACATTGGCAAAAGATAACGGTAAATTCTGTCTAAATATTCTGCTTGATAAAAACAAGGGTAGTCAACAGGCAGTCTGTGCCGATATTACTGCCATTGCTAAAAAAGTTAGTTGGAAATATCACTCTACTATCATTTGGAATGAAGGAAATATATCACGCAGAACTGCATGGGGCTCTTGGATGTCTTCATCCGCCCCTTATGTTATTGCTCCTGTTGAAGTCATTTTACTTCTATATAAAAAACCTGGAAGAAAACTAATAGTAAAAAAATAACGATATAACAAAACAAAAATTTATGGACTGGACACATGGAGTATGGACTTTCAATGGTCAAAGCAGAAAAGGAGCATAAAGAATCCCAATCAAGACATTCCTCACCCAAAAATTGTAGATTAGGCAATATATAAATGGAAAAAACGAACAGAAAATCAATTTAGAGATCCCGATAGAGGCATATGATGTCTCCATCAAGACAGCCATTTAATAAAAATAAAAAAAGGCATATATAATTATACCCCTAAAAAGGTAGCAAAAAGAAAACTTGAAAATTTCATTACAAAACAATTTTTTTTTAAACGAGATAAATATAAATGCGTTATATGTGGTCGCAAAAAAAAGAAGGCTTGGATCTTCATGTTGATCATATAAAACCTAAAGATCTTGATGGTAAAGCAACAATAGATATTAAGTATGAATTGAGGTTATGGTGTCCAGTTACCAGCCCATGCCTGAACCAGCTGCCATAGATACTACAAAATCCATGCCTAGCTTTCTTTCATTCTATCAAACTTTTTAAATGCTGCTTTATATGCATCATAGTTTGTAAGTGTTTTTGGATCTATGACTTCTTTATCTAATAAGTCTTTATTATACGCCATGCCCCAGCCTTCAATAGCAATGGGAAACCATATGTCTTATTATCTACTTTAAAAGTAACATCAGTATCTTTCACCCATGATTCACCAGAAAGGTCTGCAATTTTTTTTTGCGAATGCTTTAAGCTGAGCATCTATTTTCTGGTTTGTTCTGCATTACAATTACCGTACCAGAACCAGTCCCTGTCTCACCCCCTTGCAAATGTGCTCATCACACTCACAGAAATAATACATTAAATTTATAATTATAATTATTTGTTTTCATCATTTATTCCTTCTTAATGATTATATAATTACAATATATATTGTATATGTTATTCATAGATTACTCTATTTGTTAATAGTATTTTCCGCTTTTTCTAGTAACTTAGAATACACTTTAACCTAACTTGATATTTATACATATTATTTGTTAAATATGTATGTTTTTATCAAATATATAAAGTGTTTTTATAACACTAATAACAAATAACTGTTAATACTACATGTGTTTTTTCTTTAAAAACATATCCCTCATTATGCACCACAAGGCATCTTGGAGATGCCTTGCTATGTCTTCTTTTATGTTTTTTCTTTATTTTGGTATTTGTATTTTCACTGGAGTGTTTCTATCAGTTATAGTGCCGTCTCCCAATTGCTCCAGTAGCATTAACTTTCCCCATGACCACAGAGTCCCATCACTCTGCTAGCCCTACTGTGTGAAATCCCCCAGCTGCTACTGCCTTCCATTTCGTTGTGTTATCTATAAAAGTTCCTGTCTCTGTCTTCTGCTGTACTCGTACGGGGGTGCTTTTATTTTCTTTAGTGCCGTCTCCCAATTGTCCATTACCATTAGCTCCCCATGACCACAGAGTCCCATCTTCTATCTATCGCTACTGTGTGAAATTGTCCAACTACTACTGCCTTCCATTTCGTCATGTTATCTTACAAAGGTTTCCTCCTCTGTCTTCTTCTGTACTCGTACGGGTGATGCTTTTATTTTCTGTCATAAACCCTGCAGTGCCGTCTCCCAATTGTCCTACATTGCCATTATATCCCCATGACCACAAACTTCCATCGCTATCTATCCCTACTGTAAAATCGCTCCCAACTACTACTTTCCATTTCGTTAGTGATATCTGCCACTGTTCACGTCTCATGTCTTCTATCTTCTGTACTCTTACTGTGGAAGACTTATTTGAGTTATGGCAGCGCCACTAGCATCGGTTCCAAGATTTCCTAAGCCCAATTGTCCATCTACCATTAGCTCCCCATGACCACAGATTCCCATCGCTATCTATCCCTACTGTGTGATTAGCCCCAACCGCTACTGCCTTCCATTTCGTTGTGTTATTTACAAAGGTTTCCTCCTCTGTCTTCTTCTGTACTCGTACGGGTGATGTTTTTATTTTCTTTAGTGCCGTCTCCCAATTGTCCATTACCATTATCTCCCCATGACCACAGATATCCCATCTTCTATCTATCGCTACTGTGTGATTGATCCCCTAGTTGATACTGCCTTCCATTTCGTCATGTTATCTACAAAAGTTCCCGTCTCTGTCTTCTGCTGTACTCGTACAGGGAGTGCTTTTATCACCATTTTAGTGCCGTCTCCCAATTGTCCATTACATCATTATATCCCCAGGACCACAGAGTCCCATCGCTCTGCTAGCCCTACTGTGTGGCCTCCACCCAGCTGCTACTGCCTTCCATTTCGTTGTGTTATCTACAAAGGTTTCCGCCTCTGTCTTCTGCCGTACTCGTACGGGAGATGCTTTTACCAATTGCTGTAGTGCCGTCTCCCAATTGTCCTTTATCATTCTTTCCCCAGGACCACAGAGTCCCATCTTCTGCTATCCCTACTGTGTGCCTGTCCCCAGCTGCTATTGATGTAAACCCATACTCTTGCTCCTCACCTGCTGCTTTGTTTTCGCAGCCAAGTAGTGCTATGCCTAGCGTCGCTATGAGTACTAATATATGTGCTTTGTATTTATTTAAGAGAGAGAGAGAGAGAGAGAGAGAGAGAGAGAGAGAGAGACTCGTTTATAATTATTTGTTTTCATTATGTATTCCTCCTTAATGATTATATAATTACAATATATATTCTATATATTATTCATAGATTACTCTTTTGTCAATGGTATTTTCCGCTTTTTCTAGTAACTTAGAATACACTTTAACCTAACTTGATATTTATACATATTATCCTGTTAGATATGCATGTTTTATCAAATATGTAAAGTGTTTTTATAACACTAATAACAAATAACTGTTAATACTACATATGTTTTTTCTTTAAAGACACATTCCTCATTATGCACCACAAGGCATCTATAAGATGCCTTGCTATGTCTTCTTTTATGTTTTTACTGGTTGGTTATTTTGGTATTTTTTGTAGTTTCACTGGAGTGTCTCTCTTAGTTGTAGTGCCGTCTCCCAATTGTCCTCTACCATTAGATCCCCATGCCCACAGATTTCCATCGCTATCTATCCCTACTATGTGATTATACCCAGCTGCTATTGCTTCCCATACTTGTCCGGGTGCTCCCTCCCACAAAAATCCATTGCTATCTATCACTTCTGTGCGATATTTCCCAGCTGATAATGCCTTCCATTTCGTTGTGTTATCTTCAAGGGGGCCCGCCTCTGTTGTCTGCTTTACTCGTACGGGAATGCTTTTACTACCTGCTCCCCCTACTCCCCATGACCAGAAACTTCCATCAATATCTATCCCTGCTGTGTGATTATACCCAGCTGATACTGCCTTCCATTCCGTTGTGTTATCTGCAAGGGGGCCCGCCTCTGTTGTCTGCTTTACTCGTACAGGGGTGCTTTTATTTATTGTAGTGCCGTCTCCCAATTGTCCAGATTCATTCTTTCCCCATGACCACAGAGTCCCATCGCTATCTATCCCTACTGTGTGAACTCTCCCAGCTGCTACTGCCTTCCATTTCGTTGTGTTATCTTCAAGGGGGCCCGCCTCTGTTGTCTGCTTTACTCGTACGGGAATGCTTTTATTTGTTGGCTCACCATTAGTGCCGTCTCCCAATTGTCCATTTTCATTATTTCCCCATGACCACAGATTTCCATCAATATCTATCCCTACTGTGTGATCTTCCCCAGCTGATACTGCCTTCCATTTCGTTATGTTTTCTACAAAGGTTTCCTCCTCTGTCTTCTGCTGTACTCGTACGGGGGTGTTTTTATTTTCTTTAGTGCCGTCTCCCAATTGTCCATTTTCATTCTTTCCCCATGACCACAGATTTCCATCAATATCTATCCCTACTGTGTGCCTCCCCCCAGCTGACACCACCTGCCATTTCGTTGTGTTATCTTCAAAAGCTCCCTCCTCTGTCTTCTGCTGTACTCGTACGGGAGTGTTTTTATTTTCTTTAGTGCCGTCTCCCAATTGTCCAATATTATTCCATCCCCATGACCACAGATTTCCATCGCTATCTATCCCTACTGTGTGATCTTCCCCAGCTGATATGGATGTAAACCTATAGTACTTTTGCTGCTCCTGCTGCTCCTGCTGCTCCTGCTGCTCCTGCTGCTCCGCACCCGATGCTTTAGCCACCGCTTTGTTTTCACAGCCAAGTAGTCCTATGCCTAGCGTCGCTATGAGTACTAATACATGTGCTTTGTATTTATTTAAGAGAGAAAGAAACTCTCGTTTATAATTATTTGGTTTCATTATGTATACCTCCTTTAATGATTACATAATTACAATACATATTCTATATACTATTCACAGATTACTCTTTTGTCAATGGCATTCTCCGCTTTTTTGTAAATTATAATACACTTTTAACCTAACTTGATATTTATACGTATCATTCTGTTAGATATGAGCATATTTGTCAAGTATGTAATTTGTTTTTATAACTGTAATAACAAATAACTGTTAATATTACATGTGTTTTTTCTTAAAGACATATCCCTCATTATGCACCACAAGGCATCTTATAAGATGCCTTGCTATGTCTTCTTTTATGTTTTTACTGGTTGGTTATTTTGGTATTTTTTGTAGTTTCACTGGATTGTCTCTATAACTTATTGTAGTGCCGTCTCCCAATTGTCCTCTATCATTAGATCCCCATGACCACAGATTTCCATCGCTATCTATCCCTACTATGTGATTATACCCAGCTGCTATTGCTTCCCATACTTGTCCGGGTGCTCCCTCCCACAAAAATCCATTGCTATCTATCACTTCTGTGCGATATTTCCCAGCTGATAATGCCTTCCATTTCGTTGTGTTATCTTCAAGGGGGCCCGCCTCTGTTGTCTGCTTTACTCGTACGGGAATGCTTTTACTACCTGCTCCCCCTACTCCCCATGACCAGAAACTTCCATCAATATCTATCCCTGCTGTGTGATTATACCCAGCTGATACTGCCTTCCATTCCGTTGTGTTATCTGCAAGGGGGCCCGCCTCTGTTGTCTGCTTTACTCGTACAGGGGTGCTTTTATTTATTGTAGTGCCGTCTCCCAATTGTCCAGATTCATTCTTTCCCCATGACCACAGAGTTCCATCGCTATCTATCCCTACTGTGTGAACTCTCCCAGCTGCTACTGCCTTCCATTTCGTTGTGTTATCTTCAAGGGGGCCCGCCTCTGTTGTCTGCTTTACTCGTACGGGAATGCTTTTATATATTCCATCGCCTGCAGTGCCGTCTCCCAATTGTCCAACATTATTCCATCCCCATGACCACAGATTCCCATCAATATCTATCCCTACTGTGTGATATTCCCCAGCTGCTACTGCCTTCCATTTCGTTATGTTTTCTACAAAGGTTTCCTCCTCTGTCTTCTGCTGTACTCGTACGGGGATACTTTTATTTGTTGTCTCACCATTAGTGCCGTCTCCCAATTGTCCTTCATCATTCCGTCCCCATGACCACAGATATCCATCAATATCTATCGCTACTGTGTGCTCCCCCCCAGCTGATACTGCCTTCCATTTCGTTGTGTTATCTACAAAGGGTTCCGCCTCTGTCTTCTGCTGTAATCGTACGGGGATGCTTTTATTTGCTGTAGTGCCGTCTCCCAATTGTCCTTTACCATTCTCTCCCCAGGACCACAGAGTTCCATCTTTTGCTATCCCTACTGTGTGATAAAACCCAGCTGCTATGGATGTAAACCTATAGTACTCTTGCTGCTCTTGCTGCTCCTCCGCACCCGATGCTTTAGCCACCGCTTTGTTTTCACAGCCAAGTAGTCCTATGCCTAGCGTCGCTATGAGTACTAATACATGTGCTTTGTATTTATTTAAGAGAGAAAGAAACTCTCGTTTATAATTATTTGGTTTCATTATGTATACCTCCTTTAATGATTATATAATTACAATATATATTCTATAATACTATTCACAGATTACTCTTTTGTCAATGGTATTCTCTGCTTTTTTGTAAATTATAATACACTTTTAACCTAACTTGATATTTATACGTATCATTCTGTTAGATATGAGCATATTTGTCAAGTATGTAATTTGTTTTTATAACTGTAATAACAAATAACTGTTAATATTACATGTGTTTTTTCTTAAAGACATATCCCTCATTATGCACCACAAGGCATCTTATAAGATGCCTTGCTATGTCTTCTTTTATGTTTTTACTGGTTGGTTATTTTGGTATTTTTTGTAGTTTCACTGGATTGTTTCTATAACTTATTGTAGTGCCGTCTCCCAATTGTCCAACATTATTCTGTCCCCATGCCCACAGATTTCCATCAATATCTATCCCTACTATGTGATTATACCCAGATGCTATTGCTTCCCATACTTGTCCGGGTGCTCCCTCCCACAAAAACCCATCGCTATCTATCACTTCTGTGTGAGATTTCCCAGCTGATAATGCCTTCCATGTTGTCTCTCCCTTTTGTACTCGTACGGGGATGCTTTTACTACCTGCTCCCCCTACTCCCCATGACCAGAAACTTCCATCAATATCTATCCCTGCTGTGTGATTATACCCAGCTGATACTGCCTTCCATTCCGTTGTATTATCTACAAAGATTCCCTCCTCTATCTGCTGCTGTACTCGTACGGGAGTGCTTTTATTTATTGTAGTGCCGTCTCCCAATTGTCCAGATTCATTATTTCCCCATGACCACAGATTCCCATCAATATCTATCCCTACTGTGTGAATTCTCCCAGCTGATACTGCCTTCCATTTCGTTGTGTTATCTGCAAGGGGTCCCGCCTCTGTTGTCTTCTGCTGTACTCGTATGGGGATGCTTTTATTTGCTGTATCACCTGCAGTGCCGTCTCCCAATTGTCCATCATTATTCCATCCCCATGACCACATATTTCCATCGCTATCTATCCCTACTATGTGACCTTCCCCAGCTGATACTGCCTTCCATTTCGTTATGTTTTCTACAAAAGTTTCCTCCTCTGTCTTCTGCTGTACTCGTACGGGAGTGCTTTTATGTGCTGTAGTGCCGTCTCCCAATTGTCCAACATTATTCTGTCCCCATGACCACATATTTCCATCGCTATCTATCCCTACTGTGTGCCTCCTCCCAGCTGACACCGCCTGCCATTTCGTTGTGTTATCTTCAAAAGCTCCCTCCTCTGTCTTCTGCTGTACTCGTACGGGGGTGCCTTTATCACCATTAGTGCCGTCTCCCAATTGCCCAACATTATTCCATCCCCATGTCCACATATTTCCATCGCTATCTATCCCTACTGTGTGAGCTTCCCCAGCTGATATGGATGTAAACCTATAGTACTTTTGCTGCTCTTGCTGCTCTTGCTGCTCCTGCTCCTCCGCACCCGATGCTTTAGCCACCGCTTTGTTTTCACAGCCAAGTAGTCCTATGCCCAGCGTCGCTATGAGTACTAATACATGTGCTTTGTATTTATTTAAGAGAGAAAGAAACTCTCGTTTATAATTATTTGGTTTCATTATGTATACCTCCTTTAATGATTATATAATTACAATATATATTCTATATACTATTCACATATTACTCTTTTGTCAATGGTATTCTTCTCTTTTTTTGTAAATTATAATACACTTTTAACCTAACTTGATATTTATACGTATCATTCTGTTAGATATGAGCATATTTGTCAAGTATGTAATTTGTTTTTATAACTGTAATAACAAATAACTGTTAATATTACATGTGTTTTTTCTTAAAGACATATCCCTCATTATGCACCACAAGGCATCTATGGAGATGCCTTGCTATGTCTTCTTTTATGCTTTTACTTTTTATTTTGGTATTTGTATTTTCACTGGAGTGTTTTTATCTAGTTGTAGTGCCGTCTCCCAATTGCCCACTCCTATTAAATCCCCATGACCACAGATATCCATCAATATCTATCCCTACTGTATGATACCCCCCAGCTACTACTGTCTTCCATGTTGTCCCTGTCTTCTGTACTTGTACAGGGGTGCTTTTATTTGCTGTAGTGCCGTCTCCCAATTGCCCAACAGCATTCTGTCCCCATGACCACAGAGTCCCATCAATATCTATCCCTACTGTGTGATTATCCCCAACTGATACTGCCTTCCATTTCGTTGTGTTATCTACAAAAGTTTCCATCCCTGCCTGCTTTACTCGTACAGGGATGCTTTTATCTGCTGTAGTACCGTCTCCTAATTGCCCATTGCCATTATATCCCCATGACCACAAACTT
>CBDCGX010000021.1:0-57266 GCA_965216965.1 Spirochaetia bacterium | reverse complement strand
TTCCCATTAGTATGTATTCCAGGAAGAGCAAAAAAAAGCATTCCGTCTTGTACAAAACGGGAGTCATATGCTATATCTGTTAGTTTTTTATCACAATTTGCATGTAATGTACATTCATATGATTTCGTTTTCTTGAGATATAAGCAAAGTGTTGTAAGCGTATTTCTCATAGGCGTAGAAAAGGATTATGTAATGTTTTTATACATTAACTCTATTCACGCCCTGTACTACTATAAATATATTTAAAGTAGTCTCCATTTGTTGAGAGTACCTTATTCATATCGGGAATAGTTTTCTTATATGATTCCATGGCTCTCCAAAATTCAAAGAATGATTTATTTTGTCCGTATGCTTGTGAGTAGATACGAGCAGCAGATGCATCAGCTTTCCCCTTTATTGTTTCTGCTTTTGAATATGCTTGTGAGAGAATTGATCTTTTTTCATTTTCAAGCTGTCCTATCCATTCTTGCTTTCTCCCCTCGCCTTGAGATCGATATACTTGAGCTATCTGTTTTCTTTCGGATATCATTCTATTGTATACACTTTCGGTAAGATCATCAGAATAGCGTATTTGTCGTATAACAATGTCAATTACTTCTATACCAAATTCAGGTGTTATGCTTCTAATAGAGGCAAGCATTGCTTCGCTTAGTTTTTTTCGCCCTTTTACAATGGTAGGTTGTTTTTCAAACTGCGATAGAAGTTCGCTTAGTTCTTTGATGTTTTCATTGTTTTTAATAATTTGAGCATCTGGTAAAATTTGCGATAAATCTCTTGTTCTTTCTTCGGTAATATTGTTTGTATTTCTAACGGCCTCTACTAGTTTGTTTCGAGTAATAACTGTACGAACAGCACTTTCTATAAGATCATCTAATCGTGCGAATGCTTGTGTCATTGTATTTATTGATGTATAAAACTTTTTTGGGTCAGTAATTCTCCATCGTGCTGTTGTATCTACCCAGATAAATTGTTTTTCAAGGGTTGGAACACGACGTGGATCACCATCCCAAGAAAGAATTTTTTTTGAGTATCGTGTAATTGTGTCTATGAAAGGTATTTTCAGTTTGAGACCAGTAGTCTCTTCTGTTTTTATTATTTGACCAAATCGAGTTATTACTGCTGTTTCTCCTTCGTTTACTATGAAGAGGGGGTTTGCTACCATAAAAAGTACTATCAGTGCTATTATGATTATTAAAAAAAATGCCAAAGATTTTGGTGCTTGGTTTTGTGCCATTATTATCTCCTTGTAATTATTGTTGCTCTCTTGAGAGTGGTGTTTTATTTTCTACTGTTGCTGAATTTGGCAATGGTAAAAATGGGATGAAATTCTTAAAACTTTTGTCTATAAACTGTGCTTTTTTTCCATCTTTGGAATTGAGTATAGTTTCAAGTGTTTCATAATAGATTCTCTGGCGAGTAATGGTAGGATTTCTGTTGTATTCTGCCAAAACAGATTTGAAGCGTTGTACATCTCCATCTGCCTCATTGACCCGTTCTGTAGCATATCCTTGTGCAACTTGGATTGACCGCTCTGCTTGTCCACGAGCCTTTGGTATTTCTTTATTGTATTCTTCGCGACCTTCATTTATTAATCGATTCATATCCTGTATTGCTTTATTTACGTCTTCAAAGGCGTCTTGCACGCTCCCTTCTGGGGGAACTATGTTTTGTAATCGCACTGCGGTAACGATAATTCCTATGTCGTATTGATTAAATGAATTTTGCATTTCTTGTAGTGCTTTTTCTTCTATTTCTGTACGTGCACTTCCTAAGACATCTGTTATGTAGTAGTCTCCCACAAGTTGATTTATCACAGATCGAGAAATATCGCTTATAGTTTTTCCCCGGTTTTCCATATTAAAGAGCCATGCACGAGGGTTGTTTATTCTATATTGGATGATCCATTCTACACTTACTATGTTGAGATCCCCTGTGAGCATGGTGGATTCTTCACTGAAATCCCCACTTGCTCGAATAGATATTATATCTGATTTCTGGGATCTAAACCCAAATGTCATATTTTGGATTATTTGTGTAGGAACATTATAGTTTCTTTCTAGACCAAAAGGAAGTTTAAATTGTAGTCCAGAACTTACTGTTCTATTATACTTACCAAATTGCAATACAACAGATTGTTCTGTTGCATCTACAATGAATATACTTGTTGCGATGCCCGCAATGAGTATACCTATGCCTATGAGAGTGATGATGTGATTTCCCTTGGGGTTAAAACAGACGTTTCCTGCCATGAGCTGCTTAAAAAATTGTTGTATATCCATATCTATATAGTAGTAACTTTGTTATGTTTTGTCATGATATTTGTAGAATATATGTATTGGATTTTTATTGTATAAAAAAACATGTAGTGATTAGGTAAGATTGTGTAAAGATTAAAATATGATTTTTGCATGTTTATAAGTAAAAGCTTAGTTTCAATTTATGTTTGGAAGTAGTTAAAATGTTGCAACGCTATATATATGTTATTTGTTATAATTATTTTAGAGGTATATAAATGTCAAATATTATAAATGCAGATATTCAAAGAAGAATAGAAGATTATCAGAAAAACGAGAAGGATACTTATTTTCTTAAAGAGTTAGAAGCTGCTTTACAGAAAGCTAATTCAGAAGACATCTTTGATAGATTTTATACTGAGCTTGAATTTGGAACGGGTGGCATACGAGGTATCGTTGGTGCTGGTATTAATAGACTTAATACTATGGTAGTTCAGAAGGTAGCACTAGGGTGGGCAACCTATTTATGCGAACAATATCCAGAAAAAGAAAAATCTGTTGTTATTGCATTTGATTCTCGTAATTTCTCTAATCTTTTTTCGAAAATTGTGACAGGTGTTTTAATAGCAAAGGGGATACGAGTGTATGTGTTTAAAGATATTCGACCAACTCCTCAGCTTTCTTTTATAATACGGAAACGTAAGGCACAGTCGGGCATGGTAATTACAGCGAGTCACAATCCTCCGCAGTATAATGGACTTAAGGTCTACGGTGATGATGGGGCACAACTTGTATTTCCTCATGATAAAAAAGTTATGAATGCCATAACTCATGCCCAGCCTCCGTATGATTTCCCTTTTGATAAAGAAACGCTAGATTCTGCGATGGAAAACGGGTTGTATATTCCTCTTGACAGTTCCTATGACGAAATGTTTTGGAAATATGTAGATGATGTTCTTAAAGATAACGAAATGGGAGGTAATGTCGATACTTCTACAAAAGACAGAGACGCAGTAGACATTGTCTATACTCCGCTTCATGGAACAGGAGCTCTTCACATAGAAGTTTTAACGCAGAGACATAATATTCGTTGCCTTATAGAGCCTTCACAAGCAAAACCAGATGGGGATTTTCCTACGGTGAAGTTTCCTAATCCCGAAGACCCTAAAGCATTAGTAAATGCAATTGCAACAGCAAAGCAAAAGGGAGCTTTTTTGGTTATTGCAAATGATCCCGATGCAGATAGAGTAGGTCTTGCAGAAAAGAACGCTAAGGGAAAATTTAGGTGTTTTACGGGAAACCAAATAGGAGCACTTCTTTTAGATTATGTGCTTTCATATACCAAAAAAAGCAAAAAGAATGCGGTATTTATAAATACCATTGTTACCACTGATCTTCACGAAAAAATTGCGTGCCATCATGGAATTGAGGTATATAAAGTGTACACAGGATTTAAAAACATAGCTATGGGTATTGCAAAGTTTGAGACAAAGCACAAACAGTGTCTTTTTGCTTGTGAGGAAAGCTATGGTTATATGGCAAGTATGGAAGTACGCGATAAAGATGGAATATCTATAGCACTATTATGTATGCAAATGGCACTTGAGTATAAAGAAAAGGGGTGGTCACTTGCTAGTCGTTTAAATGATATCTATGCAGAGTTTGGATATCATGAAGAACGTACCATTAATAAAGTATTTACAGGGAAAGAGGGAAAGGATAAAATAGAAAGCATAATGCATATGCTTAGAAACACTTCTCCCACTGTAATAGGGAGCGAAGAAGTAGTACGTGTAGATGATTATCTCCGTTCGGAGAGTAAGAATTGTAAAGATGGTTCTACTTCTAAACTTGAATTGGAACCTTCAAATGTACTCATTTTTCATATGAGTGGTGGTAATAAACTATGTGTACGCCCATCGGGTACTGAACCTAAAATTAAATTTTATCTCCTTTACAGGGTAAAAGAAGGGAAACAGGTAGATGAAGCGAAAGAAGAAATTATTCCACTTATGAATAAGGCAGAAGAAGAGGTTAATCAGTGGGTGCAATAGATGTAAACACATCTATCCATGATACTTCTTTTGTTTCTTTCGACTTTGAAACTACAGGAATTGGAGATGATGATGAAATTGTTGAGATTGGAGCAGTCAAATTTAATACTAATAAAATTATTGAAGAATTCTCTTCTCTTATTAAGCCTACCATTGCTATTCCTCAAGAAGCTATTAATGTACATGGAATAACAAACGAAGATGTGGCAAATGCATTTTCTATCGAAGAAATTTTACCTCATTTTATGAATGTTATAAGAGGTTCCGTGCTTATAGCACATAATATTGTTTTTGATATTAGATTTCTTAATAACGCTTTGCAGAAAAGTGGAGAAGATCAGCTGTTAGATATTGTATTTATAGATACTTTACAGTGTGCTAGAAAATCTAAAGAAGCGTTTTCCCATTATAAACTATCAAGTATAGCAGAGTATTATGGGATAGATACAAAGAATTCTCATAGGGCATTGGATGATGCACTTACTTGTCGGAGTGTGTTTTTACGTTTAATCGATGAGTTTAGCATATTGGGTGATATGGCTTTATTGGATATGATAAGTTCATAAGAATTGTTTTTTATAGACAAGCAACAACTAATTTTGGTTTGCTAGAGGGATATGTATTTTTTACAGTAAATATGTAAACCGTATATATTTTTAGCGATACTGTGAATATACAATACCATGTTTTTTCATTCTTAGTCCAAGTATTCTATTAGATGTTTTAAGTATTGTTGCCGCATATGATACATTCCCGTGTGCTATTTTAAGAGCATCTATTATAAGATCAATTTCAACGCGAGAAATAGCTTCATTGAGACCTTGTTGAACAGGAGTGTTAGAGCTCTCTGCACTTTGTAAGCTTTGGAGGAAGCATATATGCGTATATGACGCTATTTTCACAAAAACGAACAGAGTCTTCAATGATTTTTTGCATCTCATTGAGATTGCCTGGCCAATGGTATGTAGATAGCAGGGTTATAGCAGGCGTGGAAAGTCGTTTAATATTCTTATTTTGTTTTATAGTTGATTCTTTTAAAAAATGATCTACAAAAAGCATAATGTCATCTTTTCTATTTCTTAGAGATGGAATAGGAAGGGTGTGTTGAGCGAGTATTTCGTAGAATTTTTTGTTAAATTTTCCTTTTTCCATAAGATCTTTTATGTTTGTAGAAGCTGTAAAGATGAAACGGGCAGAGCATTTTTTAAAAATACCATCAATTTGATAATCATTACCTTCTAGAATGTCTACAATAATCTCTTGTATGTTTAATGGCATTAGAGTTATTTCTTCTATGAGAATACTTGTTTGATCTCCTTTGGGGAGCAGGGGAGATGTATAGGTTATGTTAATTGTCTTTCGCATTGTATTTGCATGTTGTGTTCCGAATAAAAAAGCATATAAATCTTTTTCCCTCATAGATGCACAACTACAGTATAGAAGAGGGGCATTTTTTCTAATACTATTATGATGAAGCATGCTAGCTAAAAATGTTTTTCCTGTTCCATTTTCGCCTGTAAATAAGATAGGGGTATCATTTTTTATATATGGGTAAAGGTGGTCCTTTAGTGCTCTCATTTCTTTAGAATTACCTATAATTGTTTCAAAGCTTTTGTTATTAGTATTTTGTGCAACGGAATGAGATCTTTGTTTGATAGTTGCAATCATCTGTTTTCGGAAGATGAGTGGGCGGGCAATAATAATTGTTATTATTTTTAATAATTTTACAATTTCTTCTAGGTTATAAACTGTATTATGTAGCATTGTAATGCTTAGTGTTCCATGTGTTTTTTTTTCATAATTTATAGGGACACAGATAAAGGAGTATTCATTTGTTCGAGATTTAGCTTTGTTAAGGAATTTTGGTTCAAGAGTTATCTTAGGTACAATTTTTGATTTCCCTGTGAGAAAAACTTCTCCTGTGATGCCTTCCCCAGGTTTATATCTTCCTCGGGAGTGTTGTTTCCCAGAAAGCCCATATGATAAGTCTATATATATCTCGTTACTTTCTTGTTCAAAGAGGGTAAGGGCACATTCTTCTAACCTAAAGCTATCTGCAAGAATCATAAGGGCGGGACTGAGACTATCTTCTAAGTAGTCTACAGACTCTACAAGCTTGCAAATTTCAAGAATAATATCTATACTGCTCTTGGAAAGTATATGAGTTGCATTATGGTTCATATATAAGTTGTTCATTCCCCGAGAGGACAATTTCTTTGCCATCTTTTATATCTCCAAACGTAAGTGCTTCTACCCCAGCAATACATGTGAGGTGAGAAAACTGTTTTTGTAGAGTGAGCATTGGAATTGATGTTTTTTGCTTTACTATAAGAGCTTTTATTTCAGATAATATTGGGAGCATATCATATGTGAGTTGTTGAGATACATAAATAATTGATTTATTCATGTTTTTTTGAGCATGCTTTAATATTTGTGATGGAGAGCTTACATGAAAGATTTCACCTTTTATAGCAGGACCGCATCCTTGTCTTCCTCTCATAATTACTTTTCCATCAAAATATACCTGTACTGTATTGAGCATAAGCGGTTTGTTTATAGGAAATCCTCCTATAATAACAACCTTCCCATTCTTTTTAAGAAAACCTAGCTTGCGGGCAGCGTTAATCCCTGTTTCTATAAGCTCAGCATCAGATGTGCATTCTTTTGTGAGTACGGGAGCTACTCCCCAAAGAAGAAGAAGTCTTCTTACTATATGAGGAAAATGTGTAGTGACAACAATATGTTGGTTGGGCTTAAGGACAGAGATATACTTTGGACTGTGTCCTGAGAGAGAGGGGCATATGAAAGCACTTGCATTTGATTTTTCCGCTGCAATTTGAGCAGCGGCAATAATAGATTCTGATGAAGAACTTTCTCCAAACAATCCTTTTCTGTTTGAAAAGAAACGTGTGCGAGCATGCTCTTGAAATTGTTCTGATTCTTCTACTGCAATAGAAACACGAGTCATTGTTTCTATGGACTCCACAGGAAACTTTCCTTTTGCAGATTCTCCAGAAAGCATAAGAGCATCGGTCCCATCAAAAATAGCATTCGCTATATCTGTGAGCTCGGCACGTGTAGGGGTCATTGAGGTTTCCATGGATTGTAACATTTGTGTTGCGGTAATTGATATTTTGTGATAATAATTGCAAATATCTATGATGCTTTTTTGTCTTAAAGGAACTTGCTCTGCTGGTATTTGTTCTGCAAGATCACCGCGAGCTATCATAATGCCATCTGTAATCTGTATGATATTATCAAGGTTATCAAGCCCTTCTTGATTTTCTATTTTTGCAATAATTTGTATATTGCTATTTTTTTCTTTTAATATGTCTTGGATTTTTAATATGTCCTCTGCAGTTCTTATAAATGATGCTGCAATAAAATCATAATCGTGTTCTATAGCAAAATGAATATCTTCAATGTCTTTTTGCATGAGGTTGGGGAGATTTATTGTTGCATCGGAGACGTTTATATTCTTTTTGCTTTCTAAAGCACCCCCTTTAATAATCTTTCCTATAATAATGTCATTTTGTATATCTACGGTTTCAATGATGATGGAACCATCTGCAATTTTAAAGTTACTTCCAATGTTAATTTCTTTGTGTATTTTAGAATGAGAAATTGCTATTATATCTTTTGTTGTTTCTTGTATGCTACCAGAAAGCCTTATTTGATTACCATCTTTGAGAATAAGTTCTTTTAATCCATGTATAAGATTGCCAGTACGAATTTCTGGACCTTTTGTATCAAGCAGATGGGCACAGGGGATGCCTGTTTTTGCCTCCGCTTTTCTGAGAAGTTGAAGTCGCTCAAGGTGTTCTTGATGATCCCCGTGACTAAAATTAAACCGAGCACAATTCATCCCGGCTAGTAACATTTTCTTTAATATTTCTACATCATGGCATGCAGGACCAAGTGTAGCTATTATTTTTGTTTTTTTATGTTTTATCATATGCTTATTATATTAAAAATATAATAATGCGGGTAAGATGTTTATTTTTTTGATGCGATTATATCAATATAATCAATGCTAAGATACGTTTATAGTAATGGATGAGCTGCGATAGGCATAATTCTACCTCTTCCAAATGATTTGTCTGATATTTTTATAATAGGAGCTGCTTGGTAGCGTTTATACTCTGCTTGACAAAGCAGTCTCCATATCTTCATAAGGAGATCAAAAGGGTAAGGGGAGTTTTTTGATATTTCAAAAGGAGTGTGTTTGTTTTCTATGTACTCATAAAGTATTGCATCTAAGATAGGATAATCTGGTAAACTGTCGCTATCTTTTTGATTTTCTCGTAATTCTGCTGTTGGTTCTTTCGTTAAAATAGAATGAGGGATAATATTATACCCATGTTTTTTGTTTATATATTTGCATAATGTATATATTTCTGTTTTGTAAAGATCCCCTATAAGATTAATAGAACCGCACATATCGCCGTAGAGAGTGCAATATCCTACGGCAATTTCGGATTTATTCCCAGTGGTAAGCAACATGGAATTATATGCATTAGAATAAGCCATAAGCATCATTCCCCGGATTCGGGCCTGTATGTTTTCGTTTGTTATTCCATTTGTAGATAATATGGGGGCAAGAGATTTCTCAGTAATACCATGAACGTCTTCAATGGAGATAGTATTCGTCTGAATATGTAAGTTTTTTGCGAGTGCAAGAGCATCTTGTATGCTTGTTTGATGAGTATGTCTTGATGGCAGTAGTACTCCATGTATTGCCTCTGGCCCCATGCTTTCTGTTGCTATATATGCTGTTAGAGCAGAATCTATGCCACCGCTAAGTCCTAGATGGATTTTTGAGGGTATTTTTGCTTTTGCAATATAATCAGATAGCCCTAGTTTTAAAACTGAGAGAATCTCTTCACATGGCATGTCTTTTGTAGTAGATAGTGTATGGTTTTTGGTAATATTACAAGGAGAGGGAGTAAGTGAATGTGTAGAATGTTGTTCTGAGGTATATGATGGCTGTATTATTTTTATATGTGATTTTGTAAGTTCCAGAGTACACATGTCTTTTTTACAATGCTGTAGAGTGTGAATGCAAGAGCCTGTGGAATCCATAATGAATGATTTTCCGTCAAAAACAATTTCATCATTACCTCCATAAAGGTTTACCATTATGAGCGGTTTTTTGCATTTTTTGACAGTAGATCTGGCAAGAGCAAGGCGGTTGAGATGCTTTGTTTTTGTATATGGTGATGCTGAAATCCAAAGAAGGGCATCAATAGGTTTGTCTTTTATAGAATAAAGAGGAGAGTATTTATTTTGCGTCCAAAGATCAAAACAGATGAAAAGACCAAATTGTATCCCTTTAATATTAAGAATATGTGATTCTTTTGATGAGGTAAAATATCTCTTTTCAAAGAAAATATCGCATTCTTCAAGAATGCGTTTAGAATATACTTGTATAGTATTGTGTTGTATTGCATAGATGACATTTTGTAATGAATCATTTTTACGAAAGACCCCGCCTACAAGGGCTGTTTGATGATGATCTAGTTGTGTAGAAAGGAAAGCAAGCTGTTCTGTTTGTGTTGTTATAATGGTTTCATACTCTAGATAGTCGTAGGGAATATGTCCACAAAGAGAAAGTTCTGGAAATAGCAAAAGATTGCTATTTTTATGGCATGAAAATATATGTGATATTTCACATGCATTTTTTTTAATATCTCCAATTGTTGGATTAGTTTGAAAAATGCTTATTCTCATGTATTTATTGTAGCAAAATGTGACTGTATGTATGTTTTAGTATAAATTAAAAGGGATGCAATATATGTTGCATCCCTTTTAATAAGCATTTATTCTTATCAAAATGACTAATAGAGTACTGAGATTCCAGTAGATATGGCTGATGTAAAAATTTTGGAGGATTTATATTGTATATTTTTATTGTAGCTATCTACTATTAGAGGATAATATCCCACTTGAGCTCCTAAAGTTACCCCCAAGAGTTTATTAAGTTTAAATATTAATTCAATATTTCCTGCTATTCCAAATCCAATTGAGGCACTAAAGTGGGGTTTATTAATATAAAAATCGGTAAATAGAAAATTCATTGACATTCCTATTCCAAGGTTGAAAATCATTAACTTCTCTTCTAATTTAAGATTAAATCCCACACCTAAATCTTGCATAATGGATTTAAGTATCTGTTTAGGAAATTGTATAGAATATGTGGGGGGTAAAGAATATTTTCCTGATGTTGAATTAAGCACTTGTTGAGAATTTTTACTAGTAAGTTTTTCTGCATAGTGAGCCCTTGTAAATCCAAGAAATGAGTTTGTAGTAATATAAAAGCCAAATGGAGTATTTACATAAGAATAAAGGGCCCTGACCCCAAGTATAAGATTATCAAATTGATTTTCTCCATCTACTTCAATAGGAGATGAATTGACATTAATATCCGTTTTGGAATTTTGAAACCATATAATGTGTCCATATCCTATGGTAAAGCTCTTAACTATTTTATCTGTTTTTATAGTTGGGAATATTTCTTTATCTTGAGCAAAAGCAAAGGTATAAATACCTATAAAGAAAAAAAGAAAAAATATTTTTTTCATATGAACTCCTTAAATATTTTTTATAATTATACAATTATTGTCATATAACTATGTTAATCGTACTAAATGAGACATGGTATTTAGTATTATGTCTCATTTTTTAGTATTTATATACTATAAATATTAACATGTTTTAAGTCAATATTCAAGGGAAAAGTTGTTTTGTTGGGATATTTAATTAAAATATATTTTTATTTTTAATTATAGAAGGTATACAATTTCAATCAAATAGTGATTTTATAAGTATATATATATGTGATATATGGATATGCATGTTCTGGATTAAGTGAAGTACTTGTATCAATAGAAGTAGATGTTTCTACAACAATACCTTCGTGGGATATTGTTGGTCTTCCTGCAAGCGAAGTGCGAGAGTCAAGAGAGCGAGTTAAGATAGCAATACGAAATAGTGGTTTTGTGTGGCCAAACAAGAAAGTTGTGGTGAATTTAGCTCCTTCAGATATAAAAAAGACTGGAGCAGGGCTTGATTTGCCTATTGCAATTGCTATATTACAATTTACTAAACAGATAGAACTAGTAGATGTCCCTATAATGGCATTGGGTGAGCTTCAATTAAATGGGGTGATTCGCCCTGTTCTCAACGCTATGCCTGCAATAATGCATTCAATGTATTATGAGATATCACACTATATTCTATCTAGCAAAAACATCATACATGTACCACAAGTTAAGAAGGGAAGAATGCTTCCATTACATAGGCTAAAAGATTTGAAATTAAAATATGAATGGAAAGATATTTCGGTATCAATATCATCTGATAGTGAAAAAACACCTTTTAATTCTACTGATATATCGCTTGCAGAGTTGTCTCATTGTAATAGATTAAAAAGAGCAGTGCAAATTTCTGCTACAGGGAGGCATAATATAGCTCTTTATGGAGCTCCGGGAACTGGTAAAACTGCCGCTGCTTTTAGAATAGGAACATTCTTACCAAAATTGCGATATGATCAATCACTTATACTTAGTTCTTTATATGCACGCAGTAATACTTTTATTTCTGAAGAATGCAATTCTATAAGTGATAAAAAAGCATTTATAACAATTCCTCCTATACGAAAACCGCATCACACCGCTTCAGTAGAAGCTATGGTTGGGAGTGTTGGAACACAGAGTATAGGCGAGGTTTCACTTGCACATTTTGGAGTTTTAATTTTAGACGAAGCACCAGAATTTAAGATGAAGGTGTTACAATCATTGAGAGAACCGCTTGATACACAAAGAATATGTATTAGTCGCGTACAAAACAAGCAAGTATATCCTGCAGATTTTCTTCTTATTCTTACATGTAATTTGTGTCCTTGTGGAAATTTGGGTGCAATGGATACAAATAATAACGAGGAATATTCAACTATACCTTGGATAAATGGGTCTTTGTGTATGTGTAGTGAGCAAGATATTTTTAGATATTGGAAAAGAATTGGCGGTGCACTTTGGGATAGAATTGATATAAAGTTTAAAACATCTCATCGAGGTTTTAGCGATTCGGAAGAGGAAGATGAAGATATGCGAATAAAGGATATTACAAATAAAAAACAAGAAATTATTTGTGCTTTACATAGACAAAAAGATAGATTTAAGGGTGTAAATATTTCGCATAATAGTCGAGTTGAATCTTCTCAGATAGGAAAATATTTTATTGTCTCAAGAGATGCACACTCTTTTATAACAAAAATAGCACGATGTGGAATAAGTGAGCGGGGGCGAGCAGCTCTCTATAAAGTTGGTCGTACTATTGCAGATTTATATGATAGTGAAATTGTATGTGTTGCTCATATTGAAGAAGCAATGGGATTTATAAAAAACCCTTTCTAACTTTTTGTAAGTGTTCTTACAATATTCTTAAATGCATCTCCTCTTTCAAATTCATGTATAAACATGCCAAACGATGTGCATCCGGGAGAGAGTGCTATGATATCTCCTGCCTTGCTATGAAATAAACTCTTTTCTACTGCCTTTTGTAGACAATCAAACTGTGAATACACAGTCATGTTTTGTTTTTTTAAGAGTGGAAGTATCTTTTCTGTGTATGAACCTTTGAGAAGATATAATGTTAGGAACTCAGAGTTTATTTCATTACACGCTTTTATAAAATCTTTGGGATCAAGATTTTTATCTGTGCCTCCTGCAATAATATGGAGATGCTGAGTATTATGTTCTTGAAAGAGAGGTAGACACATTGCACTAGGAATGCTAGCGGCACTATCGTTATATATACTTATTCCGTTAAATGTACAGAGCTTTTCTTTTCTATGGGGAAGAGAGAAAATATATTCCCATTCTTTTAAAGTTTGTGGAATGTTTATATTTTTTACAATACACAAGGCACTTAGTGCGGTGATGTTGTTTTTATAAATGTGACGTAGGTTTTTTTTAGGGAGGGGTGTTTTTTTTACATTTTCATATGCGTGAGTTCTTATAAAAAGTGTATCGTTTTTGCACCATACTCCCGCCTTATCATGAGGTAATGGTGTTGTTGAATGCCAAAATATTTTTGCTGTACATTCTGTAGAAAGAGTCTGTATTTTATTTTGCAGTAATGTATTATCGTAGGGTAAAATAGCATGTGCAGAAGAAGAAAGGTGTGTTAAGAATGTTAGTTTATCTTGTGCATATTCTTCAAGGTTTTTATAATAATTTTGATGGTCAGGTAATATATTGGTGAGAAGTCCTATATCTATGTTTTGATATGGTACAGAGTTTACAAGTTCTAAATCTCCAAGCTGAAATGAGGAGAGTTCAAGAATAAGTTCTTTTGTAATTGTATTGTTAATAATGTAATGAAGAGGTGAGTATGTTATGTTACCTGCAAGTGAAGAATTGTGTTTGTTTACTAACCTCCATTTGTGGAAAGCTGTAGATACACTCGATTTCCCTTTTGTGCCACTTATTACTTGAATTAATTGCTTTGTTGCCTTTGGTATGGTTTGGATGCTTTTTAGGTATAGAGAGATGTCTGTTTCTATGGTTTTTGTTTTATTCTTAATGTCTTGAATAATTGGACTGGTTCTTGGTATTGCAGGGTTTTTTATAACTATATCAGAATCTCGTATTTTTATAATGCTGTGGTTCCCTGTTTCTATGGCATATATTGGGATCTGTAAAGATGTCTTAATGTAAGAAAGGCTTTTTGATAATTCTTTTTCTGTTTTTTTATCGCTAATAAATATAGTTGCTGCACCCGAATAGTGTGCAAATTTCACCGATGCTATTCCGCCGCCATGATGACCTAGTCCGAGTACACATATGTTTTTCTTTTTTAGGATACACATAGAGTAAATTTCATTATAGCGGATATTTAAATGATAAACATTATATGGAGGTATATTTATGGTGAAAGTAAAGAATCTCCTATGAATTTCTTTGCTTTTTCATTGTTTGATACGATATGCAATGTTTTTTCATGAGATGGAATAACAAGTCCAATTGCTCCTTTTATGCGACGAAGATGTTTAACTTTTGTATAGTATACTTCAATCGTGCTATTATTCTTTACTTTACTGTATAACGCAGCAAGGTTTGCATATTCTAGTAGCAAATTAAGTGGAATAGTATGTATTCGGGGGTTTTTATTTAGACGTACAAATACAAATGCACCTTTATTCTCTCGTACATGAAACCAAGTATCTTCGCCACGAGCAAAATTTCGTAATAAGGCGTCATTTTCTTTTGCGTTTTTTCCAATAAGAATAAGTGCATGAGAAGTTTTGAGTATAGTTTTGGTATATCCTCTGAGACGATTTTGAGTTTTGTTTTCTTGTAAAAGAGATTGTCCTTTCTGAGAAGAGTAAAAAGAGAGTAGCTTTTCTGGAATAGGAAGGTTGTCTTTTTGTGGAATAAGAGATTGAAGGTTGGAAAGATATTGTAAAGTGCTTTCTATTTGTGCAAGATGTTCTTGTGTGATTTCTAAAGAATGATTGATTTTCTTTGCTTTTTTGAAGTAGTATTCTGCATTTTTTATAGGAGTCAATGTTGTGTTTAAAGGGATATTGTATAGTTTTGTTGTAAGTGTTTCTTGAGATTGTTTCATTGTATGGAGGTGAGATAAAATAGCATTGCCATATTCTTCGTATCTTTGAAAGCTTTTGTATTTTTTAAGTGTAGAGCGAAGTGCCTCCACTTTATCTATATTAAAAAGAATTTGCTTTTGTACGTTTTTTTTGATATTTTCTAATGTTTTTGTTTTATATATTTGTGTGTTTTGATTGGTATAATATTCGCATATAAATGTATTAAATGAATTGTTATAGAGTTGAGGATCCCATGTACGTATTGTTTTATTTAAATGAGATTCTGTGTTTTGTTGTGGCGGTATTATAAATATCTGATGAGGCATTATGTTTTGTTTTTTACTACGATAGAGCGTGTCTACAATACCATTGCTTGTATTGGTAATAATTATATTTGAATTGTTGCTCCATAGTTTGCAATAAAGGAATTGTTCCACATATTCTTTTTGTAAATCTGTTGGTTTTTGTTTTTTACTATCATACGGTTTTTTTTTTCTAAGGTGTATTAGTACTATCCTATTTTGGTTGATTTGACTTATATTGTGTATATACATTCCTACAATTCTAGATTGCAGAAGTTGTTGAAAGCGTTGTGGTTTTTGGGGTTTATGTAATTTTTTATCAATAAGATACATACCCACTTGCCCTTGTTCAAGGTTTATTAGGAGCCTTTGTAATGCTTTATTTACGTATAGTTCTACATACACTTTTTTAAGTGTTGGTTGATATATTTCTTGGATGCGAGCTTCTTTAAAATGTATTTCTGAAATAATTAGATCTATTTCTTTCCAATTAAGAGACATAGATATGTACTATATTGTAATGTTTTTATTTATTATTGTTTTACAAAAAGCACAAAGGTATAATGAACCAATTATGCAAACATAAGTGTGCGGGGGAGTATTTGTGTTTTTACCTATATTACAGGCATGTTTAAAAGCTGCATATGTATCTTCTATTAGCAGTGCCCTAGGATATATTTTTTTGACTTCACTATAAAGAATAGAAGGAGGAAGAGACTTTATAATATGTGCATGTGTGATAATCACATTAGAAAAAAGGGGCATATATGGCTTCATAAGAGAACATATGGAAATATAATCCTTGTTTTTAAGCATTGCAAAAAGCAAGCATTTTTCTTTAGGCATTGTTTTTATAATTTCAAGGGAGTTTTTTATAGAGTTGTATGTATGAGCACCATCTAAAAATATGTGAGAGGATGTTTTAGAAATAGAAACTATTTCACAACGAGCAGGAAGAATAACATTTTTTGGAAATAGTATTGATTTTTGCAGAGGAATAGAAAAGTAATCTTGGAATGCAGTATACGCAAGTATTTGTGATTCTGTAATACCTTTCCCCATTGAAGGAGTGTGAAAATGAGTTGTGTGGTCTCCAGAAGTACAAAGTGCGGAACTTCCATCCATGGTGCATTTATAATTATGTATTTTATATTGTTTTTGAAAAAGAAAGCAAGGGCTCCTCATTTTATGTGCTGTTGCTTCAAACACATCAATCGTAATAGCATGATTTTGTTTCCCTATCCATACGGGAGTATTAGGTTTGATAATGCCAGCTTTTTCATAAGCAATATGTGGTAGTGCTTTTCCTAGTATGTCTGTATGTTCTTTCTCTATTTCTGTAATTATACAAAACTCTGGATTTATAATATTTGTTGTGTCAAGTCTTCCTCCGATACCTGTTTCTATCACAGCCCATTGACATTGAGCATGTTTAAAGGCTAAGAATCCTATACAAGTTATTACTTCAAAAAATGTTGGTGTAAAAGTGGGTTCTAAACGTTTTTGTTTTTTAATGAGATTATACATTTTTCTAATAAAGAGTAAGAATGATGCATCGTTTATGGGGGAGTTATTTATTTGTATCCGTTCATTGTAAGAAGATATATGGGGAGATGTAAATAATCCTACTGTATGTCCTAACTTTTCAATAAAAACACTTACTACTTTTGCAGCAGAACTTTTCCCTTTTGATCCAGCAATGTGTATAAGTTTTATTTTTTTTTCAGGATTACCGCACAAGAAAAGTAAAGACTTTATGGTATTATGTTTGTCAATATCTTTACATGGAGGTGGCGATATATGAGTGAGGTTTTCAAGCCATAGAATTGCTTCTTTGATTGTTGTAAAACACATATTTTGTAAACCCTCATTTATAGAGAATCTTTATTGTAGTTCTTCACGGATTACAAGTGCCTTTTTATGAAAATAAAATCCTTCGTATTCAGCAATTTCTTTTACATGAAAGCTAAGAAGTTCACGACCTTCTTTCGATATTTTTATAATAGAGCTTTGTTTTAAGAAATCATCTATGGATACTGGTGAAAACGTTCTACTCATGCCTCCTGTAGGAATAATAGCATTGGGTCCTGCAGCGTAATTTGCTAAACTAAAAACCGAATGTTCTCCCATTAATATTTCGCCTGCTGTTTTTATATCTCCAGTTATGGCTGAAGGAGATTGCGAATGAATCATTAGGTGTTCTGGTGCTATTGCATTGCATAGTTGTATAGCACTTTCTTCATTTTCTGTTGTTATAATAGGATGGTATTTATTGAATACGGTTTCAAGTATTTTTTTTTGTTTTAAGGGAGCCTCATCTATTATTTTAGAAAGATATTTACAGACTTGTTTTGCATATTCTTTTTTGTGAGTAATTAATATTGACATTGAGTCTACTCCATGTTCTGCCTCTATGCAAATATCAAAGGCAACGAGATATGGAGACGTAGTTCCATCTGCAAGGATAATAGATTCTGAAGGACCCGCAGGAGGACCAATGCTTACAAACTTGCTTATGAATTGCTTTGCCGCAGATACAAATGCACTACAAGGACCTATAATTTTTTCGACGGGAGAAATTGTTTTTGTTCCAAATGCAAGCGCTGCAATTGCATGGGCTCCACCCATTTTATAGACTTCATGAATATTTGTCTTTTGTGCTACAAAGAGACAGGCGGGATCTATCTTCCCATCTTTATTTGGGGGAGTTATCATTACTCGGCGTGGAACTTGTACTATTTGTGCTGGTATTGCTAGCATATATGTTGTGGAGGGGAAACAACCTTTTCCATGAGGAACATATAATCCAACAGAATTTATAGGTAAAATTTGTTCGCCCGCAAAAACTCCTCTAGACACTTCGGAGAGTATATTTTTTCGTTTTCTGTGAAGTTTATTGTGATAATTAAATACATTTCGAATTGCAATTTGTAATGCAGTTTTTATTTTTTGAGGAAGTATTTTTTCAGCCTCATCAAACTCTTGTTTTGTTACACGTATCTTGTTTGCTTTTATAGATACGCCATCGTATTTTTCTATATATTTTACAAGAGCTTTTTCACCTTCTTTTTGCACTGTTTGTATGATCTTTTGTGCCTTTTTTTCAAAGGAATCTATGTCAGCTTGTGAACGATAAAAAAACATCTGTTTTTTTTCTTTTGTAAATGTTTTCCATGGTTTTGGGTATATATTAGTCATTATAATTATTATACAATTAAAGCTTGTTAAGTGAAATATATATAACTGTTGTCATGTATTGTAGGCAAAATATGAGAATGCATGCGCACCCATGAGGATTCGAACCTCAGACCTACGGCTTAGAAGGCCGTTGCTCTATCCAGCTGAGCTATAGGTGCATAAAGTCGGGGTGACAAGACTTGAACTTGCGATCTCTTGGTCCCAAACCAAGCGCCTTACCAACTAGGCCACACCCCGATATGTTTTTAGTATATCATAAAGATGATTGAGAATATTCTTCTTAACTATTTTTAAAATTGTGTTGTTTTATATGATTATATACTATAATAATATATGTTAGCATGCTAGTTTGTAATAATATTACATATCAATATTCTCATAGCAACGAGAATGCACTTGATGGGTTTACTTTTAATTCCAAAGATATGCATTTTGATGAAGAGGGTGGAAAAGTATATGGGCTATTGGGAAAAAATGGAGCAGGTAAGTCAACATTAATACGGATACTTTCGGGGGGAATTATACACTATAAAGGGGAATGTAGGATAGGTGATTTTTCAAGCTCATCAAGAGATCCCAAAATGTTACAAGATATTATAATTGTTCCTGAAGAATATTATTTACCTCCTATTCTTCCTCTAGAATATGCTAAACTATTTGGAATATTTTATCCACATTTTACTATAGACTTACTCAATAGTCTTATTGAAGGATTTGAAATCCCAAGGAAAAAACTATTAGTTAATATGTCGTTTGGACAAAAGAAGAAATTTATGATAGCCTTTGCATTTGCAACAAGAGCTAAAATTATTATATTTGACGAGCCAACGAACGGGCTTGATATTCCTTCAAAGATATTGTTTAATCAATGTGTCCATAAACATAAAAAATTATACCAAATGATAATAGTGTCTACGCATCAAGTGAAAGATGTAGAATCTATTATTGATGCACTTATTTTAATTCATGAAGGGAAATCATTATTAAATACGTCTATTGAGAATATTGCACAATATTTCCAAGTAGTTCAAAGTGAAAAACGATTAAGTTCTAAAGATGTAATATTTTGCATTGAGAGCATAGGCGGATATACTTCTTTACAGGTACGTAAAAAGGCTTTGAAAAAAAATACATTACAGAATGTAGACATAGAATTGTTTTTTACTGCTACTTTACATTCTCCTAGTAAGATACAGAATATTCTTTCTTCTGTAGAAAAATTATAATGGTTAAGTAGAAAAAAATGAAGTTGAGTATAAGTAGAATAAAATGGTATATGCGTATGCTTATGGCTATGAATTTGAGGGAATACATGTTTAAATATTTTTCTGTAGCATTAGGAATAATGGGAGCTATTCTTGTTATTTCTGTTTTATCGCAGGTTAATATTATTGGGGCTCCTTCTGGAGTTTTTGTTAAAATATTACTTAATCTTTTAGTGGTTATTTATGGAGTAATGTCATTTTCATTTATAAGCAAGATTTTTATTCAATTTCATAGAAAAGACAGTTCTATTCAAGCATTTGCACTTCCGGCATCTCTTTTAGAAAAATATATTGCTTCTGTTGTATTTATATTTGTAGTCAGTCTTGTGCTTATGCTTGCTGGATATATAGTTACTTCTCTTTTTATGTATCTTTTAACCAAAGGGTGGTTATGGCATAGATTGGCATTTATAAAGCTATATGATTTTATACCTGATAATATAGCAAGATTTTCTATACTGTTTTCTTTCTTTTTGTTTGGGAGTGTGCTATTTAAGACATCTCAATTTTTTAAGACTATTATTTTATTTGTTGCACTCTCTTTACTTTTTAATGTAACACTTTTTATTTATACGTTTGTTTACAATGACATATATAATATGCATTTTTTTATGAGAACTTCATCTATCGATATACAGGGGATATTGCTTGTTGTGAGTGGAATACTCATAGTATTGGGATATTTTAGGTTTAAACGGTTACAGTACAGATAGTAGATAATAAAGTGTAAGAAAATATTATTTATGAATACTGTTGTGCTACTCTCGCCAGAAATACCTCAAAATACTGGTAATATAGTACGTTTGTGTGCAGTTACAGGAACTCAGTTACACCTTGTTGGAAAACTTGGATTTTCTTTGCAAGATAAATATCTCAAGCGAGCAGGATTAGATTATTGGGATTCTGTAATTATAAAGCACTTTCCTGATATAATAAAATACTTTGAAACTTGTATTTATGAGCAAAGTTATTTATTGTCAAGTAAGGTAGATCAAATATATAGTAGTGTTGCATATCCTTCTCATGTAATTTTGTTTTTTGGAAACGAGGGGAGTGGAACTCCCTATGATATTATGAAGGAATTTATAAAAAGAAAGAGGGCACTTACCATTCCTATGAAAAAAGAGCAGCGATGTATAAACCTTGCAGTGAGTGTTGGAATTGTTCTCTACGAAGTATTACGACAGCACATGTTCCCATTTTGATTTTTACGATTCTGTATATTTATTGTCAATCAATATTGCTATATTTTTTGTACATACAATGTGTTCTTAATATCTTTTTTTCATAAAAGAAAAGTCCTTGTATATCTTATTTTAATTTTATTTTCTTTATCTTGTTATGCAGAACGTATTTCACATGCTTTTTATAAGGTACCAACATATCTTAAAGCACCTCGTGCTATGATATATTCTTCTATAAAAGACAAAACATTCATAACAAAATTGGTGGTTTCTTTACAAAGATGGAAACTTTATTTTTGGAATAAACTTGCGGAAAAAGATAATGCTGTGGGGGGAGGCATAACACATCCTCATTTTACTGTAGGCACATATAGCAAATATGGAGAATATCGTATATTTGAAGATAATTCATTATTGTATTCATGGAGTTCTTTATTGTACCACAAATCTCTTTGGACAATTAAGGAACCTTCGTATATTACGCCTTTTGGTATACAATCGGCATATAAATTGCTTTCGGTATGGGTAAGTGTTTCTAATATTTCTAAAAATCCTAAAAGTTATGAATTAGGAGTGACAATTGGAAAAAAATTGTATAACATATACGAGCCGGTATTATTATATCAATATACTTACAGGTTAAAACTTCCAGTATACACAAAGGCATGGAATTCTTGGTATCTTAATCGACCGCCTTCGCTCTCATTGCATTCTATTGCGTTGGCACAGAAAATATATCTAGGGAAATATTTTTTTGCACGAATAAGTATAGAAATGAGTTCATCGGATATATTGCAACATGCTGTTGGCGGAAGTGGCCTTTTTAAAATTATATCACGGTGGTTTTTACTGAGCATGTTTATATATGCAAGCGAACCCCATTTTATTACAAAAGATTGGAAGTACCATAAAAATATTTGGACTCATAGTGCAAGTGTAAGGATTATGTATTCAAAATACTCCTATTTTAGGATTAGGTATTCTGTAAATCAGGAAAATCCATTTTCACAATATAAATTGTATGATAGTAAGAGCAAAAAAGCAGAACAAATTAAACAATTATACGAAGTGTTTTGGTCGTATATAATAAATGTTCAGAAGAATTATTCTCATACTATAGGAGTATTATATAAATTTGAGAATAAAAAAACGAGACATTCTAATACTATTTCGTATTTTCTTTTTCATAAAGAATGGAGTCTTTATAGCACTATCACGACATATTTGTTTTATAACAAAGAAAATTATTTTGTAGAAAAAAGCGATATGTCCCTTAAAGTGAAAATTACAAAAAAGAATGTAATTCATATGTTTAGAATATATGGAATATTATCTTTGCAATTACATATGTATAAAAACCAAGACTTTATATACGATATTAAATATATATTTAAGCATATCTCGTTTACAGTGGGCATTTATTTTAAAATAGGAAATAGCTCATATACAATAGCAATGCCCTTTGTGTATTCTCGGAGAATAGGATTTGAGTCTTCTTTTGAGCTTACTGTTAAGTACTTCTTATAGATATGTAAGTTCTATTTTGCAAACCTAGTATAATATAAATTATAGTGAAGGTTATTATTGCTCCTGATTCTTTTAAAGAAACACTTAGTGCTATAGATGTTGCCAGTGCCATAGAGGAGGGGATAAAAAAAGTATATCCTGATTCCCATTGTGTAAAGATCCCCATGGCAGACGGAGGAGAAGGCACAGCTCAAGTACTTTCAGATGCTCTTAATGCTAGTGTGTATACTGTAACAGTCCGTCTTGCGCACGGGAAAAAGGGGACAGCATCATTTTCATATGTAAAATCAAAAAATCTTGCAATTATTGAATCTGCAACTGCTATTGGATTAGATAAAGTTCCGTTGTCAAAACGGAACCCCATGGAGACGAGTTCTTATGGGTTAGGAGAGCTTATAAAGGCAGCATATTCTCATGGAGCAAGGACGTTGCTTATAGGGTTAGGAGGTTCTGCGACAGTTGATGGAGGTATTGGCATGGCAGAAGCACTTGGAATTCGCTTTACAGATAAGTATGGAAAGAGAGTACCGACTAATGGTAGCGGATTGGAGCGTATTCACTCCATTGATACAAGTGGTTTTTGTATAGGCAATGATGCTGTGTTTATAATTGCAAGTGATGTCAAAAATCCTTTGCTTGGAGAAAAGGGGGCAGCTTGTTTTTTTGGTCCCCAGAAAGGGGCTACAGAAGCAATGATAAGAACTCTAGAAAATGGAATGAAACATTATGCTGAGGTGCTTTTTCGGCAATGTATAAAGAGAAAGAAGAATATAATTGACTTTGAAGGAGCAGGTGCTGCAGGGGGGCTAGGAGCGGCACTCTCTGTGTTTTGTAGGGGACGCATACAAAGTGGTATAGACATGGTGCTTACATATGTAGGTTTTGAAGAAAACTTAGAAGGTGCTCATCTTATTATTACAGGTGAAGGAAAACTTGATGGACAAAGCATATATGGAAAAGTACCCTTTGGGGTATTACATAAGGCAAAGAAACATGGCGTTCCCGTAATAATTATTGCTGGTGCTTTAGGACAGGGAGCAGAGAAAATGTATGATCATGGGGCAATGGCTGTGTTTTCTGCTACCCTACAAAGTACAAAAAACATAAAGGAAATACAACAGCATGCGTATTCAAATCTTGTATTTACAACAGAGTCGTGCATGAGAATATGGAAATATAATGATTCTTAATGCAATATAATGGAAAAGACATATGTTTTTTTTTAATATAATAAATAAACGTGGTGATGAAAATGATAAATAAAAAAGATGTTACTGGAAGCATGCTAACGCTTTCTTTATGGTTATTAGCATCTTTTCTTGTAATGCCTATTGCTAAGATGTATATAGGTCCAGCTATTGTGCAATTTTTCCATGTGGAACTTACTTCGTATAAGGCTGAGAAAATATTTTTTATTACATTTTTAGTATATAACGGAAGTATGGTATTGACTTTTTTTATAACTTATTTTATAAAATATCGACATGTACTTTATATAGGGATTAGTTTTCTTGGCGTGGGAATTATTTTACTTATGGTATCAATATTCTTTGCAGGATTATTTATAAGTATTGGATTGGGTATTGTATCTATACCAGCAATAAGCTCTGTCTCTTTTTATATGAGAAATACGCATTGGAATGTTAGTATTGATGGAGAAGTGCATGCTTATAGGGGGGAAATACAATTTTTAAAAAATAAAAAGAACAGAGTATTGCCAAAACATGTGGTTCACCCTATAGGAGCATTTATTGGGATACCATTGTTAGTGGGATTAACAATATTCTTGCAAAATATAGTTGCTGTCGCCCTTGTAGGAGTTGTAGTTGTGGGCATATTACTGTATCTTCTTTTTAGTGTAAGCGATTTTGGAGATATAGTAAGTAAGTCAAGCGTAGCGAAAATATATAAAAGTATTTTGAAGAATTCAATGGCACATCTTATAATTGTCTTGATGTTTCTTGTTACTATTATGGACATGCTAACGATATACAAAATACCAATTTTATTGTTACCATATCTTAACGGAGAAAATACGCTCACAGCAGTTGTCTTACTCTTTTTGATTATATCAAGAGTTACAATGATACTATTTTCTGAACTTACTCTTGTGCAAATACCTCCGAGGAGGCTGGTGTTTTTTAGCGGTTTTAGTGTAGGCGTTTTATCTGTAATTCTTATGTTCCCTTTAGATAACAAGTCGCAAGTTTTAGTATTTTTCACTGCTTCTTTAATGCTTTCGGTTATCTTTCCAGCAATTTTAAAGAGCATAGCACAATTTGTACAGTTTTCTGTTCTCCCATTTATGAATGTTATTATAATATTAATGGTAAATATAGTTATGGTTGGAGTATATAAATATCTTTTTCCTCAACTCTCTGCTCGCATTGTGTTTCAAAGGCTATATGTCATTTTGGGGTTGATATTTATTGTGTTTTCTATTGTGTTTTTTCTTGTATCGTATAGAAGAATAAAAAAATAAAATTTAGTTTTTTCTAGAAAAACACTATATATATCACTATGTATAATGTAAACGTAAAAACATAAAAGAGAAATATTTTGAATACATATGAAAAACAATAATACTATTACTACACATAACAGATTATTTGATGCACTCCCGACGCTTCTTTTATTATGGGGAACGGTATTTATTGTAATAAATACACGTACATTTATAGGTCCATTAAGTGAGAGCATAAGCCAAACGTTTAAAATCCCGGGATATCAAGTAGTTACGTTTTCAACATATATTTCATGGGGAAGTATAGTTTCGCTTATTTTTTCTGGCCATGTCTCATATCTTCTTATGCATACAAGAACGCTCATCCTTGGGCTATCTTTAACTATTGTAGGGCTTATGATTATTGCATTCTCACCCTCATTGCTTGTTTTTAAAATGGCACTAGTGCTTATCGGATTAGGCGCAGGATTACATCCTGGATCAGGAATTCCTATTGCAAATAGAATGTCTTCTGATTCTATACGAGGAAAGGTACTCGCAATACATGAAACAGGACCAATAGGTGCATTTGTGTTTGTCCCATTATTTTCATCGCTGATATTGTTTATAAGTGGATGGCGTATGGTAGTAATTTCGTTTGCGGTTATGTGTTTTATTCTTATACTCCTTATCCTTTTGGGGTGCAAGGAAGGATATTTTAGAGGGAAGCCACTTACTATTAAAAACATGCTTGTTCTTTTTAAACATCCTGCTTTTTGGATCGTAAGTATTGCTTTCTCATTTACGGGAGCGGCAAACATTTTAGTGTATACAATCTTGTCTGATTTTTTAGTTAATTTTAGAGGATTTGACGCACAAATTGTAAGCATTATACAATCACTTTCAAGAGTGACAGGGCTATTAATGATTTTCTTTTCTGGAATAGTTATAAATAGACTTTCCCCAATTCGTATTGTTATATTTACGGGGATATTTTCTGGATTGTTTACAATTGGAATTGGAATGCTTTCGGGTATACAATTACTTCTTATAGTATTCTTGCAAACATTTACTATGAGTGGGTTCTTTCCTGCTATTTTTGTTGCAGTTGGACGATATTTTCCCGGGTCTTCGCAGGGGCTTATGATATCACTCATGGTATTACTGTCTCAAGTTTTTGGTATATTACAAAATAAAGTATATGTATTTTTTGCATCAAAAAACCAGATAGAGCTTCCTTTTATATATATTGGTGTGTTTATTATTATTGTATCAATCATTGTAGTATTGCTACGGAAAGTGAAACCTTTTGTCGAAGATTAATAGAATGGTAATATATAACACATGAAAAAAGATACTCTATATAAAAAGAAAAAGATACCTGTTCAAAAAGGGTCATTTTCATTTAATGAGGAAGTAGCGAGTATGTTTTCTGATATGGTTCGTCGAAGTATTCCCGGATATGATGACCAGCAGCAATATATAGCACGCTATGTATCTAGATATATTTCGCATAGTAGAGTAGCGCACCCCATCATAATAGATTATGGATGTAGCATTGGGACTACTTTCTCTGTTTTTACGGAGCACGCGAAGAAAAAAAATATAGCACTTTCTCGTGTAAAAGCGATACTTAGTGATTATAGTAGAGCAATGCTTGAATCCTGTAAGAAAACAACAAAAAAAGACGTGTCACATTTTTCTAATGTTGAATACGTTCTTTGCGATTTGAAAAAGAAGAAAGAAAGAAAAAATATGTCTCACAAGGTAAATGTTGGAATACTTCACTTTGTATTACAGTTTTTGCCGCCTTCAAAACGCAATGAAGTATTGCATGATATATGGAGTGCGATTGCTTCTCCAGGATTACTTATAGTGAGTGAAAAACTGTGCAGCACATCTCCATATACGCAAGAGGTGTGGGATGACATGTATGAATGTTTTAAATCTAAAAATGGTTATTCACCAGGAGAAATATCTGCAAAAAGAAGAGCACTCAAAGGGATTCTTGTTCCCTCTACCGATGTGGATTTGGTACAGATGTTTTCTTCTGTAACAAAGAATATGAGGCATTGTAAAGTAGATAATTTTTTTTCTTGGGGACCATTTCATTGTTTTGCTCTGCATAAATTATAATGGTATCATGCGTCCTTTTGGAAACAATAGCATCAAGTCCATGCTCTCTTGTATCAGAGAAAAAGAAAGAATAGAAACAAAAAGGAATCATTTTAATCTTTTGAGAGACGCATTAAATATATTTTTTGAAAAATATAGCATTCTTTTTAAAAAACACCCAATATGTTTTGGGATTGAGAAAGGAACTGTGCATTTTGACAAGATACATTCTCATCATGAGATTCCTGCTCATGATATAAAGGAGATTCTTTCACAATTGTGTCCTTGGAGAAAAGGACCTTTTTCTATATTAGGTACCTTTATAGATGCTGAATGGAGGAGTGATAAAAAGTGGGATCGGTTGAATTTATTATATGATAATTATAAGTTGTGTTTTGGAAAGAAAATATTGGATGTAGGATGTAATAATTGTTATTATTCGTTTAGAATGCTTGCAGAAGGAGCCACTATGGTGCTAGGGATAGATCCTATTCCGAAATATAGTTTTTATAACTATCTTTATTCTATTATAGTGCCACAACTCCCTTTGTTTTTTGAAATGTGTGGAGTAGAAAATGTGGCATGGTTTAGAAATTATTTTGATGTTGTGTTTTGTATGGGGATATTGTATCACCAAAGGAATCCTCTCTATGCACTTGAAATGGTAAAGCAATCATTGTGTAAGGGAGGAATGGTTGTAATAGAGACGCTGTGTATAGACAGTGTAGAGGATATATGTCTTTTTCCTAAGAAAGAATATCAGAAATCTCGTGGATACTGGTTTATTCCGTCTCCTTCTGTTCTTTATAGTTGGCTGAGGAGAAGTGGCTTTGATATTGTTGCTCACGACACCCCCGTTGAAACAAATATAAGCGAACAAAGAAAAACAGAATGGATAGATAGTCAATCACTTGAAAGTTTTATTATTACAAAAAAACATGGAAGAGAATATATACAAAAAACAATTGAGGGATATCCTCCTCCCTATAGAACTATTGTGCTCGCTAAAAAGAAGTAATCTCTGTTATCTTTAGAAGTTAGGCATGCTTTGTTTAGATTAAGGGGCAATGACATTGTATTCAAAGGAGCCAATATCTGGGTTGTTATTAAATTCATATCCTCTCCATCGGTTGTTAGGTCAAAAGTAGTATTGGCGGCAGGGAGCGCTGCTATAGCTGTTTTAAGGTTAGCAACGCTAAACCAATTGATATTATCAATACTGTAATGAAAGGCAGAATAATCTTTTTTTGTTTTAATATATACATCTTGGTTTATACGAGAAAATCATACAAAGCCCAGTGGTGTATAGATTTACATATATTACTATCATATTTAGTATAATTATAAACATGTCGTCTATGAAGAAGAAATTGCGTATCAACTATACAAGAACAAGCAATGCATGTTAAAAATCTATAAACTGGCTTTACAAACAATGAAAAAAATAAATGAAAATAAATGAAGATAGAGGATATTGTGATACCGTATTATGCTAGCACATAACAAATTAATACAAAGGAAATGGATGCTATTAGGGGCGTTTTTATATGCATGCGTAGTGACTGTAGTATTACTATATGTCTATATGACATATCTATAAAATAGGAACATATGAAGCATAGATATAATTAATAATTATATCTTTTTAATAGATGCTCCTAGTGCGTTAAGCCTTTGAGAAATATTATCATACCCTCGTTCTATTGCATATATATTGTCTATAATACTTGTGCCTTCTGCGCACATTGCTGCAATCATCATTGCCATTCCGGCACGAACATCCGGAGAAGAGAGATTTGCTGCAATAAGTTTTGATGGACCGTTGACTAATGCACGATGTGGGTCGCAAAGGACTATTTTTGCACCCATTCCTACTAACTTGTCTGTAAAGAACATGCGAGATTCAAACATTTTCTCATGAATAAGTATGTTGCCCTTTACTTGAGTTGCAACAACCAATACTATGCTTGTAAGATCAGAAGGGAAGCCTGGCCATGGAGCATTTGCTATGTTTGGAATAACGCCACCCATATCATTTTGTATTTTTCGAGATTGTTTTTTTGGGGACAATGATAGTTTTCCCGTCATATTTCCACCTTATACCAAGTTTCTTAAAACCTATCTCGCACATTTTCATATGCTTGGGCTCTGTATTATGAATAACTATTTCACTGTGCGTTGCACCTGCAAGACCAATGAGAGAACCTATTTCCATAAAATCAGGTCCTATAGAGAAATCGCAACCATGAAGTTTTTTTACGCCATCTATAGTAATAATATTTGAGCCTACTCCAGATATATGTGCTCCCATTGCAATGAGCATATTGCATAAATCTTGTACATGAGGCTCGCATGCTGCATTTTCTATTGTTGTTCTTCCCTTTGCTAAAACGGCTACCATGAGGGTGTTTTCTGTAGCAGTAACGGATGCTTCGTCTTGAAATATGTGAGTTCCGCGTAAGGATTTTGCATGTATATGGAAAATGTCTGTCATGGAAAATTTCGCTCCAAGAGCAGAAAGCGAATGTATGTGAGTGTCAAGCCTTCTTCTCCCTATAACATCCCCACCAGGAGGAGGCAGAATTATTTCTCCACAACGTGCAATCATTGGACCTGCAAGTAAAATGGAAGCACGGATTTTATTTGCAAGATCTTCTGAAATGTGAGTGTTTGTAATATGTGACACTTTGATTTTATAGGTGGTCTTTGTTTTTTGTATAGAAGCTCCTAGCGAGGTAAGTATATTTAAAAGAACATTCACATCCTCAAGAGCGGGGATGTTCTTTAATACTATTGTTTCGTCTGTGAGAAGACATGCTGCGATACAGGGCAGGGCAGCATTTTTATTTCCCGATGCAGTTATTTCTCCTTTAAGTTCTTTTCCACCAATAATTTTGTATTTCATATATTACAATTATATTGTATTTAATAATAAAGAAAGAATGTTTTTTGTGTGTGAAAATAATACTTTAATATTTCAGTATTTTTTTGAAAAATGCGTGTATATATGGGTGAGAGGTGTTATTAAACATTTCATCTGGGGAGGTAGATGCTAAAATTCCACCTTCGGCAACGAAGAGTATGTGGTCAGATACATGGTGGGCAAATCCCATATTATGGGTTACAATGATAATATCTGTTTCACCTTTAAGTTCTTCTATCATATCAAGAACTTCGGATGTAAAATCAGGATCTAATGCGCTGGTTGGCTCATCAAATAAAAGGAATTCTGGTTGTATAGCAATAGCTCGCGATATTGCTATTCTTTGTTTCTGTCCTCCCGAGAGTTGAAATGGTTTTTTGTGGGAGTGCTTTACAAGACGAAATCGCTTGAAGAGGTTTTCTGCACGTTCTCTTGCTTCTTCTGGTGGAATATTATGAACTTTTTCAAGAGGAAGGGTAATGTTTTGTAAAGAAGTAAGGTGGGGAAAGAGATTGTAGTTTTGAAATACCATGCCTATTTTTGATCTATATACTCGTAGATCTTTTGAATGGTCAGGAGGAATGGTGAGAACATAGGGGATGACATGGTCGTTTATGCTTATCGTTCCCCCTGTAGGCGTTTCAAGACCAGCGAGTATGCGTAGTAATGTTGTTTTTCCGCCGCCAGAAGGACCCAGTATTGTAATGGAATGTGCATTATCTACCTGTAGATTGATATCATCAAATACGACATGATTACCAGAAAATATTTTTTTAAGATTATGTATATTAAGTTTCATATTTATATTTTTTTTCTAAGTATCTTGTAAAGAGCGATACAGGAAGTGTAAGGATAAGATATCCAATTGCGAGAGGTATGTATATTTCAAGTGTCGAATATGTGACAGCATTTATTTCTTGAGCAGTCATTGTGAATTCTCGAATAGAAATTATCGATAAAAGAGATGAGTCTTTTATAAGAGATACAAGCTGACCAGCAAGAGGGGGAAGCGTTTGTTTAATAAGTTGAGGGAGTATCACATATCGAAAGGTTTGTGTTTTCGTAAGTCCTATTGAGAGTGCAGTTTCTAACTGTGTTCTATTGACTGATTCTAAGTTGGCCCTAAAAATTTCTGCAACGTAAGCACTTGAAAATATAGAAAGTATTAAAATCCCACTTATATATCTGTTGTCAAGTCCCGCAGCATTTGCAATTACGTAATAAAAGATAAGTATCTGTACTAAAAGTGGTGTTCCGCGAATGAGCATGACGTATAATTTTGAGAATATTCTAAAGGGTATAATGTGGGATGATTGACCTATTCCTATTAGAAGTCCTAATATAATGCTCAATATAAGAGAAAAGAGAGCAATAATAATGGTATTTATGTAACCTCGTACGAGGATGTTTTTATATTGAAGAGGAGCAGCCCATTGAAAGTTGAAATTAAAACTGGTAAATGATATATAAAATAATAATGAAATAATAAAAAACACAATCACATAATTGATTACAAGTGATATAGGTTTTATTCGCTGGTTCTTATAAGAAAGTACAAAGATGTTTTTCATTGATCATTATTATAATGCCACAAGAATATGATGCATCCATATTCTTGTGGTATGTGGGTTATTCAAAAAATGGGGGGGCACCTTGGGTTTTTATGACTTTATTCATATCTCCAAGGTATTTTTTCGATATTTTTGCAATAGTGCTGTCAGATTTTGCCTGCTTTATAAACTGATTTATTTGCTCTTTAAGCACTGTGTTGCCTTTTTTCATTGCTCCAGCAATAGGATTACTAAACCCATCTATAGGTTCAAATAATGGGCGCGTAGTATTGGGATATTTTTTCCATCCTTTATATACCGATATAGGATCATAAATACCTGCATCGGCACGACCTTGTGCTATTTCAAGAACTATGGTATCCCATGAATCAAATTTTGCAACTTTTGCGTTGGGAAGATGTTGTTTTGCAATAACTTCTGCCACAGTGCCTGTTTTAAGTGCAATGGTGTATTTTTTTGAGTTAAGATTAGAGAATTTTTTAACAGGTGAGTCTTTCTTTAAGAGACTAACGATATACCATGTTCCATATGGTTCTGTAAAATCAACTGATTTTTTTCGTTCCTCTGTTACAGACATTGATGAGATAACTATATCTACCTTTCCTAGTTGGACGGCAGGAATAAGCCCTGTCCATCGAATGTTTTTAATTTCCAGCTCTCTTCCGAGTGCATTTGCGAGTGCTTTAGAAAAATCTACAGTAAATCCTGTTGGATTCCCATTTTTATCTATTGTTTCAAAGGGTGGAAACTGTAATTCCATGCCAACAATAAGTTTTTTTGCATCTCTTCTTTTACCAGAACTATCTGATGTCCCTCTTGCAAAACTATAGGTATCTCCTAAAACAAACATAACGCCAATAAACATAACAATGTATTTTATTTTCATATAACCTCTTTAAACTAAATGTAATAAAAATTAATTATTTTCCCTAATATTAGGAATACTTTTCTTATAAGTCAATAACTTTTTATATATTTTATTATAATACAATAATAATTAAGAACATGAATAATATTATTATATCAAAAATTGAAACAAGGAGTTTATGATATACTATGGGTGCAAATTTGTTTAGGGGTTTGCGGCATTGTTGTGTGGCAATTTTAACATACTAATGTAATGCTGTTGGACGATTTGTTTTCTCTTGTAAATTTTATGGCAGCTTTAATTGCTATCAGGATTACTGCGAAAATCAAAGAAGGGAACAGTAAGAAATATCCATATGGTAAGTCTGGATTAGAGAGTGTTTATGTATTGTTTAGATCCATAGTTATTGTTGGGCTTGTATCTATATCTTTTTTTTGAGCTGTAGATTCTATTATAAAGTATATAATAACAGGAGAAGCTAATTCTATAATATCTTACCCCGATTCTATCATTAATGGCTCTTATGGCACTTATTTCGGGTTCGGTATTCTTTTTTCATCGTTACAATAATTTGAAAATTGGAAATTGTTCTGGAGTTCTTACCATAGAATCGAGAGAGGTTCTTATTGATGGAGCTATGAGTGTTGTAGTGGGATTAGGTCTTGTGATATTAAAAGCTATTCCAGATGGAACATTTCTAACAAGTGAGGCTTTTGATATAAGGTTGATTTCAGATAAAGTTCTTATAATGATTTTGGTATTTATGATGGTTTTTGCCTCGTTTACAATTTTTAAAGTTCAATTGAACCGTTTGATGGGAGAACGTGTAGATTATGATTGGAAGAAAAAAACGTCTGATGTGTTAAATAAATAATTGGTAGCAAAGAATTATCTGTAGAATTTAGCATTATTGATGTGTATGCATTCAAAGCGGTAAGGAAACTATTTTCGATGTAAGATTATCACATATTTTATAGATAAAAAAAGTACTAGTGAATTGGATGATATAATCCGATAGAATATATATAAACTCTTAAGTAATAAATTTAACTCATTTTCAATATTTATTTTCTTTTCTGGTAAAAAATACATGAAAAAGGAATGAAGAGCTAGTTATGAAAATAAGTTACTTGTGAATTAATAACTAATGTATTGTGTATTATTCTATGATGTAATATCATAAATAATATAAAGGTATTATTTATTTCATAATTATATTATATAGACAAGCTGGATATGTCTTTACATATATGTAGTTAGTGTAGATAATTAAAACAATGGCTCACATAATGAGGTATTGTTTTAAATAAATATATAATAGAACTATTTTTTATTAAGAATGAGCAAAAAAGAAATCAAAATACAAGGTATTCCGGGTGCTTTAGGATATGCTCTCGGAAGAAGTGTAATATATAGAAAGACTGTATATGTATCGGAAGTTATAGAATTAGCATCTCAAGAAGAAATAGAAAAAGAAAAGCAAAAATTCTTTGATGCCCAAAAAACTGTATTGTCTTTTTTAAAAGAACTCAAAAATAAAATGCTTTCTCAAAACAATAAACAAGCAGCAGATATATTTGATGGTCATGGTACTCTTTTAGAGGATAATGATGTTGAATCCAATGTGCTACAGAATATAGCAGAAAATAAGAAAACTGCAAGTCTATCGGTAGAGCAGTATTTTGAGGAATGTGCAAAAGTAATGGAAGCTTTGGATGATGAATATTTACAGGAGAGGGCTGCTGATTTTAGGGATATCAAAAACAAACTGCTTACCGTATTGCATGGAGGTATTCTTGGAACGCAAGAAAATCTTGAGCAAAATACTATTATTGTAGCAAAAGATCTTACTCCTGCAGATATAGCATGTATGGACAACTCAAAGATATTGGGCTTTGTGTTAGAAGAAGGAGGCACGTCTTCTCATATTGTAATATATGCAAATAGCTTGGCATTGCCAGCAGTTGTGGGAGCAAAGGGGATTATACGTGTTATAGAAAATGGAGATATAATTGCAATGGATGGGAAAAGTGGAGGAGTTATTGTAAATCCTAACGAGGTAACTACCCAGGAACATTCTCATCACATACAAAAGGAAAAAGATCATATTAATGCACTTAAGACCCTAAGAAAAAAAGAAGCCATTACATGTGATGGACATAAGATGGAGCTTCATGTCAATATAGGAAATCTTAAGGATCTTCAATCTGCTATAGATAATGGATGTGATGGAATTGGGCTTTTTAGAACAGAATTTTTATATAGTGGCAGAACAACTGCTCCCAGTGAGGAAGAGCTATTTCTACTATTTAAAGAAGCAGCAGAAATGTTAGAGGGGAAGCCACTTGTAATTAGGTCCTTAGATATTGGGGGAGATAAAAGTCTTCCTTATCTTTCGTTAGGCAAGGAAGAAAACCCTTTTCTGGGATATAGAGGAATGCGTATATACAAAGAATATGACAATATTTTTAAGGCACAAGTAAGGGCTATATTACGGGCAGCGGTATTTGGAAATATTGCACTTATGTTTCCTATGGTTACTTCATTGCAAGATTTAAGATGGCTTAATCAGTATGTTAGAAATATAAAAAATGATTTACGATCAGAAAAAATTCCAATACGAGATAGTATGAAAACAGGGATTATGATAGAAACTCCGGCGTCCGTATTTATAGCAGATGTGCTTGCAAGAGAAACGGGATTTTTTAGTATAGGAAGTAATGATCTGACGCAGTATATTTTAGCAGTAGATAGGGGTAATGAACACATTGCATCCATATATAGTAGTTTTTACCCTTCGGTGCTACGTGCAATATATAAAGTATGCACGATTGCTTCTTCGGCATCTATAGATATCAGTCTATGTGGAGAGTTTGCAAGTGATATAAATGCACTGGCAATTCTTGTGGGTATGGGGGTCTCAAAAGTGAGTGTGAATGGAGCACATTCACTTCTTTTAATAAAGGAAAAATTACTTTCACTGCATTACAGCAAAACAAAGCATCTTGTGAAAGATATTTTAAAAGCACAATCTTTAGAGGAGGTGAATGTGTTAGTAGAACAATATGATATGAATATCATATAAAAAACATACCATTAGGAGGTATTATGGAAAATAAGGGTTTATTTAGTTTTTTTCAAAGATTAGGAAAGTCTTTGATGTTACCAGTGGCAGTGTTGCCAGTAGCAGCAATTTTATTGAGATTTGGAGTTTTATTGAAGTTGGATTTCATTACGGCTGCGGGGGCAGCCATATTTGATAATCTTTCAATTATTTTTGGCATAGGCGTTGCAATTGGTCTTGCATTTGATGGAGCTGGAGCTGCAGGACTTGCAGGTTCGGTAGCTTATTTTGTGATTGTTCGTGGGACACAAGCAATAAATGAAGACATCAACATGGGAGTGTTTTCGGGAATAATCGGTGGTATTATTGCGGCAGCACTTTATAATAAGTTTTATAATATAAAACTCCCATCATGGTTAGGTTTTTTTGCAGGTAGGCGGTTTGTCCCCATTATTACAGGAATTGTTTGTATTTTTGTAGCTTTTATTATGGGATATCTTTGGCCTATATTGCAGTCGGGCTTATCAAACATGAGTTTATGGATAAGTGGGTCAGGGGCATTGGGATTATTTCTCTATGGAACGCTTAATAGGTTGCTTATTCCTTTTGGATTACACCATGTACTTAACTCGTATTTTTGGTTTCAGCATGGAGAGTATAATGGAGCAGAGGGTATAGTAAATGGAGACCTTACTCGCTTTTTTGCAAACGATCCTAGTGCGGGAGATTTTATGACGGGGTTTTTCCCAATTATGATGTTTGCTTTACCTGCAGCAGCGCTTGCTATGTATATGCTTTCTAAAAAGACTAAAAAGGCACAAGCAGCAGGCGTATTGTTTTCTATTGCATTCACAGCATTTTTAACAGGCATTACAGAACCAATAGAGTTTGCGTTTATGTTTATTGCTCCCGCTTTGTATGTTGCACATGCATTGCTTACAGGGGCTGCACTTGCAGTTAGTAGCATGTTGGGTATGAAGCTTGGGTTTGGATTCTCTGCAGGACTTATTGATTATATTATTAATATGAACTTAGCAACTAAACCGCTTTTGCTTATTCCAATTGGACTTGCGTTTGGAGGACTTTATTTTGTAGTGTTTTCTATTGTCATAAAAATGTGGAATTTAAAAACTATTGGAAGAGAGGATGATGAAAGTGTTTCCGTGGTGAAAAGTGTAAGTTCTATGGTGGAAAGATCAAGAGCATTTTTAGCAGCTCTTGGAGGTGTTGAAAATCTTAGCATGGTGGATTTTTGTATTACTCGATTGAGAGTTGTGCTTGTTGACCCAGATAAAGTTAATTCAGATGAAATAAAAGAGCTTGGAGCAAAGGGTATTATTGCACCAACAAAAAATAACTTACAGATAGTTCTTGGACAGGAAGCTGAGCAGATTGCAGATGCAATAAATACTATCAGAAATAAAGGATAACTTAATAGTAATGGGTTTCTTTGATTTTTCAAAAAAAAAGAAGAAGGGGGATATTATTTTGTTTTCCCCCTTTGAAGGAACGATAGTATCGCTTGATAATGTGCCAGATGAAGCAATATCAAAGAGAATGATAGGCGATGGAATTGCAGTGCTCCCAAGTAAATATATTGTTAAAAATATTTTTGAGAGGCCGATTAATATTTTTCATACAGGACATGCATTTTCTTATGAGCTTGATGGACATGAAATCATTGTTCATATAGGAATTGAGACAGTTTCTTTAAAAGGAGAGGGGTTTTCTATTTTGGTAGAAAACGAAAAAGTATATCCAATTGGAGAAGATGTTATAAAAATAAATGAAAATATTATTAAAGGGCATAACCTTTCGCTTATATCGCCTGTGCTTGTTGTTACTATGGATAATATAGAAACACTAGAGATGCTGGCAAAAGAAGGAGATGTAGTCACTTTTGGAGATCCTCTTTTGAAGTTATGTATAAAATAATTACATGAAGCAAGGAAAGAAATGTATATGTTTCCATAATGGGACATTGCTTACTGGTTATACAAAAATGGACTCATGTGCCATTCTCATTAAAAATGGAAAGATTGCAGATATTTTTAGCGAATACCGGTTTCAACAAAAGAAAAACCTAGGAGATTGTGAAATTATAAATGTAAATGGAAATTATATATCTCCAGGGTTTATAGATACACACATACATGGTTTTTGGGGATATGGAACTGATGATCGTGATGCTTCTTCACTTTTAAATATGTCAAAAGAGCTTATAAAATATGGCGTTACTGCGTTTCTCCCTACAATTTACCCCCAAAAAGAAGAAGACATGATTAGCTCCATACGGGCGTGTGTAGAGGCAATGGGAAAAGAGACAGGCTCAAAAATAATGGGGATACATCTTGAGGGGCCTTTTATTTCTCAAAAGAGAGCAGGGGTGCAGAAAGTAGAATATATACGAGAAGTTGATTTTTTGCTTATGAATCGTTTGTTAAAATCCTCAGAAGGAAAGATAATAAATATGACAGTAGCTCCTGAGATTCACAATATGCGTGAGATGGCACTTTTTTGTCTTAAGCATGGGATAATACTACAGGCAGGTCATACTGATGCTAGTTATGAAAATATTAAGGAAGGTGTACAAGCAGGTATTATGCATTCTACGCATTTCTTTAATGCAATGAGTCGCTTGCATCATAGAGATCCTGGGGCTGTGGGGGCTATTATGATTCATCCTGAAATATCATGTGAAATAATAGCTGATGGACGCCATGTTCATCCTAAGATTATAGGTTTATTATTAAAAGAAAAACCGATAGATCAAATAGTTCTTGTAACTGATGCACTTAAACCTACAGAGCAAAAAACTGGTGTTTTATATGCTAATAATGAGGAAGTGTATTTAGAGAATGAAGTATTTTATCGTAAAAAGGATGGAGTTATGGCTGGATCATCTCTTACAATGTTAAAGGGTATAAAAAATCTTTGCAAATATGGAATATCGCTTGAGAATGCTATAAAAATGGCATGTGCAAATCCAGCACGAATTATGAATTTTAAAACAAAGGGCACTCTTATGCCCGGAAAAGATGCAGATGTTGTGGTGTTTTCAAAGGATTTCACAATACAACATGTGGTAAAAGAAGGGGTTAAAGTAATATAAAATGAGGATTATTATAAAAAACGATTATGAAGAATGTTGTTTATGGGTGGCAGAATATATAGCACATAGTATTATTACGTTTGCTCCTGTAGAGGATCGACCTTTTGTTCTTGGTCTTCCTACAGGTTCAACACCTCTTGGCGTGTATAAATGTTTGCAAACTATGCATAAGCAAAAAAAGATAAGTTTTAAGCATGTAGTAACATTTAACATGGATGAATACATTGGCATAAAGAGAGAACACCCGCAGAGCTATTATACTTTTATGCATCAGAATTTTTTTAATGGTATAGACATAGATATAAAAAACACTCATATTCCTAACGGAAATGCAGATGATCTTGTTAAAGAATGTGAGAAATATGAAAAAAAAATAGAAGCTGTGGGAGGAATACGTCTTTTTTTGGCGGGAATAGGAGTCGATGCACACATAGCTTTTAATGAGCCTGGCTCCTCATTTTCGTCAAGAACACGAATTAAGACGCTTATGAAAGATACTCAGATTGCTAATTCACGATTCTTTAAAAACGATATAAATGTTGTTCCAAAAACGGCACTTACTGTTGGTATTGGCACGGTAATGGATTCAAAAGAAGTAATTCTCATTGCAACAGGGTATAAAAAAGCACATGCACTTCAAAAATGTGTAGAGGAAGGAATAAATCACAAATATCCCGCAAGTTGTTTGCAGATGCATCCAAAAACCATTGTTGTATGTGATAGTAAGGCAACAGATGAGCTTACCGTACGAACTGTTCGGTATTTTAGAGAAATAGAGGGCTCACACATATAAGAAAGAGAATAGAGAAATTATAGAAAGAATGTATAATGTATGTAATAATTTAGGATAGATTATAAAATTATTTTACTACTTATCCTTAATTATATATAATAAAGCTAGTGGGATATTCTTAGTATAAAGTATGTGTGGTATATGTGGATACATTGGTAATAAAGATGCAGTAAATATTTTATGCGAGGGATTATCTCGGTTAGAATATAGGGGCTATGATTCGGCAGGCATAGCTGTTATTCACAATAAAGAAATACTCATTACAAAATCTGTAGGTCGATTAGATGTTCTTGAAAGAAAATGTAGAAAAAGTGATATAGAAGGCAATGTTGGGATAGGACATACTCGTTGGGCAACTCATGGGAAAGTAAGTGAAGAAAATGCTCATCCGCATCAAAGCTATGATGGTTCGTGTGTTGTAGTACATAATGGTATTATAGAAAATTATAGAGAGATAAAATCCCAACTTATAAAAGAAGGGGTGGAATTTAAATCGGATACTGATACTGAAGTAATAACCCATCTTTTTGCAAAACATTATAATGGAGTGCTCAAAGATACGATTTTTTCTGTATTGGGATGTTTACAAGGAACATATGGATTGTTAATACTCCATAAGGATCATCCTCACCATATAATAGGAGCCTGCCATGGCTCTCCTATGGTAATTGCAAGAATAAAAGACGCGATGATTCTTGCTTCTGATCCATCTGTACTGCGGCGGTATAGCGATCATGTTATATATATGGAAGAAAAAGAAATTGTTGAGCTTACGCAATATGAATATGCTATTTATAACAAAAACTCGGAGGCTATAAAAAAGACAGCCCATAAGCTTGAATGGAATGTTACAGATATAGAAAAGGGAAATTATGCCACTTTTATGGAAAAAGAAATACATGAACATCCTTTTTCTGTCCGTAATGCACTTATGGGTAGAATACATTTTAATGATAGCACGGCAATTTTGTCGGGAATGAATTTATCTTTAAAGCAGATTAACTCGTATACTTCGGTAAAGATACTTTCAATTGGAACGAGTTATTATGCGGGAGAGGTGGGTGCTATGCTTATAGAAAACATTGCTCGAATCCCTGCAAGTGCAGAATTATCATCAGAATTTATTGCTCGCAATCCAGTAATAAATGATAAGACGCTTTATCTTGTAATATCGCAGTCAGGAGAAACATATGATACCATTCTTGCACTACGAGAGATAATGAATCATGGTGTTGCTGTGAGGGGTATTTGTAATTCTGTTGGATCAACAATATCGCGTGAAACAGAAGGGGGGAGTTTTACACATAGTGGAGTTGAAATATCCGTTGCATCTACAAAATCATTAAGTGGTCAACTTACAGTGTTGTATTTGCTTGCTTTAAAGATTGCACGAGCACGTGGAATGTCTTTTCAAGAGGGAAAAAAATTCATACATAATTTACATGATATACCCGAAAAAATGGGGGGGATATTATTACAAAAACATAAATTAAAAGAATTAGCAAAAAAACATAAGAAATGTGAACATATTATGTTTTTGGGAAGAGGAATGGGGTTGCCCATTGCAAGGGAAGCCGCACTTAAGGTAAAAGAAATAGCTTATATACATGCACAGGCATATAGTTCGGCAGAAATGAAGCATGGCCCTATTGCGCTTATTGATAATCATTTTCCAGCATTTTTTTTAGCGTGCAATGATTATTTTAGTATGAAGATGAAAAGCAATATACAAGAGATAAAAGCAAGAGGTGGATATACGTTTGTTATAGCTCCCGAAAATATGAAAGAGTTTGAGGATGTCGCTGATAATATTTTTTATATTCCTACAACACATGAGTTTTTTTGCCCGTTTTTGTTGCTACTCCCCATCCATCTTTTTTCTTTATATATGGCAGAAGAACGCATGCTGGATGTAGATAAACCAAGAAATCTTGCAAAAAGCGTTACTGTAGAATAATATCAATATTGATATAATAATTATGAAGGTACCATATAAAGATTATAAGGAAGTATAATGGTATTATTAAAAACAAGGAGGCATGTATGAGTGTCCATATAGAAGCAAAAAAAGATGAAGTTGCGGATATAGTTTTACTCCCTGGAGATCCGCTTAGGGCAAAGTATATTGCGGAGAATTATTTAGAAGGCTCTCAATGTTATAATAATGTTCGTGGAATGTTAGGTTATACTGGGGTATACAAGGGAGTACGAATATCTGTGCAAGGCACGGGGATGGGTCAGGCCTCAGCAGGAATTTATATCAATGAGCTTATTTCTTTTTATGAGGCTAAAACGCTTATACGAGTAGGTTCTTGTGGATCCATACTATCAGAAGTAAAAATAAGAGATATTGTAATAGCGATGACAGCATGTACAGACTCTAATATGAATTGTCTTAGATTTAAGGGGTTGACGTATGCACCGTCTGCAAATGCTCAGTTGTTGTTTAATTCACAAGAATGGGCAAGAAAGAATGGAGTGAGAGCTCATTTTGGATCTATATTGAGTACAGATACATTTTATCATGATGACCCTAACTTTTGGAAGATGTGGGCAGAGTATGGTGTAAAAGCAATAGAGATGGAAACATCTCAACTCTATACCCTTTCGGCAAAATATAATGTAAGAGCACTTGCCATACTTACCGTAAGTGACAATCTTATTTCAAGAGAGGAAACTACAGCACAAGAAAGAGAAACAACATTTAACGATATGATGAAGATGGCTTTAGAAATAGTCTTGTAAATTAGATAAAGACTATATTATTGGCATGCACGGAATTCCGTGCATGCCTTTTTTATTTTGTTCTAACAACTGTGGTATAAAAAGGGCTGGCGGTCCATAAATCATGTGTGTATTTTGCAATATCATTTGTTTGTATAAAAAAATGGGAAAAAATGGATTTTTCTTGTAAAGAAGTTGACTAATATTATATAAATGTGGTATTATAATAGTATCCAAATTGGAATATCGGAATTATGGAGAAAAGCTTTAATAGTTTATTTCAAGTTACTGTAGATGAAAAAGGTCGGTTTTCATTTCCTTCTCGGTTGATGAATCAACTAGAAGGGGAGAGAGAGGTTTTTGTTACTCGCGGTAGAAGTGAAAACTGTTTATGGCTAATGAAAAAAACATATTGGGAACAATTTGTTCAAAGAATTAGCAGTAATGCATCTCCTTTTGAAGAGGAAAGTCTTGCATTGATGAGATATTTTATTGGGCACGCATTTGAGCAAGAGATAGAAGAAAAAACAAGGAGGATAGCAATACCTCAAACCCTTCTTAATCTTGCATCTATAACGGAACAATGTGTGATAGTGGGTATGGTTAAATTCTTTGAGCTTTGGAACCCATCAATATTTGAAACATGTTTAGAAAGAGAATCAGAAATAAGAGAGAAGAGAGTAAGTGAACTGGGAGGGCTTATCAAATTCTAAGTTTAGCATGACTATACATGAAAGTGTTTTACTAAAAGAAACATTATCTTTTTTTTTACCATGTGTTCGTGATAAGAAAGATAAAATTGTTCATATTGCTGACGCAACATTAGGATTTGGTGGGCATACGCTTACACTTCTCTTTATTTCTAATTCTACTTGTGTTATAGATGGAATAGATGCCGATGCACACATGCTTGAAATGGCACGCAAAAGGTTTGAGGAAGAAAAAGATATTCCACATGATGCAGTACATTTTCATCATGAGTGGTATGACAATTTTTTTATCAATGCATATCATAAAAACAAGCAATATGATGGAATCATAATAGATCTAGGGCCTTGTATGTATCATTTTAAGGATTCAAAAAGAGGATTCTCTCGACATGGGAACGAATCTCTTGATATGAGATTTAATGGTTCATCTAATAGTAACACTGCTATGGATATTATAAATACATACTCAAGAAAAGAATTATCCGATATGATTTATAAATACAGCGAAGAAAGGGCATGTCAGGTGTGGGCAAATAGAATTGTAAATATGCGGAAAGGCAATACAATTAAAACGACTACTGACTTGTTGACCGCATTGCAACTTGGAAAGAAAAGTAGCGATGCGAGTATTATTACAAGGATATTTCAAGCATTACGAATAGAGGTTAATGATGAACTTGCACGGATTCAAAGAGCACTTCCTCATGCATGGAATGTACTTGTTCCGGGAGGGCGCCTTGCAGTAATATCTTTTCATTCTCTTGAAGATAGAATAATTAAAAAGTTTTTTAAGTACGTAGAGGGGTCTCTAAAGAATATTGAAGAAATACCGATATATGACAATAACTATGCGTATACAAATGCAGACACAGATACTTGTGTTGCAATAAATCTTACTCCAACGGTAATAGTTTCTTCGTCCGAAGAAATATTAAGTAATCCGTCAAGTAGAGGAGCTAAGTTGCGTGTAATAGAAAAGAAAAAACTATGAGAAAAATAATAGTGCTTATTAGTATTATGACTACTTTATTGATGACAAAATATGTTGTTTCTGGGGCATATTATGATTATAGACTGAGAAAAAATGCTTTGCTTGAATTACAAAATAGATATATAGAAGATAATAAAAGAGCTATTGCAGAGTTAGAGTTATATAGGAGTGCTAATTATCTTTTTTCGTATAGAGAAAAGCTTAACATGAAGGAGCTTGTTCCCAAGAAAACTATCATTATAAGGGGAGATATTCTTCCCGAATTATATAGAAAAAAATAGATTAATACTGTGGAAAAAAAAAGTTATGTCTCAATTCCGTTTCACAACGATATTACAATATCTTAAAGAAAGTAACGTTAATTATAATGCATATGGAGATACTCGTTCAGAATGGATAAGAGCTTCTTTAGATTCAAGAGAGTGTAAGAAAGGAACATTTTTTATAGGAATACAAGGGGAGTATTCTAATGGCGGAGAATTTATAGATCAGGCACTCAAGGCAGGATCAAACATTGTTCTTGTAGAACAGCAATATATTACAAAAGTACTTATAGAACAATATAAGAGGCATGCACTCCTCATAGGAGTAGAAGATGGTTTTGTTGCACTGAAAAAACTTGTAATGCAGGTTCGCATTAATGAAGCAAGAGATGCAGATGTAATAGCTGTTACTGGAAGCACAGGGAAAACGACTACTAAGAATCTGCTTGCTACAATGCTAGAGGGTGTGTATAGTAAGGGGAATCTCAATACAATGCAAGGACTTTCGTTGACGTTATTAAATATCTCTTGGAAAAATGTGAAGTATGCTATATTAGAATGCGGTATTTCTAAATATGGTGAAATGGAACATCTTGTAGAAGTATTACGTCCCGATTATGCAATAGTTACAAATGTAGAAAACAGCCACCTTGCTGGGTTTAAAGATAAGAATGAATTGCAAAATGAAAAATTATCTATTGCAAAAGGAAAACAAATAAAAGCAATCTGGGTGCCAGAAGAAGATATTGTTTTGCAGAAGAAAGTACAATCCCTTCCGTGTGAAATAAAATTACATGGAGAAAAATCATGTAAAGGTCTTATTCAAATACGGGATGAGGGAATATATGGGTTTTCTTTAGAATTCCAAGGTCTTTCTTTTATAAAAGTTCCACTGCTTGGTGATGTAAATGCAAGAAATAGCATTACTGCTTTACAGGTGGCACGTTTTTTGGGAGTAAGTCATGCACAAATCACAAAAAGGATTACTTGTATGCGAAATGAAAAAAGAAGATATCAGATATTGCACGAGAAACCATATGTAATAGATGATTCGTATAATTCTAACGCTATTTCTGTTATTTCTGCTATACGATGGGTTTCTTCTCTTCCTATGAATCAGATTATATATATATTAGGAGGAATTAAAGAGTTAGGAATACATACAGAGAAAGAACATAAGAAAATAATAAATGAATTGTATCTTATGTTACAAGACATGCATGACAAAGATAGAAGGTATATGATTTTCCTTTTGGGAAATGAATACTCAAATATATTTATAGAAAGAAAATATAGAAATATCTTTTATAAGATAGAAAACATAGAGGATAAAATATCATATATTCAAAAGAGTATACAAAACCTGCCCTGTAAAGATACGCTTATATTTATAAAAGGAAGTAATTTTTATCATCTTAGTGACACTGCAAATGAGATAGTTAAAAGTCTTGAAAGTAATCGTGACACATAGGAAAATTATAATGTTATTATAAAAAAGTACGAAAATAAAAGTAGATGTACATACAGTGCTATTAATATTTAGTTTGTGTTGCTAAAAGAGATATACATGTTAAAAGAATTTTTATACCCATTTGCAGATAAAATAACATATTTTAATTTATTCCAATATATTACATTTCGTGGTGCATACGGTGCTATGATGGCGTTTTTCATTTCTGTATTTTTAATGCCACTTGTTATTAAGTTGCAAAGAAGATATAAAATAGGGGAAATAATTCGTGAAGATGGCCCTAAATGTCATATGGGGAAAAAGGGGACTCCTACTATGGGTGGAGTTGTTATTTGCTTTTCTATTGCTATGGTTCTCCTTTTGTGGATGGATATACGACATTGGCATACGTGGGTAATCTTTTTCTTGCTATTGAGTTTTGGTTTATTAGGTTTTATTGATGATTATCTGAAAATAATGCAAACGAAAAAAACGGGATTGCGAGCATGGACAAAGCTTATAGGTCAGCTTATTATAGGAAGTATTATAGGTGTAGCACTTATGCTTTTTGGAGATGAACAAACCTCAAAGATCTATTTTCCTTTTGTGAAAGATGCATCAATAGACCTAGGATGGTTTTATGTAATTTTAGTAATACTTATTATTATTAGCACAACAAATGCTGTAAATATTACTGACGGGCTTGATGGGCTTGCATCAGGATTAATTATCCTAATAGCATCGGGCTTTACTGTGATTTCATATGTTACAGGGAGGATAGATTTTTCTGAATATTTACAGATCCCCTTTGTAGCAAATGCAGGAGAACTTTCTATTTTGAGCTTGTCTATTGTAGGCTCATGCATAGGGTTCTTGTGGTATAATTGTAATCCCGCATCTATTATGATGGGAGATACTGGTAGTCTTACGTTAGGTGGGTTAATAGCAATAATAGGTATTATTACAAAACATGAGTTCTTATTAATTATAATGGGAGGAGTTTTTGTTATAGAAACATTGTCTGTAATAATACAAGTTTTCAGCTTTAAAGTTTTTAAGAAAAGAGTATTTAAAATGGCGCCTTTACATCATCATTTTGAGCTAAAGAACTGGAAAGAAAGTAAGGTGGTTGTTCGCTTTTGGATAGCTGGAGGTTTTTTTCTCATTTTAGGATTAATAACTTTAAAAATTCGCTAGGAAATAAAATCATTTATGAAAAGAGAAACATATTTTAATACATTTTTTATTTTCCTGTTGATATTCATATCAACAGGATTAGCACTTTCTTTTTCACTTTCATATAGTTTTTCCCTACAAAAAGGTAGGATCATTCAAGATTTTGTTTTTCAACACGATGGCATATTAAAACTTTTTATAAAACAGCTTTTAGCACTTTGTATCGGTGTTATTGGAATATATATCATACTTAAAACACCCTCAAAAATAATTCGTGAGTTAAGTTTTATTTTGTGTATAATAGGACTTCTTTCTATGATTTATACTATGTTTGCAGGAACATATATAAATGGAGCACGTCGCTGGATACGTATTGCAGGTATTTCTTTACAGACAGGAGATTTTGCTCGTATTGCACTTACACTATATATAAGCAATATACTTGCACAATTTCATTCTATTTGCTCTCAATTTCAATGGAGAGGTGGTTTGTCTGATAAAAGAGTGAATAAAGTTGTTTTTAGACTTATGTCTCGTTTAAGCATTATGATTTTTCTGTATATAGGAACGCTTTATTTTCAGCAGGATTATTCTTCTTTTTTGATGAGTGGAATAGTTGTTTTAGCATTGTTATTTTCTTCCGATATTCCTTCGCGTTGGAAAGGTCTTGGGTTTGTTATGCTTTGTGTCGTGTTTTTTGTAATAGTTATAAATAGTCCCAATAGGGTAGAGAGAATTATTACATTTCTCAAACCCAATACTGATCGTCTTGATATAGGATTTCAACTTTCACAGTCATATAACCTTATAAAACAAGGAGGTTTTTTTGGGAGGGGGGTTGGTGCCAACATGTTTGATGTACTTGCCTTGCCTTATTTTTATAATGACTTTGTATTTTCTGTAATTATTTCTGAATTTGGATTAATAGGATCCTTGATGATTCTTGTTTTATTTTGGATGTTGTTTATAAAAGCGTTTTCGCTTTGTAAAGCACTTTATAGCATAGATAGATTTTATTTTTATATAGTACTTTCAAGTATTACGTACATAATTGTTTCTGTGTCGGGGCATATTGCTGTATCTATAGGGTTAGTACCTACTGCGGGTCTTAATATGCCTTTTTATTCTACAGGGGGGTCTTCTCTTGTGACGTCACTTTTTGCGTATGGGTTTATTCTCAAAGCTGCAGTAGTATATGAAAACAAATTATTTCCTAATATACGAGATTCTCATATAATTCATAAAGAAAAAATACTTTCTGGTAAAAACAAGATGAATACTACACATACTACTGATTATTTGTTTAATGATAACAAAGAGACAGTAGAAATCAAAAATGAAAAAACTCAAAGTGAAATTGGACAACATGTTTATAATGTTAGGATGGGAGAAGACTATAATGCAGATATAATATCTTCTCAATCGTATGAGCAAGAGGAAGAAATTCTCTTAGAACCGGTAAAAAGCGATACTGTATTTATAGAAGATATAAAAAATAATCGTAGTAATTATGAAGAATAAGAAAGTATTTTTGTGGTCTATTATATGGACATTTACAATCTTTGTTGTAGCCATAGTGTTTTTTGTTTCTTTTATTCAAAAAATAGATATAAATAGAATCAATTTATATGGAGACATAGCATTTTCTGTAAAAGACTTAAAGAAATATATGGGAATAGAATTGCCTATTCCATATGCGAAAGCAAATATAAAAGCAATGAAAAAAGCCATTGAAGCACATCCGCTTGTGTATAAGTCTCATATACGAAAAACGCTAAGAGGAGAAATAAATATTACATTAGAAAGGTCAATACCGCTTGTTGTTGTACTTGCTAAAGTGAATGGAAAAGAAGTTCCCGCATATTTTGATAAAACAGGGAAATCTGTACAAGTTGGATTGCAGGGTGGTATTGTAGATGTGCCAGTTCTCTCGGGCATAGAAATAATAAATCCTGAAGTGGGTGTTTTTTTACCGCAGTGGGTAGTAACATTTTTAAAGAAAGTTGCTATTATAAAGAAAGAAAACAAAGCAGTATTTAGTCATATTTCTGAATGGAGAATAGTATCATTTAAAGACGGATATCGTATCATTGAGCTATGGTTTAAAGATTATCAAAGTAAGTTTATTACGGAAGTAGATATAAGTACAGAAAAGCTTGAAAAGATATGGTATTTTGCCGAGAATATAACAAAAGAGGGGTTTTTTAACGGTTTTGAATCATTTGATGTTCGGCAAGGCGTAATTATAGGAAAAAAGTGGGGAAATAATGAAGAAACATGATGCAGTTAAATATTTTTTAGGACTCAATATAGGTAGTAGTGCTTGTAAAGTTGCACTTGCCCGAGTAAGTTCGTGGGATGATTTTTCTCTTGAGATTATGGCTGTTGAGTCTCAATCATATATGAATGTGGTAGAGAGGGGCTGTATTGTAAACATGGAAAAAATCTCTAATTATGTTGGAGAAATGATTGAAGTAATACGGAAAAGAGTTTTACCACAAGAAAGTGATCTTAATTGTATTTCGGGAATAATATCATTGGAAGATAGATACATACAGTCGAGAGTAAATAGGGCTGTATATCCTTTTAGCAGGCATATACGTGAAGTACAAGGAGAAGATCTTATAAGGGCAAAAGAAATGGCAAGTAATTTCCCTTTAAAGAATGGAATGGAATATTTGCATATTATGCCGCGAAGTTATAGAGTAGATAATAGACTTCCCAAGCGAGATCCAGAGGGCGAATTAGGATCATCTGTTGAATCAGAAGTATTTTTAGTAAGTGCCCCAAAAAAAGAAATACTTAAATATAAACAATGTGCCGATAAAGTTCGAATTCCCCTTGATTATATATGTGCAGGCCCCATAGCAACTGCAGAAGGAGTGCTTACAAGGTTAGAAAAAGAGCAATCTGTTATTCTTATAGATATTGGAGCAGATACTACAAGTACAATAATATTTGATAATGGCGTGCCTAAAGATGTGAGTATTGTTCCCTTTGGTGGAAATGATATTACTCGAGACATTGCACACGTACTTCACATTCCTGAAGCAGTTGCAGAAAAGATAAAAAAGAATTATGGGTGTGTTGATCCCATGTATTTTCCTCAATTTCCTCAGACCATAACAATAAGAGAAGAAGAATATGATCAAACTTTTTCTGTAGATGTAAAAAAAGTATATGAGATTGCATATGCACGAATGTATGAAATTTTTAAGTTTGTATATACAGCTACACATCTTCTTGAACATGCTCATACGATGCTTGTGGTAGTTACTGGTGGTGCTTCTAAGATACTTGGATGTAAACAAATGCTTGAAAAAATCACAAGAGCAAAAACCCGCATGGCTCAACCATGGAATTGGGGAGGACCACTTACAAAATATAGAGATCCACATTTTTCTAATGTGATAGGGTTGTGTGCAGTGGGGGCTCAGCGCTATTATACAAAGCAATTTCATTATAATGAAGAAAATAACAAAGGAAATATTCATTACACATCTCACGGTAAAGTACAAGAATTGTTCCATAGCATTGGGGGCACATTTAGGAAATTCTTTTCTCTTGGTAATATAGAATATTAGACACAAGACTTAATAAAAAAAGACCACTTATTGTGGTCTTTTTTTGCTTTATATATATTTATAGTAAGAATTATGAATTTACTACTTCTACTTTTAGTTTATTTAAACTGTCTTTTGCATCTCCAAAAAGCATAGTGGTGTTTTCTTTAAAGAAAAGCGGATTTTCAACACCTGCGTATCCTAGGCGCATACTTCTTTTGAATACAACTGTAGTTTTTGCTAGCGAAACATCAAGAATAGGCATCCCATAGATAGGACTTCCAGGACTGTCTTTTGCAGCTGGATTTACTACATCGTTTGCTCCAATTACAAGGACAACATCAGTTGTTGGAAATTGATCATTTGAGGCATCCATTTCCAATAGCTTGTCATAAGAAACTTGTGCTTCTGCAAGAAGTACATTCATATGACCAGGCATTCTTCCTGCAACAGGGTGTATCGCGTATATTACTTGTACTCCGCTTTCTTCAAGCGTTTTTTCAAGTTCATGACAAGCATGTTGTGCTTGAGCAACAGCAAGCCCATACCCAGGTACTATAACTACTTTTTTTGAATATTTAAGTTGTATTGCTAAATCTGAAACACTTGTTTCAACTACTGCTTTATTATCTGATCCTACCACGACGGATGAAGTAGTTCCAAATCCACCTATAATAACATTGAAAAGAGACCTGTTCATTGCTTTACACATAAGTACTGTGAGAAGAGTTCCAGATGCTCCTACAAGGATACCACCTACTACCATAAATGTATTGTTGTATAGCAAACCTGATATTGCTGCTGCAATACCGCTAAATGAGTTTAGTAATGATATTACAACGGGCATGTCTCCGCCACCTATAGGAGTTACAAAGGTAAATCCGTAAACTAAAGATATTGCAGTTAACAATATTATAAATAATAGTGAAATTGCTCTTCCTTGTATAATTGAATATCCTAAATATATTGAAACAACAAGCATAATAAAATTAATGAGTTGAGGAAAAGGAAGGATGATTTTATCTCTTAAAGTCCCTGAAAGTTTTCCCCATGCTACTATTGAGCCAGAAAGTGTAATAGAACCCACAAAAATGGCAAATACTCCGATTAGTATAGTGCTTGTAGATCCTATTGAGATGCCTGTATTTATCTTATACATTTCTGTAAACCCTATAAGCATAGAACATCCGCCACCAAACCCATTGAATAGCGATACCATTTCTGGCATTGCTGTAAGTTTAACTTTAATTGATGCTATAATTCCTATTATAGAACCTATAATAAGGGCAATTACTACTATAATGATGGGAAAGTAATATGGTGATGTTTGTTCTTTTAAAGGCATAAATAATATTGCAAGAATACCAAATGCCATTCCAATGGCACCTATAAAATTTCCTCCACGAGCTGTATCGGGGTGTCCCATTCGTTTTATGCCATATATGAAGAAAATAGTACCTAGAAGGTAGATAATTTCTGTTATTGTATCTAAATAATTACTCACAAAAACACCTCTTTATTTTTTTATCTTGCTCTTTTTAAATTTATCGAGCATGCGACTGGTAACGGCGAATCCACCGACTACATTAATCATTCCTAGTAAGATAGCAATTGTTCCAAGTGATATAGATAATATATCATCAGTGGCGGCTGTTCTAACCAAGTAAATACCACCAACCACTGTAACACCACTGATTGCATTTGCACCGGACATAAGGGGGGTATGAAGTAATGTGGGAACTTTCCCTATTATTTCCATACCTACAAATGTGGCAAATATGAGCAGTGTTATTTCTTTTAGATGGACACTAAGCCAGTCTAAACTGACTGCAAGTATATTGTAAAACATAATAATTCTCCTTAAGTTTTATTTGTATTTTTTTTCCCCTTTATGGACTATACAACTTTTTTCAAGTATCTCATGATTGAGAGAGATAAGATCAAGTTTCTTTTCATCATTTATCATAAACTTTATAAAATTAAAAACATTTTTAGCAAAAAGCAAAGAAGCATGAGAGGGCACTCTTTCTGAAAGATCAGAATCTCCAATAATAGTGACATCTTTAAAAGAAATTGTTTTTTTGTCTTGAGAACACTCACAGTTTCCTCCAGTTGAGGAGGCTAGATCAATAATAATACTTCCGGGAGACATTGCTGAAACCATTTCTTTTGTTATAAGTCTAGGTGCTGGTCTTCCTCGTATTTGAGCAGTCGTTATTACAACGTCCGATTTTGCAATGTTTTTTGCAATTGCTTCCTGCTGCTTTTTCTTGAAGTCTTCAGTTTGTTCAACAGCATAGCCTCCAGCAGATTTATCGTCAACGGCTCCCTCTACTTCAACAAATTTTGCACCAAGGCTCTGCACTTCGTCTCGTGCTGCCTCGCGAGTATCAAATGCTTTAACTATTGCCCCTAATCTACGAGCAGTTGCAATTGCTTGTAGTCCTGCAACTCCTGCACCAAGTACTAATATTTTTGCAGGAGGTATGCTTCCTGCTGCAGTTGTGAGCATTGGAAAATATTTGTTGAAATTTTCTGCAGCAACTAATACAGCTTTATACCCTGCGATGGATGCTAATGATGAAAGAACATCTGATGATTGTGCTACAGTGATACGAGGAATCATATCAAGACTGTAGATAGTGTGAGATTTTTTAACCCATCCTCCAATTTTCTTAGAATTGTCATAGGGAGCATATCGCGATATAAATACCGCAGCCTTTTTTGTTTTTAGTTGATCAGCTCCTGAAATAGGATTGAACGTTATAATAATATCAGACTTGCTAAGAACATCTTGTTTAGTAACACATTTCACCTTGTGTTGCTTGTAAAACTGATCAGGGAATCCTGCAGATTCGCCCGCTTTTGATACCATTTGAACTGTAATACCAAGATTTTTTAGCTGAGGGATTAAGTCTGGTACTATAGCAACTCTACGATCAGCTTCATTTAGTATACCTAATACCATAAGACACCTACCTTATTAAAAATTAGAATTTTGCATGAAACTATTAATAAAATAAACATTTCTATGCAGCATAAATTATTATAACATAATATAGAATAAATTAGAAATAGTAATAAAGGATATATTTTTATTTATTTTAGACGTTTACACAAGAAATACTATCAATGTTAAGATGAATTCAAAGATTCATTACTTTTTTATAAAATGCATGGGTTTGCGTTTTTACTTTTCTTAATTGTCGTATAAAACTATCTTCATCTTTTTCTTGCATTATTAACCATGATATTCGTTTCATCACAGTATAATCTTGAGCGGGTATGCTGTGAAGTTGCTTGTCATCATATACTTGTAGAAAGTGTTCTATGCGACGTAAAAAGCAATAATTTTTGGCAAGCAAGTTGGTAGTACTTTGATTGAGAACACCGTATTGTAAAAGGACTTGCATTGCCCCAAGGGTGTCGGCACGTATAGGTATTTCTTTTATATGAAAAAGTTGTAATGCTTGTACTGAGAATTCTATATCTCGAATTCCTCCAAAGCTGTTTTTTTATTTCAAATATTTCCTCTGCACCTTTGATATGAGTTTCTGCAGATAATGATCTTAGATCATGTATTTTCTGTGTAAGTATTTCTTTTGGGTATGCTTTAATCCTTTTTTTTATATATATTATGAATGGATTTTAAGAAGGGGTGGCCCATTTTCTTATTTCCTGCTACTGGTTTTAATTTTAGCGTTGCTTGCAATTCCCATGGGAGAGCATTGTGTAAATAATATTTTTTTTACATATTCTGTGGTTTGTATAATAGAACCAGCATTGCCATAGGGACGTAAACGAAGATCAACTCTATAGGGTCTACCATCTGCAGTGTATTTGTTTATATATTGTATTGTTCTTTTAAAGATTTCTATTGCTTTTTGCTCAGATAATGAAATATTTGATTTTTTTTGTTTATATACACACATGAGGTCTATATCAGAACTATAATTTAACTCTCTTGCCCCACATTTTCCAAAGGCAAAAATCATAATAGGAATATTAGGTATGAGATCAATATCTTTATATATATCATAACAACTTGAAAAATAAGACATTTGTATAATTGAACATGCAAGGTCGCTTATTTCTGATACTATGTTTTTTAATGGAGCGTGCAAACATAGATCTCTTGTAATTATACGTAGTATTTCTTTTTTTCTAAAGTTTCGAATTAGAGACATGCGGGAGTATACATGAGATGAGTCATATAGTGATCCCTTTTGCATGGTTAAGCGTATGTCCACATTCAATTGTGCAATATATGATGCATATGATTTTTGTTTTTGCACAACATGCCTATCGCATATATAATTAATGAGGTCAGTGTTTTTTATTATTTCTTCAGATAAATATCGGCTTCCCATAAGTACCGCAAGCAGTATGTCAAGGCGGGCAGGCTGTGCGAGTAAAGATTTATAGAATGTAATGAGATTCTTTTCTGATTGGGAAAGTATTTGTACAACAATACGAGAAAAATCTCTTAGCATTCTATCTGGAATACCACTTCTCTCTAGAGTTGTCCACGAGAGTAGTAGGATTTTTGAATAGAGTGGCATAATAACATCCTTGTAATGTATATTATTTTTTTGAGAGCATATGGCTATAGTATTATATGTAGCATTTTTATCTTTAAATATTTTTAGAGCAGGGGAAGATAATTTCTTATCTTGCAAAAATACTACTGTGGCGGGATTAGCATCTTCAATCATGGGTATAGTTTTTCCAAAGTGAGCATGTGTAAACTCATATACATGAGCACTATGAGTGTTAAAGTCAATCATAAGTTTTTGTGACGCGCTTAATACAGTGTCGCTTGTGTATCCCATTCTACATGCAAGATGGTGATATTCCCATGAGCTTATTGGAGGTAGTTCAAGATCTAAGGCATTTCCACGCCTTAACCGTAATGCATTAATAAGCACTCTAAAAAAACCATAGGCATTAGATATTATACGTGCTTCTTTTTTTGATAGCTCTCCAATTTTTGCCAAAAATGATATGGTATAGCGGATGCTTGGTTGTCTTAATTTTTTTGTAGTGTTTCCCGTATTGAACTTGTAAAAGTTGTACATTATATTCTACATCAACAAGGGCTCCGGGACTGAATTTTGCATTTTTTGTATTTTCTTTTACTTTGGATGCGATTTGTTTTTTTCTTAAAGAAAAAATTTCCTTCCAATCAATTGATTGACTTTCATAGATTAAATTATCTCGTATCTCAAGTGTTTTTTCTACTAATTCTGGATTTCCTGCTACGGGGCGCATCCGAGTAAGCGAAAGTTTTTCGGCACTATGCGATTGTCCAAATGGCCCATAATATGAAATAAAATTTTCAAGACGAACTGCAAGCGGACCTGCATCTCCATGAGGGCGTAATCGCAGATCAATACAGAATACCCCTGTTTTTTTTGATATTATGTTTTTTTTAAGTAGCTGAACCATCTTTGAAAAAAAGTCTTGATTTGAAATATTTTCTAAATTGTTTTTATCAGTCCTTCCAGTGCTATCGTATATAAGCATAATTTCAATATCTGATGCATATCCCATAGCGGATCCTCCAAATTTTCCAAGTCCAAAAAGTGCCCATTGTGCCTTTTTCCCACCTGCGGTTAGAGGTGTGCCATATTCTTGAATAAGTTTTTCTTCTATAAGTTGTATTGTTTGTCGCACTACAACTCTTGAAAGCTCAGAAAGTCGATAGCTTAGCTCTTTAAAGTTTTTGTTATGATACAATAATATGGCAATGTCTATGAGATAACTTTGTGTGTCTTTAAATGTGTTAATAGTATGTATCTTTTGTTCAAAAGGAATGTCTTTCTTTAGTTTTTCTAAAAGGGTTTTTTCATAGAGACGCGGTTCTATACTAAAGGAATGCACGGTGGTTTTTTGTTGTGGAAGATTGAGAAAAAGTTTTGATAATTTCTTCTGAATGTACGCGAATAAAGTCTTCCCAAAGATGTTTGCTCTCACCTAGAATTTGTGCAAAAGAGGGGATGCTATTACTTTGTATAAGTTGAAGTAATAGAACATCGTTTTTGTTTTTACTGATGGTTTGTAAAATCTCTTCAAAATGGAAGAGTGCTGCAGAAGGATCAGAAACTTGTTTTAAGGAATACGCAAATTGTATGCTAAGTAAGATCTGTAATCGAAGAGTTGGTGTTTGTATAAATGCTTTTCTAGAAAGTGGCACCACAGCAAAAAAATCCTGTATATGCGAATGATGCGTATGTGCATGGAAAGAAAGAATAGACATGTTTTGGATCTCAAATGCAAGACTTAACATGTATAAAAGGTACTGGCTATCGTAACCAGAAACACTAATGTAAAAGGTGTTAGGAGGATATGTATGTTTGTTATGAGAAAATATTGCAGGCGGTGTTTTTTGTATATTGATATCAATTACAGGGAGGGGAACAGGAGTTTTTCTTTTTTTACTACAGTCTTCTGCAATTTTTTCTATTGTATATTGGATTGAGGCAATGCGATTGGCATTGTGAATGTTTTTTCCATGAAACTCTATTATGTGTTTAATGCTTTCTGTCCATGATTCTCTATGAGGAGAATGAGCGTTGATGGTAAATTCATTGTGGAAATATTTTTTATTTTTTATATGTCTAAATTGAGATTGGGCAGAAATGATTGATATGCCTTCAAGACTTATAGCCCCTACAATATGCGAAAGAATTCCATACGAGTCAAGTCCGTATACGACCATGGTGTGGGTATGATTAACATGTTTTAAAGGCTTAGAAGATAAAGTATTAATCTTACAGATAAAAGGATTTTCATTACTAAGGTCATTTAGAAGGGAGTCATTTATTGTGAAATAAGATGAATCACTCATATTTTTAGTATATCATCATTTTATAATTACACAATGAGGAGGAATAGGAATGTTTGAAGGGTATATTCGATATTTTTTGAGTAGGGCATCGGGACGGTAGGTCATTTTTGCTTGACGAAGCCCCGCTATATTTAAGTCTTGTTCTCTATTTATAACGGTGCATGACTGTGGTAGCGACTGTGCAAACTTTTGGTTAATAAATTGAAACAACCCCTTATATGCAATATCTGCTTTTTCAAAGTGAATGTTGCACATTTTATTGTTATTTCGTAATTCA